>NZ_JBVHXY010000017.1:0-40263 GCF_055569215.1 Kitasatospora sp. NPDC029312 | reverse complement strand
TTCCTTCGCGCCAGACCCGCTCTCCCCCCCCCCCCTCGGAACCGCCCCCGCCCCCAAAGCCCCAACCCCCCCCCCCCCCCCCATCTTGCTCAGCCCCCACGGCTCGGGCTTCGGCTTCGGCTCGAGCTCCGGCTCCTGCTCCGGCTCGGGCGTCAAGCCGTGACCGGCGGTCCGTCAGCCCGCGTACACATCCTCGACGTAGCGGCCGGACTCGACCAGGCCCTGCAGCCAGTCCTGGGCCTGCTGCTCGTCCGCCCCCGGCGTGCGCTCCCGGTACAGCGCCCGGAAGGCCTCCCGCACGCCCGGCGCCATCCGGGCGCCGTCGCCGCACACGTACACCCGCGCGCCGGCTGCCAGAAGTCCCCATACCTCCGCCGCCTCGGCGGCGATGCGGTCCTGGACGAAGCGCCGCCCGTCGACCGGCCGCTCGCTGAACGCCGGCCGCATCGAGACCGCGCCGGCCCGTTCGGCCGCCTCCAGCTCGGCGCGGTGCAGGTAGTCCGCCTGCGCGTCGTCGCAGCCGAAGTACAGCAGCGCGGGGGTGAGTTCCGCCCCTCCCCCGGCGAGCGCGCGCCGGTCGGCGACGGCCCCGCGGAAGGGCGCCAGGCCGGTGCCGGCGGCGATCATGATCACCGGGGTGTCGTGGCCGATCCGGAACACCTCCCGGCACGGCTGCACCCGTGCCCGTACGGTGTCGCCGACGGCCAGCCGGGCGAGGTAGCCCGAGCCGGTGCCACGGAAGGTTCCCCGTCCGGAACGGGCCGGGGCGCTGAGCACCGAGACCATCAGGTCGGCCCGACCCGGGTCGTCGGCGGGCGAGGAGGAGATCGAGTAGTGCCGCGGCCGGATCGGCGGCAGCAGCTCCAGCAGCACCGGCCAGCTCAACCGCCCGCGCAGCGCCGGGTGGTCCTCGATCAGGTCGAGCAGGGTGCGGGGGTCGTCCGCCGGCAGCGCCCGCAGCGCGGCCTGCTCGGGCGGGCAGGGGTTGAGCCCGGCCAGCACGGCGCGCTGCGCGGCGCTCGGGCGGTCCTGCAACTCCACGTGGTGAGTGAGGAGTTCGCGGACCGTGAGCGGACGGTCCACGGCCAGCCCGGAGCCACGGTGGGCCACCACGGAGAGCACGGTGTCGAGGTCCACGCCGAACAGGTCGGCGGCGCGCCCGACCAGCTCGGGATCGTTGGCCGGGAGCACGGTGAGGTGGTCGGCGGTCCGGTACTCCACGCCCTCCGGCAGGGCCAGCCGGACCAGCCGCTTCACCCGGTGGTACGCCGGGTCGGTCAGGGTCTCGACCGCGGTGACGGTCAGCTCGCCCATGCCGTGCCGGGCGGCCAGCGCGTCGAGCGGTCCGCCGACCAGTTCGGTGACGGTGTACGCGGCCTCCTCCTGGCGGGCGGCCGGGGCGTCGGCGTCCCCGTAGCGCTCCAGCAGGGCGGTGCCCAGCGCATCGGTGAACGCCCGGACCGTCCCGGACAGGTCACCGGAGGCGTCTGCCTCGGCGCGGGCGAGCAGCCGGGTGCCGCCGAGGGCGGCGAGCCGGTCGTCGATGAGGGCGGGGACGCGCTGGTAGGTGGCGGCGTAGGTGCGGTCGCCGATGCCGAGCACGGCGTACTGGACCCCGGCCGCGCTCCCGTCCTCCTGCAGCCGCCGGACGAAGGCGGCGGCGTCGTCGGTCGGCTGCCCGTTGTACGAGGCGGCGGTGATCACCACCGGCCGATCGGTGGGCAGCCCGTCCGCGTAGGCGTCCAGCGGGGCGATCTCCGTCGCGCAGCCGAGTTCGCCGGCCACCTCCGCGAGCCGGCGGGAGAACTCGCGGCAGGCCCCGTAGTTGGAGCCGTGCAGGAGCAGCAGGCCGGTGCCCTGGCGGACCCGGCCGGGCAGTTCCGAACGTTCGGCGGCGCCCCTGCCGCGAACCGGCTGCGCCACCGGCGCGGGGGTGCGCGAGGCGAGGGCGAGGGTGAAGCCGTCGGGCTTGATGGTGAGGGTCTGCTTGAGGGTCAGCCGGTAGTCGGCGTGGTCGATCAGCCGGTAGCGGTGGACCAGCATGGCCAGCAGCATGGTGGCCTCGTGCAGCGCGAACTGCCTGCCGATGCAGGCGCGTTCGCCGGTGCCGAAGGGCTTGAAGGCATGCGGCGAACGGGCCTGCTCGCGCTCCGGGTCGAAGCGGGACGGGTCGAACAGCTCCGGGTTGTCGCCCCAGGCCGGGTCGCGGTGCAGCATCGGTGTGACCACGAAGATCGGCTGCCCGGGCTGGACCGGGATCCGCCCTCCGAGCAGGGTCTCCTCGCGCGCCTCCCGGCTGAACGCGGGAGCCGTCGGCCACAGCCGCAGCGCCTCGTTGAGCACCTGGCGGGTGCGGCGCAGCCGCCCGACGTCCTCGTACGTGGGCTCCGGGTCGGGCTGGTCGCCCCAGAGGGCGTCCACCTCGCGCTGGACGCGCCGGAGTTCGGAGGGGTGCTTGGACAGGTAGTACAGCGCGAAGGACAGCGCGCCCGAGGTGGTCTCGTGGCCGGCGATCAGGAAGGTGATCACCTGGTTGCGGATGTTCTCGATGTCCAGCCGAGTCCCGTCGACGGGGTGCACCGCGTCCAGCATCAGGCCGAGCAGGTCCTCGGCCGGGCCCGGTCCACCGCTGCCGACCCGAGCGGTGATGACCTCGTCCACCACCCCGGCCAGGTAGTCGGCGTCGGCCCGGAACGCCGCGTCGCGCTCGCTGTGATCGAGCTCCGGATCCCGGGTGAGCCTGGTCATCGCCCATTCCAGGCAGCGCACCATCGCCTCGACGAAGGGGTGCAGGTCGTCCCGCTCGAAGGAGCCGAAGTCGAAGCCGAACCCGGCCAGCCCGATGGTGTCCAGGGTCATCCGGGTCATGGCGTCGGGCACGTCCACCGTCAGCCCGGCGGCCGCGCGGCGGTCCCAGGAGTCGATCAGCCGGCGGGCCACCCGCAGCATCACCGGGTGGTAGGTGCGCATCGACCCGAGCGCGAAGGCGGGCATCAGGATGTCGTGCGCCCGGGCCCAGTTGGGCTCCTCGTTGTAGGCGGTGAACAGGCCGTCGCCGGTGAACTCGCGGACGTTCTCCAGCGCCGGGCCGACGGCCTTGCGGAACCGCTCCTCGTCGGCCAGTTCCTCCACCAGGTCCAGGCTGCCGACGACCAGGGTGTCGCGCCCGTGCAACCGCTGGACGTAGGCCGGTCCGTGCTCTCTGACCAGTTCCATGGTGCGCAGCACGGGGGCGGAGACCGGCGGGAGTGCGGAGATGTCCACCAGGGGGACGTTCCGGGCCCGCGCGGGCGGCAGGGTCGGTGGAGCCGGCACGGCCTCGGTCATGGTGTCGGTCATCGCGTGGTCCCTCCCTGGGAAAGTTCTCGACTCCTCCACTCTGCGCCCCCGGGACGTACGCGCGGCGGCGATCACTACATGATTGTGTAGTCCCAGCGGCATCCGGAGACTTGCCCACGACCCGTCAGGTCTGATGCGGGCGCGGCTGGCGCGGGAGGAATGCGGGACGAGTGCGCGAGGAGTGCGGAGCATGCGACCGACCGAGGGCTGCGGTCCGGCGGCCGGCACCCGGCTGGACGCCGCGGTGATCTGGCGCAACCGGGCACTGCGCCTGCTGGACCATGTGCCGCTGCCCATAGCGGTGGTGGAGTTCGGCGGCCGGATCCTGATCGTCAACCGCGCGATGGCGGCCCAGTTCGGCGTCCTGCCGGGGCAGTTGCGCAACCGCCGGATCCTGGAGTACTTCAGCCTGCGGGACAACACCACTCTTCAGTCGCTCGCCGATGCCGTCCGGCTGCACCGCCGCTCGCAGTACCCGGCCCGGGTGTCCTGGACGCCCGTCGACGGTGGCGAGCGCCAGGGCGAGATGACCGTCGACCTGGTAGCCGACACCCCGGAGCAGACCCCGAACCTGCTGCTGTCGCTGCGCGCCCTCGACGAACCGCCCGCCCGGCCCGCCGGGCCGACGGCCGACCCGGGCGCCGAGGCCAGTCCGATCGAGGCCCGCATCCTCGCCGCGGCCGCCCGGGGCGCCACCACCACCAGGATCGCCAAGGAGATCGGCATCACCGCGGACGGCGTCAACTACCACCTCGCCCGCCTCACCCGCCGCTGGCAACTCCCCAACCGCACCGCCCTGGTCGCCCGCGCCTACGCCCTCGGTGTCCTCACCCCCGGCGCCTGGCCCCCGGAGGTGGCCAGGCCCAGCTGACTCGGCCACCGCCCCTTCTGCCCGATGCCACGTCGCCCCGGAGAATCGCCCTCGCGGTCCGCGAATGGAGGCACCCGGCTCGCCACCGTCCTCGGCGCGTGCTGCCGTAGAACGCATGATCACTTCATCGCCGGCCCGGCTGGCCGTCCCCCTCACCGCCGCCCTCCTCGTCCTCGGCGGCGCCGCCCCGGCCTGGGCGCTCCCCCACGACGTCACCGCCGAGCAGTGCCAGGAGGCCGGCGGCACCGTGCAGGGCGGCGGCTACTGCGTGGGCGCCGTCGGCGAGGACGAGTGGGGAGCGGACATCGACGGGCAGGGCATCGCCTAGACCAGTAGTTCCCGGCAGCAGGTTCCGTGCCGTCAGGTCACACCGCCGCGAAGCGCTGGAAGCGGCCCACGTAGAAGAGGAGGGCCTCCTGGCCGTCGCCGGTGGCGGAGGAGAGCACCTTCCCGAGGAAGAGCGAGTGGTCCCCGGCGAGGTGGGACTCGACGAGCTCGCACTCCAGCCAGGCCAGCGCACCGGGGAGGAGCGGTGCGCTGGTGAGTGGGCCCGGCTGCCAGGGGACGCCGTCGAACTGGGCCATCCCCAGCGGGCGCGCCTTGTCGGCGAAGTAGCGGGCGATCTGTTCCTGGCCGGCGTCCAGTATCGAGACGCCGAAAGTCCGTGCCTTGGTGAGGCTGTCGTGCATGACCGCGCTGTGGGCGATGCAGCACTGCACCAGCGGCGGATCGAGTGACACCGATCCGAACGCGTTGGCCGTCATCGCGTGGACGTCAGGCTCGCCGACGGAGAGTACGACGACCCCCGTGGCGAGCCTGGACATGGTTCGCCGGAACGACTCCGGCGTGGATCCCCCGTTGGACATGGACACCGGTGCTCCTGATGGTCAATCGGACGTGAACTTCCCGGGGAGCCGCTCCCCGGTGTGGTTCCGGATCGCGAGGGTCGCCAGCTCCTTCACCCGGTCCGCCGTCACCGGAACGCCCCGGGTGTCGCGGAACCAGCGGAAGAGGGCCTCCTGGCTCGTCCCCCAGGGCGGCATCCCCGGGAAGTAAGGGCGCACGTAGAGCGGCGTTCCGGGTTCGCTGCGCCAGCTGTCGGCGAGGGCGCCGAGGTCCACGGTGTCGTAGCCGAGGACGTCCAGCAGGGCGGTGACGTCGGCCTTGGCGTCCGCGTCGTCGCCGGCGATCGGCAGGGCGCTGCGCTCGGGCGAGCCGGCGGGGCGGGCGACGGTGTACAGGCTGATGAAGTGGATGTTGTTGCAGGCCTTGACCACGCGGGAGCCGGCCAGCCGGCGCTGCACCAGGCTGCTGGAGGTCAGCTCGCGGGTGTCCAGGGCGGCGATCCGGCCGTCGCGCTCCGGGTAGTAGTTCATGGTGTCGATCACGGTCTTGCCGGCCATGGCCTCGGCGGGCAGTTTCTCGAGGGCGCCCAGCGGGACAGTCGCCACCACGAGGTCACCCGCCTGGGCGGCCTCGGCGGGGGTGGCGGCCCGCGCCCGGGGGCCGAGTTCGGCGACCAGGTCGGTGAGGGTCCCGGGGCCCCGGGAGTTGCTCAGCACCACGTCGAGGCCCGCGTCCACGGCGAGGCGGGCCAGATTGCCGCCGATCATGCCGCTGCCGATCAGCCCGAGGGTCTTCGTCACGATGTCGTTCTCCATCCTGTTGTCGATCGATGGTCCGGTCGGTGCGGGCCGCGCTGCCGCGGCCCTGCCGATCGGTCCCTGTCACCTGTCACGTGCGGCCCTGCCGATCGGGCCCCTTACACGAACGGGCTGACCTTGTTCTCCGCGCCCACCAGGGCCGCGCCGTAGACCTCCAGGTTGACCTGGGGGATCAGCATGCCGTGGCGGGCCGCCACGCTGGCGTCGCGCCAGATCCGCTGCAGCGGGCTGGCGTCGGCGAGGCCGCTCGAGCCGTGGGCGGTCATCAGGGTCTCCAGGGCGCGGTTCACCCGCCGGGCGGCCACGGCCGCGTCGGCGCGGTAGCGGGCGCGGAGCAGCGCGGCCGGGTAGACGGTGTCGGCGGCGTGGCCGTCGAGGGCGTCGGCGGCGCGGTAGGCGTGCAGGTGAGCGGTGTCCAGGGCGGTGGCGGCCTCGGCGACCTGCAGCTGGAAACCGACCGAGTCCCGCTGCAGGGCGAAGTCGGTGAAGGCGATCCCCTTGCGCCCGGCGGCCTCGATCACGTGGCTCAACGCGGCCCGGCCGAGCCCGAGTTGAGGCCCGGAGACCATCAGTACGAGCGACGGCACCATCGCGGTGCGGTACGCGGGGGCGAGCTCGTCGGTGACGTTTCCGCCGCCCACCATGGGCCCGAGGTGCAGCACCCGGTGCTCGGGCACGAACGCGTCCTCGATCACGTAGCGGTTGCTGCCGGTCGACCGCATGCCGGCCATGTGCCACTCGTCCACGATCCGGTAGTCCTCGCGGGGCACCAGCATGGCCGCCGGGCCGTCCTCCAGGACGACGGAGGCGATCACCCAGGAGGCGTGCCAGATCCCGGAGGCGTAGCTCCAGCCGCCGCTGACCCGGTAGCCGCCGGCCACCCGGCGGACCGGGCCGCTGGGCTTGAGGGCGCCACTGACCAGGGCGTCGGGCGTCTCGCCCCACACGTCGTCCTGCGCCTGCTCGGGGAACAGGGAGACGCACCAGGCGTTGCCGTTCCAGAGCGAGGCCAGCCAGCCCGCGCCGCCGTCGAGCTCGGCCACGGCGGAGGACACGTCCAGGTGCGTGCGCAGCGGTGCCTCGCCACCGCCGTACCGCTTGGGCATGGCGACCCGGAACACCCCCGCCTCCTGCATCGCCGTGACCGTGTCGTCGGACAGCCGGCGGTCGGCGTCGGCCCGGGCGGCGGCATCGGCCAGTTGGGGCGCCAGGGCGGCTATGGCGGGCAGGACGTCGGATCCCATCGCGAACACCTTCCAGATCGGGCCGCCCCCCACGGTGGGAGGCGGCAGCGCTTCGGTCGTTTGGTGCGTGGACGTGGAGGCTCTGGTGCGTGGACGTGGCAGGGGCAGGACGGCGGCACGGCTCCCCCGCCCGACTGCTGCGGGTGGCCGGGTGGCCGGGGCGCCGGCCGGGGAATGCGGCGAGCTCAGTCGCCGCGCTCGACGGGAACTCCGATCAGCGAGCCGTACTCACCCCAGGAGCCGTCGTAGTTCCTGACGTCCGGCCAACCGAGCAGCTCGCTCAGGACGAACCACGAGTGCGCGGAGCGCGCGCCCACCCAGCAGTACGTGATGGAGCCGCGGGCCGGGTCCAGCCCCCCGTAGACCCGTTCCAGGGCCTCCGTGGACTTGAAGGTGCCGTCCGGGTTGAGCGCCCCCTCCCACGGGACGTTGACCGCGCCGGGCATGTGGCCCGCGCGCTGCGCCACGTCGTGCGGGCTGTTGCCGGGTGCGAACGCCTCCCCGGCGAAGCCCGGGGCGAAGATGCGGCCCGCGTACTCGTCGGGGGTGCGGACGTCGATGAGGTTCTGGGTGCCGATGGCGGCCAGCACGTCGTCCCGGGTGGCCCGGATCGAGTGGTCCGGCGGCTCGGCGCGGAAGCTGGTGGCCGGCCGGACGGTCTCCTCGGCGGTGAGCGGGTGGCCGTCGCGCTGCCACTTCTCCCGGCCGCCGTCGAGCAGCTTCACCGCCTGGTGGCCGTAGAGCCGGAGGTACCAGAGCACCGGTGCCGCGAGCAGGTTGAGGTTCGCGGAGTACACCACGACGGTGTCGTCGTTGCCGATCCCCTTGGCGCTCAGCAGCTTCTCGAACGCTCCGGCGTCGACGAGGCCGAGCCGGAGGCCGTCCTGGAACTCGTCCCAGCCGATCCAGACGGCGCCCGGGATGTGACCCTTCCGGTAGTCGGAGTCGCTGTTGCCGGTCTCCAGGAACACCGTGCCCGGCTCGTCGGTGCGGGCCGCCGCCCACTCGCCGGAGACCACGACGGATTCACGAGCCATGGTTCGTTCCTTTCCGGTTCGGGGTCGTGCGGCTTCGGTCGGGAGTCATGCGGCTCGTTGTCATGCCGTCGTGACCTCGGCATCCGGGGTCGCGGCCGGGTGTGCGGCCACGGCGGTGCGGGTGTCCCGGAACCAGGCGAACAGGCTGGCCAGGACGCCGAGGACGGTGATGGCGGCGGCCACCGGGTAGATCCCGTGCAGGCCCATGCCGCTGTCGATGATCCGGCCGCCCAGCCAGGAGGCGAGCGCTGCCGCGAGCTGGTAGGCGGACGAGTTCACGGCGAGTGCCAGGGTGGGTGCCTCCGAGGCGGTCCCCAGCACCCGGGCCTGCGTGCCGGGGACGATCGAGAAGCCCAGGGCGCCGAGCACGAAGACCATGATCGCGGCGCCCACGGTGCCGGAGCCGACCGCCCACGCCACGGCGAGGGCCGCCGCCAGCGCGGTCAGCAGGCCGACCAGCGAGGGCATCAGCGCGCGGTCGGACAGCCAGCCGCCGCCGAGGTTGCCCACGGTCGCGCCGACGCCGTAGACGAGCAGCAGCACCGGCACCGTGTCGGCGGTGAAGCCCGCGAGGTCGGTCAGCAGCGGGGCGAAGTAGGTGAACACGATGAGCAGGCCGGCGTTGCCGACGACGGTCATCAGGATGGCCATCTGGACGGGGGACTTGCGCAGCACCCGCAGCTCACCGAACGCCGAGGTGGAGGTCTCGTTGGCCACGGGAGGCACGAAACGGGTCACCATGAGGAAGCCGAGGGCGCAGATGACCGCGATCGCGACGAAGGTCGCACGCCAGCCGAAGCTGTGCCCGACCCAGGTGCCCAGCGGAGCGCCGAGGATCATCGCGAGGTTCATGCCCAGGATCAGCTTCGCCACGGTGGAGGCCGCCTTCTGCGGCGGCACGGTCGAGGTGGCGATGACGATCGCGTTGGCGAAGAAGGTCGAGGTCACGAGCGCCGTGACGACGCGTGCCGCGAAGGCCACGCTGTAGACGGGCGCGACCGCGGACGCCAGGTTGCCGACCACCGCGATCAGCAGCAGCACGAGGATCAGCGGCTTTCGCTGGTACCTGGCAGTGAGCGCCGTCAGGATGGGGCCGCCGAAGATCATCCCGAGGGCGTAGGCCGTCACCAGGAGGCCGGCCGCGGGGATGGACACGTCGAGGCCGTCGGCGACGTCCGGCAGGATCCCGGCGACCACGAACTCGCCGGTGGTGATGCCGAAGACGCACAACATGAGGGACAGGACACTGATGGGCATGGTCATCTCTCGAATCGGATTCGGGGGTACTCGGTCGGCCGGTTGCGGGTGAAGCGGTCGCGTGAGTGACGCGCGGTCGCGTGACCCGTGGTCGCGTGGGCTGGCTCACGGTCTGTCGTCGGTGCAGGCCTCCACGAAGGAAGCGACCCCGGCGGGGCTGGACAGCACGGCCCACATCGCCTCGGGGTCGTGGAAGCGGCTGATGAAGGCGTCCGCGATCCGCTTGTCCGCGGCCGCCCGTCCGAACAGCTCCTGGACGTGCGGCGGGGGCGGGGCCAGGAACGCGTTGCTCCACTCGACGACGTGCCGGGCGTGCTCCCACAGCCGGGCCGACGCCGCACGGCAGAACTCCTCGTCCAGTGGACCGTCCGCCTCGGCGATGAGCCCGGCCAGGGCGAAGGCCGTATGGGAACCGAGGTTGGCGCCCTGGGCGGTGAGCGGATCGTTGGTGATCCAGGCGTCGCCGACGGCCAGGGCGCACGTGCCGTCGGCGAGTCGGGCCCACCCCTGGCGGACCGCCGGAGCGACGCCGCCCTGGGCCAGCTCGCCCGGCGCGATCAGGCCGAACCGTTCGGTGTCGACGCGTTCGCGCAGGCTGGGCGCGAACTCGGCGAGCAGCCGCAGCACTTCGCGCCGGAAGCCGACCGGGTCGGCGTCGGCGTCCAGGTGGGCGGGCGGCTCCAACGGGCCGCCGGGGACCGCCTCGAAGGCCAGCACGTGCGCCGGGCCGAGGCGGGACAGGAACGGG
The DNA here is from genome assembly GCF_055569215.1 of Kitasatospora sp. NPDC029312. Classification (NCBI taxonomy): domain Bacteria; kingdom Bacillati; phylum Actinomycetota; class Actinomycetes; order Kitasatosporales; family Streptomycetaceae; genus Kitasatospora; species Kitasatospora sp. NPDC029312. Next base: position 30,103 of record NZ_JBVHXY010000017.1, on the reverse strand, counting down.
ATCCGGAGGATCTCGCCGGCGCCCGGCACGAAGTGGATGTCCAGCGTGTGCGGCGCGTCCTCCCGAATGCCCTGGTACAGGCCGGTGCACAGGACGCGCTGCGGCCCCGGGTACGGTGAGCGCGCCGGGTCCACCGGGAACAGCTCCCGGATGGACCGGTCGCCGTTGGCGACGACCACCAGGTCGTGCCGGCGGGCCGCCTCGTCCACCGCGACCGGGCCGATCCGCACGTCACCGCCGCGCAGGGTGAACTCCCCGAACAGACGCGGCAGGTAGAGCCGGAAGTCGACCACGCTCGCCGGCGGGTTCAGCGCCGCCGGGAACTCCAGCGGCCCGTGCTCACCCTGCATGGTGACCGCCCAGCCGTGTACCCGGGCGTCGTCGAACTCCCAGTCCCGCAGGCCGAGCGAGGCCTCCCGCTGCTGCGTCGGCGCGAACCGGGCCGGGAAGTTCCTCGGCCTGCCCGCGCCGAGTTCCTCGACGGTCTGCGCGGAGTACAGCGTCACCGGCACGTCGAGCTGCTGGAGGCGCAGCGCCAACTGCAGCCCGGAGATGCCGGATCCGATGATGCCGATGCCGGTGCCGGTCATCCCGTCACCCGCCCGGCGGCGGGGCCCGAACCCAGTTCGCCGGCCAGCCAGGCCAGGGTCTCCACGGTGTACCCGGCGGCCTCCGGTGAGGCCAGCGCCGAGACCGGGATCAGCATGGGCAACTGCATTCCCGCGTCGGCGAGTTCGCCGATCCGGTCGAGTACGGTCTGCCGGCTGCCGACGATCGCCAGGTCGTCGACGAGCGCATCCGGCACGACGGCCAGGGCCTGCTCGACCTGTTCGCGGGTCAGGCGGTGTGGCAGCAGGTGCGACAGCCCCCGGTAGGCCGCGCCGAACGGGTGCGGGACGCCGTGGGCACCCCACTGGGCGGCACCGGCGTGCAGCGCCAGGTACCGGATCACCGTGGACCGGGTCAGCTCCCGGGCCGCCGCGTCGGTCTCGGCCACGATGACCGGCACGCCGCCCGCGGCGACGATCCGGTCCGGGTCCCGGCCGGCCGCGTCGGCCGCTTCCCGTACGGTGGCCAGCCGGCGGGCGTACTCGGCCGGCGCCATCAGGTCCGAGGGGACCCAGCCGTCGCCGTAGCGGCCCGCGAGCGCGGTCATCCGGGGACCGCTGCCGCCCACCCAGACCTCGGGGACGGCTCCGCCGGGCGCGCGCAGGTCCATCACCGCCTGGTCCAGGGTGAAGAACTCGCCCTTGAAGTCGTGGGGTCCCTCGCCGTCGAAGAACAACCGAAGGATCTGCAGCGCCTCGTCGACCCGGCCCACCGTGCGGCCGGGGCTGATGCCGTACGGCAGGAGGTTCATCCGCGCGCCCCCGCCGATGCCGATGACGGGCGGGCGCTCGGTGAACTGGGCCAGCGTCAGGGCGGTCTGGGCGAGCACCGCCGGGTGCCGGCGGTGCGGGTCGGTGACCCCCACCGCCAGCCGGACCGAGCCGGCGCTCGCCGCGAAGTTGCCGAGCACGGTGGCGAATTCGAGCGACAGGTCCGGGGAGGGGAGCACCGAGGCCAGGTAGCTGAAGTCGGTGTCCCAGGCCTGGCGCGGAAACACGTTGATCAGGTGGTCGAACACGAGGAACGTGTCCATCCCCGCGGCGCGCGCGAGGTCGAGCAGCCCCCGCCCGCCCTCGACCGGCCCCACGGCGTCCCACGCCAGTCCTACTCTCATTCCCCGTTCCTCCTGCCAGTGATGTCGCTGTGGACCGCTGCTCGCGCGGGCAACCAGTGCTCGTGCGATGGACTCGTCGGTGCCCCACGGGCAGCGGCGGCGCTGCGTAGCCCGCTGCGGACGCCCGCCGCCGCTGCCCGTCCGTGCCGGGCGGGGCTCAAACGACCTCGACCCGCTGGAGGTGCCGCTGGGTCGGGCCGGTGAACGCGTTGCGCCCGTGGATGAGCGAGAAGTTGTCGGCGAGCAGGATGTCGCCCGCCTGCCAGTCGTGGTCGTAGCAGTACTGGGGGCGGTGCACCCGCTCGGCGAGCGAGCCGAGGAAGCCGTCCACCTCGGACTCGTCGACCCCGTGCACCTTGACGAACACCGGGTTCTTGTACGTCTCCGGCGCCAGCGGCTCGGCGAACCGCAGCACCGGCACGCCGGTGGCCGGGTGCTGGGCGACCAGCCCCTGGGTGACCTCGCCGCCGTAGTGCACGACCTTGTCGGTCGAGTAGGTCATGCTGACCCGGCTCCAGCGCGCCCGGTCCTCGTCGTCCGCGTCCTGGTAGACCCGCGACGTGTCGCAGAAGACGGTCTCGCCGCCCACGCCGGGCGTCGCGTCCAGGCACTGGAAGAAGAAGTAGCGCGGGTCCGCCTCGGCGAAGGCACCGTCCCAGTGGAACGGCACGTCACCGCTGCCGAACAGGTAGTTCCGCGGGTTCTCCTCGACGACCAGGTCGATGACCTCGCCGGCGTCCCACTTCAGGACCTCGCCCCACTGCCGGCAGTAGTCCGCGAGCTCCTGCTTGGCCAGGAGCTGGAAGCCGCGCAGCACCAGGACCCGCGACTCCTCGGTCCAGCGGCGCAGCGTCTCGACCGGGATGTCCTCGATCCGGGCACCGCCGCCGAGGGCCTGCACGACCCGGCCGAACGGGCGCAGCGGGGTGTGGATCAGCTTGGTGGTCTCGGTGGAGCCGCAGGGGTAGCTCGCGTTGGTGGACTGTGGCACCGAATTCACGGGATCGCCTTTCTCGGATGTGTTGGCCGCTGGGATGGGTGACCGCTAGGGCGTGGCGGCCGACGGCGGAGCGACGTAGTGGCTGGGGCGGCCGTTGCGCCAGACCACGGAGGCGTCGAGTTTCTCCGCGTCCCATTTCTTGACCAGCGAGAGGTTCGTGCCGTCGTCGAGGACGACGCCGTGCCACGGCGTCAGCCATTCGTCGCTGGCCCGCAGCAGCCGTACGCCGATCTTCTCGGAGTGCGGGGGCTGCGGGTGTATGGAGAGCCGTATCGCACGCGGGAACTGTTCGGCCACCACCGCGCTCCAGGCATTGCTGCGGCTGATGGTCCGGTAGGCGCGCTCCTTGGATTCGTTCCGCAGCGCGGTCCGCGAAACGGAGTCGCCCTTGACTCCGACGGCGTCCTCGAACATGAAGCGGTGGATCCCGTTGAAGAGGCTCCGGGCGTTGGGGTCGGTGCGCACGCTCTCCTTCAGGTCGTCGAGCGACGGCGCGTAGTCGAGTTCAAGCACCTGGCGCAGCTTCGGGTAGTCCGTCCCGCTGAACGCGTCGTCCAGTCCGTACAGGTCGAGCGAGGACCAGTTGGCCGTCTTGATCATCTCGGCCAGGCGCTGCCGGTATTCGGTCACCATGTCGTCCTCGACGCCGACCACGTCGCCGAACACGTGGCCGTCCGAGCAGATCGTGATCCGCGCGCCGGCGGGGTGGAAGTGCCTGATGTAGTCGCAGAGCCCCTGGAGGAAGCTCAACCCGAGGAACTCGGCGTAGTCCGGGATGCCGCCCAGCACCTTGGTCCGGTTCGGCGACTTCGCCGGGAACGCGGGCAGGACCAGGTGGATCGGCAGCGACCGGCGGATGAAGTAGGCCAGCTTGGCGCGGTGGGCCTCGCGACAGTCGTCACAGGGCGAGGTGAGACACTGCGCCCCTTCGGTGTTCTCGCCGTTCGTTCTCTCGCTCCGTCGGAAGTGGTACAGGAGGTTGACGATCTTGTCCGACAGTTCCGTTTCCGAAACTGTCGTGGTCGAGTTCGGACTCAAGGTGACTCCCCCGTGGAAGATGGGCGAACAGGGAATATTCCTTTCGCTCCGGCGCTGCCCGGTATTTCCCCGTCCGGGTGCGCCGGTATCGGCTTCGGTTCGCCCTCCGAGACGTAGGTTTTCACACCTCGGGAGCGCCCCGCAATGTCCGTTCGATTAGATTGGAATAACGGCCGATAAAGGAATGGTTATTGATCCGGATGAGGCCCGTGGGCGCCGGGTCGGGACGCACCGGGATATTCCCGGTGTCCGATTCCCGCCCCGGGCGGCCGCAGTCGGTTCAGTGCTGTCGGGCGAATCCCCGGCTTCACCGGAAACGCGGCACCGGGCGCGGATCGAGCAGCGGCGCCCAGCCCTCGTCCGAGTGCCGGTACGTCCACCGGGGCCCGCCGCGCACCAGGCCGTCCAGGGCCGCGAGCAGCCGCTCTACGTGCTCGGTGGTGGTGCCGAGGCCAACGCTGGCGCGCAGCGCCCGGCCGCCCCCGCCGCCCCCGCCGGCCCCGCCGGCCCCGCCCACCAGGGCGTGCACGGCCTGGTGGGCGCAGAACGCGCCGTACCGGATGCCGATCCCGTGCTCCGCCGCCAGGGCGGTGGCGAACAGCTGCTGGTCGGCCGGTCCGCCGGCCTGTTCCTCGACGGTGAACGACACGACGCCGATCTTCGGGTGGTCCGGGTCCCACATCCCGAGCAGGTGGACTCCGGGGATCTGCGCCAAGCCCTGCCGCAGTCGGGTGGCCAGCGCCTGCTCGTGGGCCGTGATCGCGTCCCACCGTGCCGTCAGGGTGTCGCAGGCGACGGCCATCGCGTAGGCGCCGACCACGTTCGGCGAGCCGGCCTCGTGCCGGTGCGGCAGGCCTGCCCAGGTGACGGTCTCCTCGCCGGCCTCCTCGGCCACCAGCGCGGTCGCGCCGCCGCCGGCCAGGTAGGGATCGGCTTCGGCCAGCCAGGCGCGCGCCCCCACCAGAGCGCCCGCGCCGAACGGGGCGTACAGCTTGTGGCCGGACAGGGCCACCCAGTCCACCCCCAGCGCGGTCACGTCCAGCGGCCGGTGCGGTGCCAGCTGTGCGGCGTCGAGTACCACCCGCGCGCCGTGCCCGCGGGCCACCTCCGCCAGTTCGGCCACCGGCCACACCTCGCCGGTGACGTTGGAGACGCTGGTCAGCACCACCAGCCGTGGGCCGTCCGGTGCGGCGGCCAGCGCGTCGTCGAGTCGGCGCAGCGCGTCCTCGGGCCGGCTCGGCACGCCGAGCCGCCGGAGTTCGGCCCCGCGCCAGGGCAGCAGCGCCGCGTGGTGGTCCGTCGAGAACCGGAACACCGAGGTACCCGGGGGTAGCGCGCGTCCCAGGAGGTTGAGCGCGTCGGTGGTGTTGCGGGTGAACAGCACCGCGGCGTCGGGCGTGGCCCCGACGAAGCACCGAACGGCCGCCCGGGCGTCCTCGTAGACCCGGGTGGACACCATGGAGGTGAAGCCGGAGCCCCGGTGGACGCTGCTGTACCACGGCAGCAGCCGGTTCACCCCGCGCTGGACGGCGGTGAGGCACGGAGCGCTGGCCGCGTGGTCGAGGTTGGCGTGGGACACGCGTCGGCCGTCGACCAGCGGGACGGATAAATCGGCGCCGACCACGCCGGGAATACACTCGGTATCGGAGTTCAAAAATGAGTCCATCTTCATGCCGGCCCCCGTGATTAGCACTTTGGCATGGTTTGCGTGGAACTGAGCGGACGAAAGTGAGCGGACGATTCCCCTTGTGTACCCCGTACGCCTTGCTCACTCGCGTGTGCTCTCGGGTGTCCGGTGTGACCGACGCCCGGACCCGAGGAATGGCTCCTACGGGTGGCTCGCCTCGCCGCCCCCGCGCTAGAGTGGAGACTCATGCTGTCATTTGCGCGCCGATTCGGTCAACGTTTCACTCATAAGGTATGCGCAAGCAACGGTAGATTAATCATTATGAATCATGGGGGGATGTCAGCCATGGACGACCCGACCGTTCACCAGCTGCGACTTCTGCTCACCCTGGCCGAGGAACTCCACTTCAAGCGCGCCGCCGAGCGCCTGTACCTCACCCAACCCGCCCTGAGCCAGCAGATCAGCGCACTGGAACACCGGCTCGGCGTACAGCTCTTCACCAGAACCAGCCGACGCGTCGAACTCACCGCGGCCGGCGAGTCCCTGCTCCCGGTGGCCAAGAAGGTCGTCACCGCGATGGAGCACCTGCGCAACGCGGCGTCCCGCACGAAGCTCGGCGACAGCCGCCTGCGCATCGGCGTCTGCGAGAACGTCGCCCCGCTGGAGGCGACGCGAGCCGTGCTCGGTGCGATCACCTCCCTCTACCCGTGCCTGGGCCCGGAGATCCGGATCTACGACTTCGCCGACCCGATCACCGCGCTGGAGAGCGGCAAGATCGACGCCGCGTTCGTCTACCTGCCCGTACCCGAGGGCTTCCACAGCCAGCCGCTCACCACCGAACCCCGCATGGTCTGCCTCGCCAGCTCGGATCCGCTGGCCGCCCGTTCCTCCGTCAGCCTGGCGGACCTCGCCGGCCACCCGGTCGTCAGCCTGGCCTCCGAGATGTTCCAGGAGGGCCGCGACTACTGGGCCGCCGCCCCCCGCCCCGACGGCACCCCCGTCCACTACACCGACCACCAGGTCAGCAGGTTCGAGTCCCTCCTGTCCGTCGCCTCCTTCGGCGGCGCGATCGCCTTCGTCCCCTCCGCCGCGGCACGCCTCTACCCCCGCCCCGACCTCCGTTACCTCCCGGTGGACGACCTCCCGGACTGCACCCTGGGCATGGTCTGGCCCGCCCCCGACCAGACCAAGCCGCACATCGCGGCCTTGCAGGACATCTGCAACCAACTCCGCCAACAGGGCGTCTTCCAGGGCGACATGCAGAGCCTCACGCGCCTCCTGGACATGGAGTCGGCCTACTGCTGACCGGCACCGCGGCACCCGCCGAAGCCGACCCAGGCATCCGCCCGACCGGTGCGCAGCCGCGCCGCCGGGCGCACCTGCTGGATCCCCGAGCAGACCGGCGTTCCTGCGGCACAACGGCGCCCCCACTCCTCGGGAGTCCCCGCACGGAGCTCCCGTGTGGTCGGGCGCTGTTACCGCGTCAGGAGTGCCGGGTCCTCGGCGAGGTCGGCGAGCAGGGCGTCGAGCTTGGCCCGGTCGACGGAGGGCATCACGAAGACGTGGACGTAGCTGCGCCGGGTGCTCTCGTCGCCCGGGACCATCAGCACGTCCTGCGAGGAGAGCGACCACTTGGCGACCAGCTCGGGGCTCGGCTTGCGGAACCGCACGGTCACGGCACCCGGGGTGCGGGCGGGCCAGAGCTCGACGCCGAGGTCCCGCTCCATGGCCGCCAGCCGGCGCTCCAGGTAGGCGGCGAGCTCCTGGGCCTCGCGGATCCGCTCCACCTGGTCCCGGTAGGAGTGGCGGGACAGGTGGTCCCAGAGGATCAGCGGCGAGAAGCCGTTGCGGGAGCCGGCGAAGGTGGTGTCCGGGGCACCGATGTAGTCCGGCTGGGACGGCGGCGAGATCTGGTACTTCACCTTCGTCATGTAGATGCCGCACGGCCACGGGGCACCGGCCCACTTGTGACCGCTCATCGCGATCGAGGAGACCATGTCCACCTCGCCGTGCCGCTCGGTGGGCAGCCGCAGCCCGAAGTCGAACTCCGGCAGCTCCACCTCCGGCGTCCAGCCGTACTCCTGCGGGTCCTGGGCGGCCAGCCGCAGGAACGGCGCGTAGCCCGCGCCGAGCGCGCCGTCCACGTGGATCCAGAAGCCGCGGCGCAGGTCGACCAGTGGTTCGCCGGTCCGCGGGTCGGTGCCGTAGACGACCTCGCGCCGGACCAGACCGTGCCGCTCGAAGATCGGCAGCAGGCGCTCGCAGACCGCGCGGACGTCGTCGTGGGCGCCCTTGAAGGTGCTGCCGAGGTTGAGGTTGACGAAGACCGGGTGGCCCTTGGCGGCGAAGAACTCGACCAGCACGGCAAGGGCGTCGACGTCGATCTCGCCCGGGCCGTCCCAGGACAGCCCGGAGGGGCCGGGGCGGGACGGGACCTCGGTGGGCCAGGTGCGCAGTCCGGTCACCGGGCCGACCAGCGGGCACTCGTCGGCGTACTTCTCCAGGCCGACGGCGTGGAAGGTCTCGACGCCGAGGACCCGGACGGCCTTGGCGAAGGAGTAGTGGGTGTCCTCGGAGTAGAAGGCCACCGGGTGGTGGGCGTTCGGGTTCCGCCGGTCGGGCGCGGCCTTGACGTAGCGCAGCGCGTCGAAGGGGGCGGTCGGCGGCTGGATGAGGGCCTTGCCGCTGAGGTAGTCCCGGGCGTTCCACAGGGCGTACATGTTGCCCTCGGTCGAGCCCATGGACAGCATGTAGCCCCAGTAGGACTCCGGGTCGGCCGGGTCGTGCGGGCGTTCGGCGCGCCAGAGCTTCGCGTAGTAGTCGAGGACGGCCCGCTCGACGACCTTGGTGTTGGGCTTGTAGCCGCCGCTCTGGAACGGGTCGCCGAGGTTGTTGATGTTGTTCGGCATGAACCGGGCCAGGTCGAGCGCGGTGCCCTGCATGTCCTGGGTCGCCTGGTAGCCCACCAGGTGCCGGCGCTTGCGGGTCAGGTACTCGTCGACGGCGTCGAGCGCGCGCAGCCGCTGCCCGTCGTCCAGTCCGCCGGCGGGGAGCGCGAAGTCGCGGCCGTCCAGCTCCGGGCCGGGGTCGACCGCGGTCGGGGCTGCGGACAGAGCTGCGGTCGGGGCTGCGGTCGGGGCGAAGGCGGCGGACGCGGTCGGGCTCATGGGCGGGGCGCTCCGGGGTTGCTGCGGACGGCGACGGACGTTCGTCGCCCGCGGCAAGGATGGAACTTTCGGGGGCTGCCGGGAAGGCCCTCCGAAGAACATTCGGTCCAGGCCCGCTCAGGTTTGCGGATCTGCGGAACCGGCTGCGATCCTGGCAGGCATGCCGAACAATCCGCAGGCACGGCGGGCGCCCGTCGACGAGGTGGACCGGGCCATCATCCGCGCCCTGGCCGACAACGCCCGCCTCCCGAACAACGCCCTGGCGGCCGCCGTCGGCATCGCCCCCTCCACCTGCCTGGCCCGGGTCCGGGCGCTCCAGGAGCGCGGCATCATCCGCGGCTTCCGCGCCGAACTCGATCCGGCCGCGATCGGGCTGCCGCTGCAGGCGATGATCTCGGTCCGGCTGCGCGCCCACACCCGCGAGCAGAACGAGAGCTTCCGTAGTACCGCGCCCGACCTGCCCGGGGTGCTGGCGGTCTTCCACATGGCCGGCTCGGACGACTACCTGCTCCATGTCGGCGTGGCGGGGCCGGAGGCCCTGCGCGACTTCGTGGTGGACCACCTCACCACCCACCCGGCGGTGGCCCAGACCCGGACCAATCTGATCTTCGAGCAGATAGCGGGCCGCCGCTACCTGGCGTCCGGGCGCTGACCGCCCGGGCGCCGACCACCCGCCGTCCCGCGGCTCAGGGCCCGGGAGCTTCGACGCCGCCGAGCAGGGCCCGGACCGTCGCGCGCGCGAACTCCGCCGGTCCGGCGGGGCGCAGGGCCTCGGGGGGAGCCTCGCCGGCGTAGAACACCTCCAGGAACGCGCGGTGGAAACAGGCGCCGATCAGCAGCATCGCGGCGGCGTCCGGGTCGACGTCGGCGGCGACGCGGCCCAGCCGCTGTTCGGCGCGCAGGTAGTCGGCCAGGTGCGAACTCACGTGCTGCGGACCGGCGTCGTCGAGCTTCCGGCGGTGGGCGGCGAGCAGTCCGGGGCTGGCGAGCAGCCCTCCGGCCATCGGGAAGGACTGCCGGTAGAACGGCACGGCGACCTCGACCACCGCTTCCAGGTGCCCGCGCACCGTGCCTTCCCCGGCCCGCGCGGGCAGTTCGGCGACGGCGTCGGCCAGGCGCGGGGCGCGTTCGCGCAGCACCCGGACGAAGATCTCCTCCTTGTCCCGGAAGTGCTTGTACAGCGCGGCCTCCGAGCAGCCCGCCTCCCGGGCGATCTCCTTCGTGGTGGCGCGCACCAGCCCCACCGTGCCGATCAGCCGGGCGGCGGCGTCCAGCACCCGCGCCCTGGTCAGCGCGGCTCCGGTCAGCGGCCGGTCCCCCTCCGTCAGGCCTGCGCCCAGGCCTTCGTGCGTGCCCTCGGTCGTCATGGCCGCCAGTCTACCTTGACAGGTGGGTGAGCACTCACTCACCATCGAGGGGAAGAAGGAAGTGAGCACTCACCCACCCCTGGGAGGGACCATGAAACTCGCCGTTCTGGGCGCCACCGGCGGCATCGGCCGCCACCTGGCCGCCCTCGCCCTCGCCGACGGGCACCAGGTCACGGCCGCCGTCCGGGACCCGGCACGACTGCCCGTCCGGCACGACCGGTTGACCGTGGTCAGGGCGGACGCCCTCGACCCGAAGTCGCTGGAGCCGGTGATCGACGGCGCCGACGCCGTGCTCTCCGGCATCGGCCAGGCCGTCCGGACGGATCCGCTCAGACCCGCCTCCACCTCCGCCCGGGCGGCGGCCGCCGCCATGACGTCCGTCGGAGTGCGCCGGATCCTCGTGGTCAGCGCCGCGCCACTGAACCGCACCGGCGCCGGGCAGCCCTACCTCGCCGCCAAGGTCTTCGGCCCCCTGCTCTGGGCGGCGCTCCGGGACGTGTACACCGATCTGGAGGCGATGGAACGCGTACTGGCCGAGAGCGACCTGGACTGGACGGCCGTCCGTCCGCCGCGACTGACGAACCGCCCGGGCCGGGGCCGCTACCGGCACGCCATCGAGGCCGGACCGGCCGGGGCCGCCGTCCCCCGCGCCGATGTCGCGCGGGCCATGCTGGACCTGGTCACGGACCGGGCGAGCTTCCGGCACGCGGTCGGCGTCAGCTCCTGACCAGGCGTCAGTTCCGAAGCCTGCACGCCGAACATGAAGGCACGATTCCTCCACGGATGTGTCCAGCGAGTGGAGCCGATCGGTCCGAACCCCTTGTCAGGCGCACCGTTCCTCCCTACCTTCGTGGTCCAGGAACCCCGGCCCCATCGGGCCCGCCGGTTCGCGACGGCCGCGATCCGCGGCGTCGCCATCGCCCGAGGCACGACCAGACCTGGAGGCGTCACATGCCCGCAACCATGATCGACGAGATTCGCGACGCAGGCCCGCTGGTGGTCGACGACGAGACCATCACCTTCGAGGACGACGACCGCGGTGACCACGAGGCCACGGCGTGCCTCGCGGACCCCTGGGTGACCGCCACCACCCGCTTCGCCTGCGACTTCAACTCCTGACGTGACCGGTTCCATCGCCGGCCGCAGCGGAGGGTCCGACGACACCTGGTCGTACCTGAACCACCCGCGGATGCCGGCGATGGAACACGGCTGGAAGCTGCACGTCTCCGCCCGCCCCGGCGAACTCGACGCCGTGGTCGCCCTCATCCTGCCGGTGCTGGCACGCCATGTCTGCCACGCCAAGTGGGCCCGCGACCCGGAGACCCTCCGGGAGCTCAACTCGGGCGCTTCCAGCGCCGGTTCGGTCGGGAAGGCGATCACGGTCTACCCCGCGCCCGGCACCGTCGTGACGCTCGCGGAGGAACTCGTCACCGTGCTGCGCGGGCGGGAGGGCCCGCCGGTGGTCAGTGACCGGCGGGTCGATCCCCGCTCCCCCGTCTACTACCGCTACGGCCCCTTCACCGGCGACTACCGGACCGGCCGCAGCGGGCGGCTCGAATCGGTGATGACCGGCCCGGACGGACAGCTCTTCGACGGCCTGGCCGGCGCCTCCTACCGCTGCCCGCCCTGGGCCGAGGACCCCTTCGAGCACCGGGGCCGCCCACCCACCGGCGCCGGACTCGGCGGTGGGCGCTACCTCGTCACCGGTGGCATCTCGCGCAAGCCGCAGGGCAACGTCTACCGTGCACTCGACCGGGCCACCGGACTGCCGGTGGTCGTCAAACAGGCCCGGGCCTTCGTGGCCGAGGACGAGTCCGGGGCGGACAGCCGAGACCGGCTGCGCAACGAGCGGAGGGTCCTCGGCGCGCTCGACGGCGTCACCGGGGCGCCCCGCGCACTCGACTACTTCCGCCACCGCTCGGACGAGTACCTGGTGATGACCGACTGCGGAGCACGGGACCTGCGACGGGCCGTGCAGCAGGACGGCCCGTTCCGGGACGGCGCGCTCCGGGAACTGGCCGCGCGGCTGCTGCGCGTCCTGGACGACGTCCACCGCCGGGGCGTGGTGATCCGTGACCTGAAGCCCGACAACGTCGTGCTGGACACCTCGCTCCGCTGCCGGCTGGTCGACTTCGGGATCAGCGCCCTGGACGGGGCCGCCCCGGACGGCTCGACGCCCGGCTACAGCGGGCCGGTGCGGCGCGGGGCCGAGGCGGCCGAGCCCGCCGACGACTACTACGCCCTGGGCGCGACCCTCTGCTTCGCCGCCACCGGTCTGGACCCGGTGCTCATCGACGCGGACCCCGCCGTCAACCGGGACCGCACCCTGGCGGGCCTCGACTGGGCACTGCCCGATGCGGAGCACCGCGCGTTCCGGTCGCTGGTCGCCGAGTTGACGAGCTTCGATCCGGTGGTGCGAGCCGCCGGCGCCGAGCGCCTCCGCGCCGGGGCGCCCTGGCCCGTCGCCGCCCACGCGCCCGCCAGCACGTCGGCGCCCCGGCGGCGGCTCCGCTTCGACGACGGGCTGCTGGAGGAGATCATCGGCCACACGACCGCGTTCTGCGTGGCCGAGGCCCACCGGATCGCCGATCCCGCGGCCGCCGCCCGCGCGGCCGTCCCCACCCCGATCGACGTCTACGGCGGCAGCTCGGGGCTCGGCATGGAACTCCTCCGCCACCCGCACCGGCCCGGGGTGCGCGCCGCCGTCGACGCGCTGGCGCACTGGACTGCGGCGCAGTCCAGGAACCTGTCTCCCGGCTTCTACTCGGGCCGTACCGGCGTCGACCTCTTCCTCGCCGAGGCGCACGTCGATTCGGCGGGCGCGGAGGCGGACGCCGACTCGGCGCCGAGCGTGTCGTCCCTGCCCCTGGCGGGGCCCGGCGGCGGACCACCCGAAGCGGATCTGATCGAGGGCGTCGCCGGGATCGGCGTCGGCCGTCTGCTGCTCGCCCGGCACGCCGCCGTGGGCGGTGACCGCGCACCCGCCCACCACACGCCCGCCCACCGCACGGCCACCGACCGCCGGCTCGCCGACCGGCACCTGGCCGTGGCCACCGCATGCGCCCGGATGCTGGCCGCCGGCACCGCCCGGCTGACACCCGCCGGCACCGGCCAGGCCGGCCGCGCCGCCCTGGGCGAGGGGCTGGCGCACGGCGAGGCCGGCATCGCCTACTTTCTGCTGGAATACGGCCACACGACCGGTGAGCCGACCGCGGTCCGCCGGGCCCGCGAGGCCTGCGCACGACTTGCCGCCGTCACCCCCGGCATCCTCGCCGCGTCGCTCGCCCCGGGAGCGACCCGCCGCTACGGCTCGTGGTGCCGGGGCCTGGCCGGGATCGGCGCGGTGCTGGTCCGCGCCGCCGACCGCCTGGCCGCGCCCGAGTACCTCGCCCTCGCCGAGCGGGCCGCGCGCCGCTGCGCCGAACTGGCGCCCCGGATGCCGCTGGTCACCCAGTGCTGCGGGCTGTCCGGGGTCGGCGAGCTGATGGTGGACGTCGCCGTGGCGTCCGGGGCCGAGGAGTTCTGGGACGCCGCCGAGACCGTCGCCGCGATCATCCTCAGCCGCAGCGGCGGCACCCCGTCCCGCCCGGTGTTCCCGGACACCGGCCTCACCCGCTCCTCCGCCACCTGGGCCGGGGGCTCCGCCGGGGTGCTCGCGTTCCTCCGACGGTTGCACGACCGGGGCGGCCCCCGGCTCGGCCTCCTGGACTGACCGGTCGGGGCGTTTCAGGACGTGCCGGCGCGGCAGACCGCCGGCTCGGCCGGGGACGGCTCCCGCGGACGGCACGGGTGTGGACCGCGCCGATCCGGGCAACCGCCCGACATGATGCTGATCAGGCCCCCGGGCGTCTACGCCCCCCAGGACGACACCGAGCTGCTGGCCTCGTGCGTGGACCGCGAGCGCCTGGACGCCTCCAGCCGGGTGCTCGACCTCTGCACCGGGACCGGCGCCGTGGCGCTCGTGGCCGCCCAGAAGGGCGCCCGGGTCACCGCAGTGGACCTGTCCGCCCGCGCCGTCGCCGCGGCCTGGCTCAATGCCCGGCTGCACCACCGCCGGATCCGGCTGCTCCGGGGCGACCTGCTGGCCCCCGTGAGGGGGCAGCGCTTCGATCTGATCACCGCGAATCCCCCCTACGTCCCGGCCCCGACCGACACGGACCGGCCGGGCCGCGGCGCCGCCCTGGCCTGGGACGCCGGGCCGGACGGACGGTTCGTGCTGGACCGGCTCTGCCGGCGGGCGCCCGCCCTGCTGCCCGTCGGCGGTGTGCTGCTGATCGTCCAGTCCTCGCTCGCGGACGTTCCCGCCACCGTGGCGGCATTGCGCCGGGCCGGGCTGGCGACCGAGGTGGCGGCCCGGCGGCGCCAGGCCTTCGGGCCGGTGATGACGGCGCGGGCCGCACTGTTCGAGCAGCGCGGGCTGATCCGGCCCGGCGAGTACGAGGAGGAACTGGTGGTGGTGCGCGGTGTCCGGGAGCAGTGACCGGGGCGCGACCCGGGTGACCGTCGTACCGGGCGGTCCGTTGTTGATCGAGGGCCCGGTCGAGGTGGTGCTGCCGGACGGCACGGTCAGGGCCGCCGAACGTCCGGTGGTGGCGCTCTGCGCCTGCCACCGGAGTCGGACCTATCCGTTCTGCGACACCAGCCACCGTCACCGCGCCCGCCGTCCGGGACGGGACTCAGCGGACTCGCAGGCCCACGCCCGCACCCGGGACTCCGACACCCGGCGGGAGCCGGAGCGGGACTCAGACGGGTTCGCCGGCCAGCGCTGAGCGCAGCGAGGTCCGCCCCGCGTTCCACCGGCCGAGCAGGTGCTCCCCGAACCGTCCGTCCACCACTCCCGCCGCTGCGATGCCGAACGCGATGTCCTGCTCCAACTCCGGTTCGGTCGCGATCAGTTCCTCGATCACCCCGCGCCTGACCAACTGCTCGTGGACGGCGTCCGCCTCGACGTGTTCGCGGTAGAACAGCGTGCCGTCCAGCCCCCCGCCGAGCCGCTCCAGGGCCTTGGCCAGTCGGGCGGAGCCGGGCGAGGAGGTGATCTCGATGACGGCGAACTGGCCGACGGCCGCGCCGCGCAGCGCCCGGTGCAGTCCGAAGAGCGTCATCAGGTTCACCACCGCCAGCGTCGGCGCGGGAACCAGGTCCAGGTAGTGGCCGTAGCCGGGGTCGAGGCCGAAGTCGGCCATCATCCTGGCGAACAGCAGGGTGTGCGCGCGGTCCGGCCGCCCGGCCCCGTACTCGTCGTACGCGATGGTCATCAGTGAGGCCTGGGCCGGCCCGTGGATCCTCGGCAGCACCCACAGCTGCGGGTCGGCCTCCTTGAGGTGGTAGATCGAGCGGTGCACCAGGTACTCGCGGGCGTGGGCGCGCTCGCCCTCGGCCAGCAGGAAGTGGGACGGCCCGGTGCCGTCCGGCGGCTCCACCAAGAGCCCCTCCAGTGCCTCCCGCAACGGCGGCGGGGACTCCACCTCGGCACGCACCGCGGCGAGGAAGGACTGCTCGAGCTGCCCGCGCAGACGGAGCAGTTCGGGCTCCCACTCCCACTCGGGGTGGACCCCGGGCAGGCCCCGGTCGTGCAGCTCGTAGCAGAGGTAGAGCGCGAGCTGGTGGTCCTCGCCCCACGGGTCGGTGAACGGGCCGGACGGCGCGACCAGCCGCCCGGCGCCGGGCGGCCCGGCCTCGGCCAGGTCCAGCACCGCCG
This sequence comes from Kitasatospora sp. NPDC029312, assembly GCF_055569215.1. Taxonomy (NCBI): domain Bacteria; kingdom Bacillati; phylum Actinomycetota; class Actinomycetes; order Kitasatosporales; family Streptomycetaceae; genus Kitasatospora; species Kitasatospora sp. NPDC029312. Next base: position 14,480 of record NZ_JBVHXY010000017.1, on the reverse strand, counting down.
CCGACAGCGGCCCGCGCGCCTCGACCGGGCTCGTCCTGCCCGGCTCCGTCCGCATCACGTCCGGCTCCCCGTCACCGTCGCTGCCCGTCGTCCCGCTGGCCATCACCGGCCTCCTCCCGTACGTCGCCATGATCCCGTCCCGGCGCGTGCCCCCGGGCCGTCGCGGCAAACCGGCCGTCGGGGTGGACCGGCCGCCGCGGCGGGGTGCCGCGGGCCGTGTGAGGAAGACCACCGGAGGGAGGAAGGAGCAGGTCAGGAGGGTGCGAGGGCCGTCCGGGAGGGGGTGTGACGGGGCCCACCGTTTGCGAACCCGCCCGGCACTGTGACCATGGACCACGCCGCTGCGGAACCCGGCGCCCGCGGCCATGGTCCGTGCACGACAGGTCGTGCGCCCGGACCGCACCGCCGCCGGTCCCGCCCCCCTTCGGTTTGTGAAACGTGCTGCCCAGATCCGTCCTGTCGCCGGTCGACCGGCGTAGTCTCCTGCCCGCCCAGCGATCCGCACCCGCCCGTCCGGACACCGCTGCTCCCCACACCGCCGCCGCGCACACCGCTGCGCCGACCATCCCTGCACCCACCACCGCTGCACCCGCCACCGCTGCACCGGCCCCCGGCGCGCCGGGCTCGCGCGCGCCCTGGCGCTCGCTGCGCCACCGCGGCATGCGCTGGTGGTCGGCGGCGAACCTGGTCTCGAACGCCGGCGCCTGGATGCAGCTGACCGTCCAGAACCTGCTGGTCCTCCAGCTGACCGGTTCGGCCACCGTCACCGGTCTGTCGCTCGCCCTCCAGGTGGCGCCCGGTCTGCTGCTCGGGCTGATCGGCGGCGCGGCGGTCGACCGGTGGCCGCGGAAGACCACCGCCGCCGTCAGCCAGGCGGCGCTGGCCCTGGTCGCCTTCGGCACGGCGGCGCTGGTGGCCCTGGGCGCGCTCAGCGTCCCCGTGCTGCTGGTGCTGGCCGTGCTCACCGGGCTGATCGCCACCGTCGAGGGCCCGGCCTGCGCCCTGCTGGGCAACGACCTGGTGCCCCGGGAGGACGTCCCGTCGGCGATCGCCGTGGGCTCGGTGGTGCACAGCGTCGGCCGGCTGGCCGGCACCGCCGTCGCCGGGGTCGCCGTCGGGATGTTCGGCATGGCGAGCGCCTACCTGGCCAACGGCCTCTCCTTCGTGCTGGTCGCGCTCGTCATCCCGTTCCTGCGACCGGCCGCGGACGCGGTCCCGGACACCGACGCGGGCCCGGCGGACGGCTCGGCCTCGGCGCCGGCCCGGCAGACCGTCCGGGACGGCATTGCCTTCTTCTGCGGCCGGCGCCAGCTGGTCGCGGTCGCCTGCCTCACCGGCCTGGGCTCGCTGCTCGGCCGCAACTACGGGCTCACCCTCGCCGCCTTCGTCAACGGGGCGCTGCACGGCGGCGCCCGGGAGTACGGGCTGATCGCCACGATCCTGGCCGTCGGCGGCACCGCCGGCGCGGTGCTGGCCGGCCGGCTGCGCAGTCCCTCCGTCCGGCTGGTGGCCGTGCTGACGGCGGCCGGAGGGGTGCTCCAGTGCCTCGCGGCGCTGTCGCCCACCCTGCTCGTCCTCGCCGTGCTGGTGATCCCGATGGCCGTCCTGGAGTCGCTGAGCGACACCGCCGTCACCACCGTCCTCCAGACGGACCCGCCGGCCCATCTGCGCGGCCGGGTCCAGGGGGCCTGGCGCAGCGTCAGCACCGTCTGGGGCCTGGCCGGTCCGCCGTTGCTCGGTGCGTCGATCCAGGCGCTCGGCGCCCGCGGCGCACTGCTGACCGGTGGTCTGCTGGTGAGCGGCACGGTGGGCGGCGCCGCCGCGCTGCGCCGCCGCTCCGCCGACCGGCCGGAAACCCTGGAACGGCTCAGTCCGGCCGTGTGACGGGCCGTGCGGGCGGGCGGTGGCGCCGGGCGGTGTTTCCGCCCGCCCGAACCGGGCACGCGCGGCGGCATGGACAGGCCTCCCCCGACGCGAACCGCCCGCCGGCGCCGCTACCTGCTCTGCCCGCCGGTCCACTTCTCCGTGGACTACGCCATCAACCCGTGGATGGACCCGGGCAGGCCCGTCGACCGCGCGGCGGCGCTGCACCAGTGGACCGAGCTGTGCACCGTCCTACGGCGCCTCGGGCACCAGGTCGAACTGATCGACCCACAGCCGGGCCTGCCCGACATGGTGTACACCGCGAACGGCGCGACGGTGGTGCAGGGCCGGGCCCTGGTGGCCCGCTTCCGGCACCGGGAGCGCGCGCCGGAGGCGGAGGCGCACCGCCGCTGGTTCGCCGCCGCGGGCTACCACCCCGTCCGTACGGCCGGCCTGGTCAACGAGGGCGAGGGGGACCTCCTGCTCGCCGGGTCCCGCATCCTGGCCGCCACGGGTTTTCGGACCAGCCGTGAGGCCCACCGGGAGGCGGGGCGGTTCCTGGGCCGCGAGGTGATCACGCTGACGCTGGTCGACCCGCGGTTCTACCACCTCGACACCGCGCTCGCCGTCCTGGACGACGATCTGGTCATGTACTACGCCCCGGCCTTCTCCCCGGAGAGCCGACGGGTGCTGCGCCGGCTCTACCCGAACGCGATCCTGGCCACCGAGGACGACGCCGCCGTGCTGGGCCTGAACGCCGTCAGCGACGGCCGGCACGTCGTGCTGCCCGCCGCCGCGCACGGGCTCGCCTCCCGCCTGCGCGCCGAGGGGTACGTCCCCGTCCCGGTCCACCTGCCCGAGCTGCTCAAGGGCGGCGGCGGCCCGAAGTGCTGCACCCTCGAACTGCGCCCCGCCTGACGGCTCCGCCGCGGCACGGGCGGGTCGGGCGGGTCAGGCAGGGGCACGGGTCGGGCGGGTCAGCGTCGTAGACCCCTGCGGCGGCCGAGCACCCGCAGCCCCAGCAGGACCGACGTCAGCGCCCACACCACACCGAAGCCGACCAGCACGCCCGGCGCGTGGGCGTCCGCGCTGACCAGCAGCAGCCCCGTCGAGAGGGCCACCAGCACCGCCATGACGGCGGACGGCACCCGCACGGCGGCCCGCAGGACGCGGCCCAGTGCCCAGCGGGGCCCGCGCCGCATCGTCCGCAGGCCGCGGTCCAGTCGGCCGTCCGCCCGCAGCGTGTCCTCGATCTCCGCCAGGATGCGCAGTTCCCGGCGGGAGAGCGGCCCGTCCATCGCCGACACCTCCACCGGGCGGCTGCCCAGCCCGCCCGGGCGTAACCGGCACCCGCCCGGGTGCCCCCGGCTCGCGGGGCCGGCTCCGGGACGGTCTCGTGGAGCGAGGGAGCCCGTACCGCTCCCCTCCTGCCCGGAAGGAGACCGGCTGTGGAGCAGCGATCAGGGCATCCGCCGAGGGTGGGCTTCTTCACCGACACCTCGGTGTGCATCGGCTGCAAGGCCTGCGAGGTGGCGTGCAAGGAGTGGAACGCGATCCCCGAGGACGGCCTCGAACTGACCGGCATGTCCTACGACAACACCGGCGGCCTGGGTGCCGACTCGTGGCGCCACGTCGCGTTCATCGAGCAGTCCAGACCCCAGGGCGGGGTGTGGACGGTCGCCGATCCCGGCCGGGTCGACGTCTTCGCCGAGGCACAGCGCCTGGGCCGCCCCACCGGGGACGACAACGCCATCGCACCGGTCGCCCCCGACGGGCGGACGGAGCTGCGCTGGCTGATGTCCTCCGACGTGTGCAAGCACTGCACCCGGGCGGGCTGCCTGGACGTCTGCCCCACCGGCGCGCTGTTCCGGACCGAGTTCGGCACGGTGGTGGTCCAGCAGGACGTCTGCAACGGCTGCGGCTACTGCGTCCCGGCCTGCCCGTACGGCGTGATCGACCAGCGGCCGGACGACGGGCGGGTGTGGAAGTGCACGATGTGCTACGACCGATTGGGCGCCGGAATGGAGCCGGCCTGCGCGAAGGCGTGCCCCACCGACTCGATCCAGTTCGGGCCGCTCGACGACCTGCGGGAACGGGCCGCGGAGCGGGTCCGGGTGCTCCAGGAGGCCGGGGTCGAGGGCGCCCGGCTGTACGGCCACGACCCGGAGGACGGCGTGGGCGGGGACGGCGCCTTCTTCCTGCTGCTGGACGATCCCGAGGTGTACGGCCTGCCGCCGCGACCGGTGGTGCCCACCCGTGACCTGCCCGTCATGTGGCGCCGGGCGGCGTTCGCGGCCGTCACGGTGGCCGCGGGCGTGGCGGCGTGCTGCCTGCGGAGGGCGCGATGAGCGGGGCGCGGGCCGGGCGCGGCGGACGGACGCGAGGGGAGCGGGCGCGGGGGGAGCGGGCGATGGTGCCGCCGGCCGAGTTCGGCTCGTACTACGGCCGGCCGGTGCTGAAGCGGCCGGTCTGGAAGCCGTTGGACATCGCCGGCTACCTGTTCCTCGGCGGCCTCGCGGGCGGTTCGTCGGTGCTGGCCGCCGGCGCCGACGCGTCCGGGCACCCCGCGCTGGCGCGGCCGCTGCGGGTGGGCGCGTTCGGCGCGATCTCGCTGTCGCTGGCGGCGCTGGTCCACGACCTCGGCCGGCCGGGGCGCTTCCTCAACATGCTGCGGGTCGTCAAACCGACCTCCCCGATGAGCGTCGGGTCCTGGCTGCTGTCGGGCTACGCGCCGCTGGCGGGCGCCGCCGCCGCGAGCGCCCTGACCGGTCGGCTGCCGCGCGTCGGCCGGGCGGCCGGGGCCGGCGCCGCCCTGCTGGGTCCGGCGGTCTGCACCTACACGGCCGTGCTGATCAGCGACACCGCGGTGCCGACCTGGCACGACGGCCACCGGGAGCTGCCGTTCGTCTTCGGCGGCTCCGCGGTGTCCGCCGCGGCCGGCCTGGGCCTGCTGACCGCGCCGGTCGCGCAGAACGGCCCGGCCCGGCGCGCCGCGGCCTTCGGGGCCGCGCTCGAACTCGGCGCGACCCGGCTGATGACCCACCGGCTCGGTCTGAGCGCCGAGCCGCTGCACACCGGCCGAGCCGGCCGGCTGATGCGGGCGGCGGAGCTGCTGACGGGCTGCGGGGCGGCGGTCGCGCTCGGGGCCGGGCACCGGGACCGCCGGGCGGCCGCGGCCGCGGGGGCGGCGCTGCTGGCCGGATCCGCCGCGCTGCGGTTCGGGGTGTTCCTCGGCGGCGTCCGGTCCGCCGAGGATCCCAAGTACACCGTCCTGCCCCAGCGGGAGCGGTTGGACGCCGAACACCGGGCTGCGGGATGAGGAGCGCGCGGTGATGATGGGAACCGGCGGCCCCCGAGCGGGCGCCCGGCACGAGGAGGTCCCGTCGTGGGCGTACTGACCTGGTTCGACTCCTGGCCGGTCTACCGGCAGCTGACCGGCACCGACCCGCTGGGCCGCGGCGAGGCGGCCAAGAGCGCCCGCAGCGAGGCCCTCACGGCCCGGACCGACACGGCCGACCGGGTGGTCAAGTCCGTCTGCCCGTACTGCGCGGTCGGCTGCGGCCAGGACGTGTACGTCGAGGACGGCAGGGTCACCCAGATCGAGGGCGACCCGGACTCGCCGGTCTCCCGCGGCCGGCTCTGCCCGAAGGGCTCGGCCAGCCTCCAGCTGACCACCGGGTCGGCCCGCGAGTACCAGGTCCTGTACCGCCGCCCGCACGGCACCGACTGGGAGCCGCTGGCCCTGGACACCGCGATGGACATGATCGCCGACCGGGTGATCGCGGCCCGCCGGTCCGGCTGGCAGTGGGAGGTCGACGGGGCGCGCACCCGCCGCACGATGGGCTTCGCCAGCCTGGGCGGCGCGACGCTGGACAACGAGGAGAACTACCTGATCAAGAAGCTGTTCACCGCCCTGGGCGCGGTGCAGATCGAGAACCAGGCCCGTATTTGACACTCCTCCACCGTCCCCGGTCTGGGGACCTCGTTCGGCCGCGGCGGTGCCACGACCTTCCAGCAGGACCTGCAGCACGCCGACTGCATCGTCATCCAGGGCTCCAACATGGCCGAGTGCCATCCGGTGGGCTTCCAGTGGGTGATGGAGGCCAAGGCGCGCGGCGCCAAGCTGGTGCACGTCGATCCGCGGTTCACCCGCACCAGTGCCCTGGCCGACCTGCACGTGCCGCTGCGCGCGGGAAGTGACATCGCGTTCCTCGGCGGCATCGTCAACCACGTGCTCCAGCAGGAGAAGTACTTCCGCGAGTACGTCGTGGCCTACACCAACGCGCCGGTGATCCTGCGCGAGGACTTCCGCGACACCGAGGACCTCGACGGAGTGTTCTCCGGTTTCGACCCCGAGGGCCGGACGTACGACCCCGAGACCTGGCAGTACCGGGGCCTGGAGGTGCAGGCCGCCTCCGGACAGCGCGACCAGCAGTACGAGCAGCGGACGGAGAGCATGGGCCGCGGCGAGGCCCACGGCTCCGGCGGCGCCTCGATCGGCGAGGAGGAGCCCGAGCGGGACGAGACGCTGAGCCACCCGCGCTGCGTCTTCCAGGTGCTCAAGCGGCACTACGCGCGCTACACGCCGGAGCTGGTCGAGCAGGTCTGCGGCGTGCCGCAGGACGTCTTCCGGCAGGTCTGCGACCTGGTGACGGAGAACTCCGGGCGGGAGCGGACCACCGCCTTCGCGTACGCCGTCGGCTGGACCCAGCACACCGTCGGCGTGCAGTACATCCGCACGGCCGCCGTGCTGCAGCTGCTGCTCGGCAACATCGGCCGCCCGGGCGGCGGCATCCTGGCCCTGCGCGGGCACGCCTCGATCCAGGGCAGCACCGACATCCCGACGCTGTTCAACCTGCTCCCCGGCTACATCCCGATGCCGTACGCCCACCCCGACGAGACCCTGGACAGCTTCGTCGAGGCGGAGGCCGCCCACAAGGGCTACTGGGGCGAGATGCGCGCGTACCTGGTCAGCCTGCTGAAGGCGTACTGGGGCGAGGAGGCGCAGGCGGAGAACGACTACCGCTTCGACTACCTGCCGCGACTCACCGGCTCGCACAGCACCTACGAGACCGTGCAGGCCCAGCTGGAGGGCACCTGCCGGGGCTACTTCCTGTTCGGTGAGAACCCGGCGGTCGGCTCCGCCAACACCAAGCTGCAACGGCTCGGCATGGCCAACCTGGACTGGCTGGTGGTACGCGACTTCTCGCTGATCGAGAGCGCGACCTGGTGGAAGGACGGGCCGGAGATCGACAGCGGCGAGCTGCGCACCGGGGAGATCGGCACCGAGGTGTTCTTCCTGCCCGCCGCCACCCACACCGAGAAGGACGGCAGCTTCACCAACACCCAGCGGATGCTCCAGTGGCACCACACGGCCGTGGAGCCGGCCGGGGACGCCCGCAGCGACCTCTGGTTCGCCTTCCACCTGGGCCGGATCATCCGCGAGAAGCTCGCCGCCTCCACCGAGGAGATGGACCGTCCGCTGCTCGACCTGGTCTGGGACTACCCGACCCGCGGCCCGCTCGGCGAGCCGGACGCCGAGGCCGTCCTCGCCGAGATCAACGGCCGGGACGCCCAGGGCCGCCCGTTGTCCTCGTACACCCAACTGAAGGACGACGGCTCCACCGCGTGCGGCTGCTGGATCTACTGCGGCGTCTACGCCGACGGGGTGAATCAGGCGGCCCGGCGCAAGCCCGGTGCGGAGCAGAACTGGGTCGCCAACGAGTGGGGCTGGGCCTGGCCGGCCAATCGCCGGATCCTCTACAACCGGGCCTCCGCCGACCCGCAGGGACGGCCGTGGAGCGAGCGCAAGGCGCTGGTCTGGTGGGACGGGGAGGCCGGCCGGTGGACCGGGCACGACATCCCCGACTTCCCCGCCGACCGGGCGCCCTCCTACCGCCCGCCGCCGGAGGCCCGGGCCGCGGACGCGATCTCGGGCGTCGACCCCTTCGTGATGCAGGCGGACGGCAAGGGCTGGCTGTTCGTCCCCGCCGGACTGACCGACGGACCGCTGCCCACCCACTACGAGCCGCAGGACTCGCCGTTCGACAACGCCCTGTACGGCCGGCAGCGCAACCCCGTCCGGCACCTGATGCCCTCGTTGCCGGACAACCGGTACCAGCCGAGCGGCAGCGAGCCCGGCTCGGAGGTCTTCCCGTACGTCACGACCACCTACCGCCTCACCGAGCACCACACGGCGGGCGGCATGTCGCGCTGGCAGCCGTACCTGGCCGAGCTCCAGCCCGAGATGTTCTGCGAGGTGTCGCCGGGGCTCGCGGCCGAGCGCGGGCTGGAACACCTGGGCTGGGCCACCGTGGTGACGGCGCGGGGCGTGATCGAGGCCCGGGTACTGGTCACCGACCGCATGGTCCCGTTGCGCGTCCAGGGCCGGACCCTGCACCAGGTCGGACTGCCCTACCACTGGGGCCCGAACGGCTACACCACCGGTGACGCGGCGAACGAACTGCTGCACCTTTCCCTGGATCCCAACGTCCACATCCAGGAGGCCAAGGCGGTGGCCTGCGACATCCGGCCCGGGCGGCGGCCGCGCGGGCCCGCCGCGGTGGAACTGGTCCGGGAGTACTGCCGGCGGGCGGGCATCACGGAGCGCACCGGCACCGGGCCGTGATCAGAACCGGGCCGTGATCAGCGCAGCACGAGGGCGTGGCCGGCAGCCGGCACCAGCTCCCCGATCACCGGCGCGCCGGGGATCTCCCCGGCGACCAGCAGTCCGCCGGAGGTCTGGGCGTCGGCCAGCAGCAGCCGGTCGGCCTCGCCCACCCGTCCGAAGTCCGTGTGCGGCGCCACCCAGTCGAGGTTGCGGCGGGTGCCGCCGCTGACGAAGCCGTCGCGCACCGCCTCCCGGGCACCCGCCAGGTACGGCACCGCCGCGGTGTCGATCACGGCGGTCACGCCGGAGGCCCGTGCCAGCTTGTACAGGTGGCCGAGCAGACCGAATCCGGTGACGTCGGTGGCACACCGCGCCCCGGCAGCCAGCGCCGCCCGGGACGCGTCGCGGTTCAGGGCCGCCATCGTCTCGACCGCCTCGGGGAAGTCCTCACCGGTCGCCTTGTGACGGTTGTTCAGCACGCCGGTGCCGAGCGGCTTGCTGAGCGACAGCGGCAGCCCGGCGCGGCCGGCATCGTTGCGCAGCAGCCGGGCGGGGTCGGCGATGCCGGTCACGGCCATGCCGTACTTCGGCTCCGGGTCCTCGATGCTGTGCCCGCCGGCCAGGTGGCAGTCCGCCTCCCGGGCGACCGTCAGGCCGCCGCGCATCACCTCCCGGGCCAGCTCGAAGGGCAGCGTCCCGCGCGGCCAGGCGAGCAGGTTGACGGCGACCAGCGGGGTGCCGCCCATCGCGTACACGTCGGAGAGGGCGTTGGCCGCGGCGATCCGGCCCCAGTCGAAGGGGTCGTCGACGACCGGAGTGAAGAAGTCGGCGGTGGCGATCACCGCCGGCCCTCCGCCGGGGAGGCGTACGGCGGCCGCGTCGTCCCCGTTCTCCAGGCCGACCAGCAGTTCGGCCGCCCCGGCGGCGGCCGGGGAGGGGACGAGCCCGGACAGCGCGGCCTCCAGCTCCCCCGGCGGGATCTTGCAGGCGCAGCCGCCGCCCCGGGCGTAGCCGGTCAGTCGGATCGGGGCACGGGTGGTCATGGCGGTTCCCTCGGGTCGGTGTGGTGGGTTGATCCGCGGCGCCCCACCCGCTTGCATGGGCGGTGACGCGGAGACGTGCGGGTGCCTGGTGGCCCTCCCGGTCTTCAAAACCGAGGTGTCCGAGGATCTCGGACAGGCGGGTTCGATTCCCGTCCGTCTCCGCCACCTGCCCCGGCGGCCGTGCAGCGGCGGTGGACGGCGTCGATCCGTTCCGTCCAGCCGCGCCGGTCCAGGTGTTCCAGCAGGGGGATGACGACCCGCCGGGTGGTGTCCAGGGCGATCCTGGCCTCGCTGGTCGTGAAGGGCTGGGCCAGCCGGGCCAGCGCGGCGGCCGCCCGCCGGTCGGCGTCCGGGAGCAGCACGATGCCGTCGGGCAGCCGCAGCAGTTCGCCGGCGGCGGCCGCGGCGGCGAGCAGTCGCGGGGTCAGACCGAGCGTGGTGAGCTCCGCCGCCTCGGGGGCGTGGAAGGGCCGAGCGGCGAGCCGGTTCCGCACCTCCCGCACGGCGGGCGGCAGGACCGGGGCGGTGACGCTGCCGTAGAGCCGGCCGTCGCGCTGGTCGAGCCGGCCGGCCAGGGCCCGGACCAGTGCGGTCACCAGGGCGCGGTCGGGCAGGTCCAGGTGCCGGCGGGCGGCTTCGACCGGCAGGCCCGGGTCGGTCGGGCGCTCGGCCGCGTGGCGTTCGACCGCTTCGCACAGCTGCCGCTGGAGCTGTGCCCAGTGCGCCGGGTCGCACAGCCAGTCGGCGGCGACGGGCGGCGCGGTGGGCGTGAGACCCATCGCGGTGAACTCCTGGCGGCTGATCAGACCGCGGCGGCGCAGCTCCGCGGCGGCGTCCGGCGTGCCCCGGTGACCGTCGAGCTCCCGGGCCCGGCCGACCGCCGCGCCCCGACGGGTCAGCCGGGGCGGTCGGAGGTCGAGGACGGTGGCCGCGCCCGCGATGCGGTGCCGGCCCGGGTCGCGGAGCAGCGCCACGTCGTTGATCCGCAGCGGGAGCGGGGTGTCGAGGGCGAGCCGGGCGGTGTCGGTGCCCAGGGGGCGGACGGTGACCGGGACGGCGGCCGTGCCGAGGTGCAGGGTGAGCCGCCGCGGCAGGTCCGCGGTGGCGTCGCCGCGGAGCCGGACGTCGACGGTGTCGGTGGTGAGCCAGCGGTCCGGCGTCAGCAGGGCGCTGCCGCGCCGCAGGTCGGCGGCCCCGGGGCCGTGCACGTTGACCGCCACCCGGGCCGTGGCGCTGACGGCCGGTCGGCGTTGCTTGAGGCTCTCCAGACCGCGCACCCGCAGCGGTCGGCCGTCGCCCGGGCCGGTCACCGCGAGCAGCCGGTCGCCGACGGAGATCGAGCCGGCCGCGAGGGTGCCGGTCACCACGGTGCCGTGCCCGCGCACGGTGAACGTCCGGTCGACCCACAGCCGGACGTCGCAGGTCCGGTCGGCCGCTGGCAGCCGGGCGGTCAGCCGGGCCAGCGCGGCGCGCAGCTCCGGCAGTCCGGCTCCGGTCAGGGAGCTGACGGCCACCGCCTCGACCCGGCCCAGGGAGCTCCGGGCCAGCCGGGCGAGCGCCTCGTCCCGGGTGGGGGCGGGGTCGGCCAGGTCGCTGCGGGTGACGGCGAGCACGCCGTGCCGGACCCGGAGCGCGTCGAGGACGGCGAGGTGCTCCTCCGACTGCGCCTGCCAGCCCTGGTCGGCCGCGACGACGAACAGGACGGCGGGGACCGGGCCGACACCGGCCAGCATGGTGGTCACCAGCCGCTCGTGGCCGGGCACGTCGACGAAGGCGGTCTCACCCGCCCCGGGGAGGGTGGTCCAGACGAAGCCCAGGTCGATCGTCATGCCTCGGCGGCGTTCCTCGGCCCAGCGGTCCGGTTCCATCCCGGTGAGCGCGCGGACCAGCGCGGACTTGCCGTGGTCCACATGGCCGGCGGTCGCGATCACGTGCACGGCGGCTCCGGGGCGTGGTCCCGGGAGACGGCCCGGCTGCCGCCGTCGCCGAGCGGGGGGACGGTCCTGCGCGGCGCCGCTTCAGGGGCACGGTGTGGTTCCCCGGCCGCGGCGCGGACGGCCTCGGCGAGCTGGTCGTCGGCTTCCGGGGGGACGGTGCGCAGGTCGAGCAGGCAGGAGCCGTCGGCGGTCCGGCCGACCACGGGCGCCGGCCCGTGCCGCAGGAGGGCGGCGAACGCCTCCGGCAGGGCGATCGCCGAACTGGCCAGCACCACGCCGGGGGCGCCGCCGCCCCCGACCACGGCGCGGCTGCTGACCGCCCGGGCCGGGATGCCCTCCGCCGACAGCGCCGCGGCCAGGCGCTGGGCGCGGGTGCGCAGCTCGTGCTCCTCGGCGTACAGGGCGCGGCGGGTGGGCGTGTCGGGCGTGTGGAGGGTGGCTTCCAGGGCGGCCAGGGTCAGCTTGTCGACGCGCAGCGCGCGGGCCAGCGGGTGCCGGGCGAGGGCCCGGACGACCTCGGTGCGGCCCAGGAGCAGGCCGCACTGCGGGCCGCCGAGCAGCTTGTCCCCGCTGGCGGTGACCAGGTCGGCGCCGGCCCGCAGCCAGCTGTCGGCATCCGGTTCGTCCGGCAGCAGCGGTTCGCGCTCCAGCAGGCCGGAGCCGATGTCGGCGACGACCGGGGGGCCGAGCGCGGCGAGTTCGGCGACGCCGGCCGCTCCGGTGAACCCGGTGATGCGGAAGTTCGAGGGGTGGATCTTGAGGATGAACCCGGTGTCGCTCCCGAGCGCGGCGGCGTAGTCGGCGACGGTCGTCCGGTTGGTGGTGCCGACCTCGCGCAGCCGCGCGCCCGTCGAGGAGAGCAGGTCCGGCAGGCGGAAGCCGTCGCCGATCTCGACCAGCTCGCCCCTGCTGACGACGATCTCGCGCCCCTGGGCGAGCGCCGTGGCCACCAGGACGAGGGCGGCGGCGCCGTTGTTGACCACGTGGGCGGCCTGTGCGGCGGGGACGCGGGCGAGCAGGGCCCGTACGGTCGAGCGGCCCCGCGGCGCCCGTTCCCCCGAGGCGAGGTCGAACTCGACGTCGGTGTTGCCGGCCGCGGCGAGGACGGCCTGGCGGGCCGGCTCGGAGAGCACGGCGCGGCCGAGGTTGGTGTGCAGCAGCACCCCGGTCGCGTTCAGCACGGGGCGCAGGGCGGTGGCGCTGTGCGGGAGCGAGCGGAGGGCCGTGTCGGCGACCTCGGCCGGGTCGATCGTCCCCTGCCGGGCCCGCTCCTGGGCGTCCCTCACGGCGGCCTTGACGATCGGCCGGCCGAGGCGTCCGACGGCCTCGACCAGCCGGGGGTCGGCGAGCACGGCGTCGGTGCGGAGCACTGCCCGGCGTGGATCGGGGCCACGGCCGCCTCCGACTCCTCGGGCTGGGGGGTGGGAGGCGTCCGACGCCTGATCACCGTGCATCGATCTGTCGTGCATCGATCTGTCTCGGCCTTCGGGCTGGCGGTCACGTGGGGATCAGCCTGACCGCTCGTCACGGCCGGTTCGCCCACCGACACGCTGGGGAACGGCGGAACGGGCCGTGGCCGCCAGGCCGCCAGGCCGCCAGGCCGCCAGGCCGCCAGGCCGCCAGGCCGCCAGGCCGCCGGGGTGGCCGGCCGCCGTCCGCGACCACCGTTTCCGTCCGCGACCGCCGGCGAGCACACTGGAGGCGGGGCGGGGCCCTGTTGCTTCGGGTGATGCGAGGTGCCTGCGATGCCGTTCCCGCCGTACACCACCAGGCGGCCCCGTCTGGACCTGCTCCGCTGGCTGGCCGTGGCGGGGCTCCTCGTAGACGCCTACGTCCATGCCGATCTCGCCGAGCGGTACGACCCGGTGGCGAACCCGATCAGCCAGGGGGACCTGTTCCGGGTCGAGGCCGGACTCGCGGCCCTCGCGGCGCTGCTGGTCCTGGTCCGCCCGCGCCGGTCGGCCCTGGTGTTCGCCCTCCTGGTGGCGGCCGGCGGGCTCGCGCTCCTGCTGCTGTACCGCTACGTCGACGTCGGGGCGATCGGGCCGCTGCCGGACATGTACGAGCCGGTCTGGTTCACGGAGAAGGTGGTCGCCGCGGTGGCCGAAGGCGTCGCCGCGGTGGCCGTCGTCCCGCTGCTGCGCGCGCACCGGCGGGTTCTGGGCTGAGTTCTGGGCTGACGCCCACGCGCGGTGGGGCCGGATACGGTGGGGCCGTGACGGGGACCTGGGGTGAGGAATACCTGCGGCGGGTGCGCGCGGCAGGGGCGGACGGTGACTGGCCGGCGCTGGCGGCCCTGCTGCGGCAGGGGCCGGTGGTGGAGGTGCTGCAGCAGGTCGGGGACGCGGTCGGCGACGCGGTGGTCCGCGAGTTGCCGGGTGCGGCGGCCGTGGCCGAACGGCTGGTCTCCGATCTCCGCCGGCGCGACTGGGCCGGGGATGACGACCTGGCCGCACAGCTGGCCTTCCTGCTGGGCCGCGGTCCGGATCCGGCGACCAAGCCCAGCGCGGTGCGTCTGAGGGACCTGGCCGATCTCCTGGAAGCCGACCTCTACTACGGCGGCGGGGTCATCGACGTGGCCACCGGTGAGACCTGGCTCGGCATGGTGGACCCGCTCCCCCCTCCGGACCGGGTGGAGCTGCTGTCGGTGTTCAGCCTGAGGGACACCGAGTCCATCGAGACGGCGGATGCCGAGCTGTTCATCGCCTCGGTGGAGGAGGCGGGATTCGCCCAGCGGCCAAGGACCGCGCTCACCGGCCCGAAACCGGAGGCCTTCTGGACGGTCCTGGCCGAGCGCGCGGACGAGGACAGCCGGTTCGAGCGCCTCGCCGAGGAGCGGTGGCTCGGCCTGGCGCGGAACTGGCTGGCCGCGCACGGCTACCGGCCCGCCGGTTGCTGAGCGTTGCGGGCCGGGGGGGGGGGGGGGGGGGGGGCCGCCCCCCCCCCCCCCCCCGTCACCAACCAAGGGGGGGGGGGGCGCGGCGCGTCAGCAAGGCGGGAGGGGCCGGCAGGAGGCGCGTTCGTGCT
>NZ_JBVHXY010000016.1:126916-159238 GCF_055569215.1 Kitasatospora sp. NPDC029312 | reverse complement strand
CCTGACCAGGGCTACCTCGTGGGTTGTTCTTCCCAAAACTTCAAAGGGGATTTTCGCAACCCTGGGCGGCCCCCAGCCGGCTGAAACCACGGGGAGCCCCCCGTTCCGCACCCGCGGACCGGGGGCCTCCCGTCTTCCGTCCGACCGCCCGGTCAGCCGAACCCCAGCACCAGCCAGGTGCCGGTCAGCAGCAGGAGGGCGGTGCCGGTGGTGCGCGGCAGCGCGAGGGCCGTCCCGACCGCCTCGCGCAGCAGCTGGTACGGGCCGTACGCGAGCAGGCCGTCCGCGCCGAGCACCCGGGCCGGGGCTCCCGCCGCGCGGGCGGCCAGGGCGGCGCGGACGGTGTGGAAACCGCTGGTGACCACCGTGCAGCGGTAGCCGGGACGCTCGGCGGCCATCAGGGCGGCGCTGTGGCGCAGGTTCTCCACGGTGTTCACGGCCCGCTCCTCGCGCCGGATCCGCTCCGCCGGCACGCCCCGGGCGATCAGGTAGCGCGCCATCGCGGCCGCCTCGGTGCACTCCTCGTGCGGGCCCTTGCCGCCGGTCACCAGCAGCAGCGGCCGGTACCCGGCGGCCTCCTCGGCGGCGAAACGTCCCAGCGCGGCGTCCAGCCGGGCCGCCAGGACCGGCGCGGGCTCGCAGCCGTCCAGCGCTGCGCCCAGGACCACCAGGAAGTCGGACCTGGCGGGCACCCGCCGGTGGCGCTGGTGCAGCGCGCAGCCGAGGAAGCCGAGCAGCCAGAGCAGGACGTACCCGCCGAGGAGTAGGACGGGCAGGAACAGGGCGAACATACCCGTCGAACGTGCCCGGCGGGATTGCCGTTCCGGAACGCGCCGGCGGGGGTCGGGAAGGCGGAGCTGGGCTGGGGGGCTGGGGCTGGGGCTGGGGCTGGGGGGGCGGCTGGGCGGGCTCGGGCCGAAGACGCGGGAGCCCCCGTTCCGCGGTGGGAACGGGGGCTCCGCCGGGGCGGGTGGACGGACCTTAGCCGGCGTCGGCCGCAGGGGCAGCGGGGATGACGGTCGTGGGCGTCGGCGTGATGGGCGCGGAGGGCGCGGCGGGGGTGCCGGCCGCCCCCGGGCGCTGGCCGCGCTTGTGCAGCGAGGCCAGGTAGGCGTTGTACGCCACCAGCTCGGCGTCCCCGCTGCGGTCCTCGGCGCGGTCGCGGCGGCGGGCCTGGCGCTGCTCCGAGCCCATCCACTGGTAGACCAGCGCGATCAGCACGATCGCCGTCGGGATCTCGCCGAACGCCCAGGTGATGCCGCCGGCCAGCTTCTGGTCCTCCAGCAGGTCCGTCCCGGGTGGCGCGCCCTGGACGGTGAAGGTGGAGACCAGCGGGTGGCCGGCCATCATCACCGCCACGCCGAAGAAGGCGTGGAACGGCATCCCCATGAACAGCTCGATGATCCGCATCACGTGGCCGGGGCGGTGCGGGCCCGGGTCCACGCCCATGATCGGCCAGAAGAAGGCCAGGCCGGCCATGAGGAAGTGGACCATCATGAAGATGTGCCCGAGGCGGTACTGCATCAGGAAGTCGAACAACGGGGTGAAGTAGACCCCGTACAGGCTCGCGATGAACAGCGGGATGGTGAACGCCGGGTGTGAGACCACCCGGACGTACCGGCTGTGCAGCAGCGCCACCAGCAGCTCGCGCGGACCGCGGGGGCGGCCCTTGCCCGCGGGGCGCAGCGCCCGCAGCGCCAGGGTGATCGGGGCGCCGAGCAGCAGGAGGATGGGCGTCAGCATCGACAGCACCATGTGCTGGATCATGTGCGCGCTGAACAGCACCATGCCGTAGTCGTTCAGCCCGGAGCAGGTGACCAGCAGCAGGGTGCCGACGCCGGCGACCCAGCCGACGACCCGGCCGATCGGCCAGCGGTCGCCGCGCCGGTACAGCCGGACCACGCCGAACAGGTACAGCCCGAGCGCCACCAGGCCGCCGAGCAGGAACACCCAGTCCGGGGACCACGTCCACACGTGCGACAGGGTGAACGGGCCTAGCCGGGTCATCCCGCCGTGGTGGTGCATGCCTGACATTCCATCGCCCATCGGCGGGTCCTGCTTCCGTCCTCGTGGCCCCTGGTGCGGGTCCGGTTCGCCCCTTTTGCTTGGCATACAGCCTAGGTGGGCCTTACCTCGGCCGTGCCTCCGCCCCCTCCGTACGGAGGCCACCCGGCGGGTCGGGCGGCGGGTCGGGCAGTGGGGCGGGCAGTGGGCGGGCGGCGACCCGACGGCAGGAGGGCGCCGGTGCCCGGGACCGATCGACGCCGACAGGAATCCGGCCGACGGTGACTCCGCCGACTTCCAGCGCGGGCTGACCGCCCTGGGGCACTACGGCGAGGCCGAGGACATCGCCACCGCCGTGGGGTCGCGCCGTCGGTGAGTTCGCGCAGGATGTCGAGGTGCCCGGCGTGCCGGGCGGTCTCGGTGGCCAGGTGGATCAGCGCCCAGCGTCGTGACACCGTCCGGCCCGACCCTCCGACATCGCCCCGGACAGGCAGGGTCCGCCTCCCTGCCTGACGGGCTTTCAAGTGGCTTTGTGTTGAGTCTTGTCGGCTTCTGTTGGGTGCAATATCGTATGGCACCGCCGCCGACACTGCGCGGCCCGGCGGGATCCGCGGCGTCCGTACCCCACGCCCTGCGGACGGCGTCGCCGTGTCCGCACGCCCCCGTCCGGACCGCCGGAACCGGCTCCATCCACCCGCGCCGAGGCCGGAGCCCTTCGGTGGCCCAGGCACACGGCCCACTCACCCACCCGGGAAGCCCCCACATGCGCAGAACGCCACCTCGCGTCGTCGGCCTGCTCGCCGCCACGGCCCTCGCGGCCTCCGGCCTCGGAGTCGTCACGCTCGCCACCGCCGCGCCGGCCGCCGCCCTCGGCAACGGCAACGCCCTGACCCCGCCCATGGGCTGGAACTCGTGGAACAGCATCGGCGCCTACGTCACCGAGAGCGAGATCAAGCAGACCATCGACTTCATGGCGGCCAACGGCCTGGTGCAGGCCGGCTACGACACCGTCACCATCGACGACGGCTGGTCGGCGCGCCACCGCGACGGCCAGAGCGCGGACTTCGCGAAGACCGCGGACGGCGCCATGCAGCTGTACGACGACAACGGGAATCCGGTCAGCGGCACCGACGGCCGCGGCAACGACCCGACCACCGGCCACCTCGTCCCCGAGCCCCGGCAGTTCCCCGCGCAGTCCGTCGACGGCCGGACCGTCAACGGGATCCAGTACCTGGC
This sequence comes from Kitasatospora sp. NPDC029312, assembly GCF_055569215.1. Lineage (NCBI taxonomy): Bacteria > Bacillati > Actinomycetota > Actinomycetes > Kitasatosporales > Streptomycetaceae > Kitasatospora > Kitasatospora sp. NPDC029312. Next base: position 155,998 of record NZ_JBVHXY010000016.1, on the reverse strand, counting down.
CTGGTACGCCCACAGCAAGGGCATGAAGTTCGGCCTCTACGCCACCGACACCTACACCACCTGCCAGGGCCACCCCGGCAGCCTCGGCCACGAGACCACCGACGCCGCCGACTTCGTCTCCTGGGGCGTCGACTTCGTCAAGTACGACGACTGCCCCTACGGCCCCACCATCTTCGGCCCCGACGGCTACGCCTACTACCCGCAGGGCGAGGGCAAGGAGCTCACCCGCTCCATCTACGCCCGGACGCAGACCTTCCAGCGCGCCCTCGACGCGGCGACCGGCGCCGCAGGCAGGCCCAAGGTCACCCTCAGCCTGTCCGCGCAGCCCGCGCACACCGGAATCCCGACCCTGCTGAGCGCCGACGACCCGGCCCGCACCGATCCGCTGATCACCGCCGCCGGCACCCCGCCGCACCAGGCGCCCGGCTACTCGCCCACCGAAATCTGGTGCGGCCAGGTCGCCAACATGTGCCGGATCGGCGGCGACCGGGACAGCGAACTCGACGGCGTGCTCTACAACGGGCAGCTGCAGACCGCCCTGAAGTACCCCGGCAACGTCCACCCGGGCAGCTGGAACGACCTGGACATGATGTTCGCCGGCTGGCAGGACACCTACGGTGTCTGGGGCGTCACCGACACCTCCCGGGGTCACAAGCCGTTCACGGACGACGAGTCGCGCACCGAGCTGTCCGTCCTGTCGATGATGGCGGCCCCCCTCGTCTCCGGCGCCGACCTGCGCACCGCGGCCGACTCGCAGCACACCGCCGACGGCTACACCTGGTCCACCGGCGTCAGCTCCTCCGCGCTGTCGCTCCTCAAGAACCGCGACGTGATCGCCATCGACCAGGACGGCCTCGCCGAGCCCGCCACCCTGGTCGGCAAGGCGCCCTCCTCACCGACCGCCCCCGTGGTCCTCAAGCGCCGACTGGCCAACGGCGACCTGGCCGTGGCGCTGGTCAACCAGGACCCGAACAACTGGGCCATGGTCAGCGCGAGCTTCACCGACCTCGGCCTGACCGGTTCCTCCTACGGCTACCGGGAGCTGTGGACCGGCACCACCGGCACCGCCACCGGCTCCCTCGGCGGCAACTGGATCCCTGCGCACGGCGTCGCGCTCTACCGCATCGCCGGCGGGGGCACCGGCACGGGAGGCGGCGGGCCGGCCGTCGTCGGCGACGGCAAGTACCACGTGATCAGCGCGGGCGGCACCGCCGGCCAGGTGCTCGAAGTCCAGGGCGGCTGCTCCGCACCCGTCGGCGGCAACTCCGGCGTCAACGTCTACCGGAGCGGCGACGCGGCCCAGCAGTGGCTGTTCACGCCCGATCCGGACGGCACCGTGACGATCACCGACGGCTGCTCCACCGCCGCCCAGGCGCACACCGTGCTCGCCGGCGGCAACGGCGTCGGCAGCGCGTATCTGCTCAACGCCTCGCCCGGCAACCCCTGGCAGAAGTGGAAGGTCGCCCAGAACGGCGGCGTCCTCACCGTCACCAACGTCGGCAACGGCCTGACCCTGGACGTCGCCGGCACCGCGATCGGCTCGACGGCCATGACCAATCCGGCCAACGCCGCCTCGGCGGGGCAGAGTTGGACCGTCCTGTCCTGACTGAGGGGCCCCGGCCGGCCTCGACCGGCCGGGGCCCGCTTCAGCCGCTTCAGCCGCTCAGCCCCGCGACCCCCCAACCGCTCAGCCCGACACCGCGCCGGCCGTGGCGGCCCGGAGGCGGGCGGCGGCCTGCTCCGGGCTGACATCGGTGACGAAGGCGTCGAGTCCGGACTCCACACCGGCCAGGTACTTGAGCTTGCCGGGTGCCCGCCGGATGGTGAACAGCTCCAGGTGGAGGGCGAGTTCACCGCCGCCGGTGGCGGGTGCCTGGTGCCAGGCCGCGATGTACGGAGTCCGGTTGGGCGCCGCGCCGGGCGGGGCGGGGAACAGCGCGTCGAAGCGGCGCAGCAGGTCCAGGTAGAGGCCGGGGAACTCGGCGCGTTCCGCCTCGGTGAGCGCGGTCAGGTCGGCGACCCGCCGGTGGGGGTAGAGGTGGACCTCGTAGGGCCAGCGGGCGGCGAACGGGACGAAGGCCGTCCAGTGCCGGCCCTGGAGCACCAGCCGCTCGGGGGAGTCCCGTTCGGCGGCGAGGAGGTCCTCGAACAGGTTCCGCCCGGTGCGGGCCCGGTGCGCCTCGGCCCGGGTGATCATCCGGGCGGTGCGGGAGGGGACGAAGGGGAAGGCGTAGATCTGACCGTGCGGGTGGGCGAGCGTGACCCCGATCTCCTCCCCGCGGTTCTCGAAGCAGTACACCTGCCGGACGCCGGGCAGGGCGGAGAGCTCCGCCGTGCGGTCCGTCCAGGCGTCCAGGACCAGGCGCACCCTGGGCTCGTCGAGGTCCGCGAAGGAGGCGTCGTGGTCGGAGGTGAAGCAGACCACCTCGCACCGGCCGTTGCCGGGGCGCAGGCTGTGCAGGGGCGCGTCCTGCGCCGCGACGTGGTCGGCGGCGCCCGTGGCGAGCGACGGGAAGCGGTTCTCGAACACCACGACCTCGTAGTCGGGCGCCGGGATCTCGCTGAGCCGCCCGTCGCGGGAGGGGCACAGCGGGCACTCGCCGGCCGGCGGGTGGTAGGTGCGCTGCTGCCGGTGCGCCGCCACGGTGACCCACTCGCCGAGCACCGGGTCGAGCCGGGTCTCGGAAAGGCTCGCCGTGGGCTCCAGCGGCCGTTCGTCCGCGACATCGCGGAGCGGGCCCGGCTCCTGGTCGAAGTAGACGAGTTCGCGGCCGTCGGCCAGCTTGGTGGCGGTTCTGTGCACCGCTGTACTCCTTACGCGTGGGACGTCGCCCCGGCAGTTTTCGAGCTTCAACAGATTCAAACAGAGACGATCGCTTGTCAACAAGCGTTAACGTCGCCCGGTGCCGACTCCCGGGCGGTTGACTTTCCTTGTTCGACGCCTACTCGACCTTCTTCGACCCGACTGGACATGGACATCGGGGAGGTTGACCCTGAGGGCGGTCATGTTTGAATATGTCGGAATGAGCTCTGGCTCGCCGATGGACATCACTGGCGGGCACCCCACCCGCGCACCAGGCATGGAGCTGAACCCGATGATCGACGAGGCCGCCACCGACTTCGAGGCCGTCCACGGGGCACGGCCCAGCGGCACGTGGGTCGCCCCCGGCCGGGTGAACCTGATCGGCGAGCACACCGACTACAACGACGGCTTCGTCCTGCCCATCGCCCTCCCGCACACCACCCGCGTCACCGCGCGTGACCGGGCGGACCGACGGCTGCGGCTGTACAGCGCCCAGGGCGACGGCAGGGTCACCGACCTCGCGCTCGACGGCCTGGCCCCCGGCGTGGTCGCCGGCTGGGCCGCCTACCCGGCGGGCGTGTTCTGGGCGCTCGCCGAGGCGGGGCACGCCGTCGGCGGGGCCGACCTGTTCATCGACAGCGACGTGCCGACCGGGGCCGGCCTCTCCTCCTCGGCCGCCCTGGAGTGCGCGACCGCCGCCGCTCTGAACGACCTCTACGACCTCGGCCTCACCGCTCCGCAGCTCGCCGTGACCGCCCAGCGGGCCGAGAACGCCTTCGTCGGCGTGCCCTGCGGCGTGATGGACCAGATGGCCTCCGCCTGCTGCACGGAAGGCACCGCGCTGTTCCTGGACACCCGGACGCTGGAGCAGCGGCACGTCCCGTTCGACGTCGAGGCGGCGGGACTGCGACTGCTGGTGATCGACACCAGGGTCAAGCACGACCTCGGCGACGGCGCCTACGCGGCCCTGCGGGCCGGCTGCGAGCGCGCCGCCGACCTGCTCGGTCTGCCCGCGCTGCGCGACCTCGCCGCGGTCGACCTGGCCCCGGCCCTGGACCGGCTGCCCGGCGAACTCCGCCCGCTGGTACGGCACGTGGTGACCGAGAACGAACGCGTCACCGAGACCGTCGAGCGACTGGAGCACGGCGAGCCCGCCGCCCTGGGCCCGATCCTGACGGCCGGGCACGCGTCGCTGCGCGACGACTTCCGGGTGTCCTGCCCGGAGACGGACCTCGCGGTCGAGACCGCCGTCGCCGCCGGGGCACTGGGCGCCCGGATGACCGGCGGCGGCTTCGGGGGCTCCGTTGTCGCCCTGGTGGAGGCCGCGCGCGTGGCGGGGGTCTCGGAGGCGGTGACGGCGGCCTTCCGTTCGGCGCGCTTCGCCGCACCGGCCACCTTCACCGCCGTCCCCTCGGCGGGAACCCGGCGGGTGGGCTGACCGGGCCGGTGGGCTGAGCAGGCGGGTGGGCTGAGCGGGCCGGTGGTCTGACCGGGCGGGTGAGCTGATCGGCCCCACGGCCTGACCGGGCCGCCCGCGCGGAGCCCGCTCACGTCCGTCAGCGGCCGCACGACGGCCAGGGCCCAGGACGTCGGCAGCGCCCGCTCAGCCGCCCGCCGGGACGACGACGAGCTCGCCGACGGACTCGGCGAGCACCTCGCGGGCGGTCGCCGGAAGGCCGTCGTCGGTGACGAAGCAGTGGACCTCCGCCAGGGTCGCGAAGCTGCTCAGCCCGACCACGCCCCACTTGGTGTGGTCCGCGACCACCACGGTGCGGCGCGCCGAGGCGATCAGGGCCCGGTTGGTCTGCGCCTCGGCCAGGTTGGGCGTGGTGAGGCCGGCCTGCTCGCTGACCCCGTGCACGCCCAGGATCAGCAGGTCCACGTGCAGCGAGCGGATCGTCTGGTCGGCGAGGGCCCCCACCAGGGCCGCCGAGCGGGTGGGCGACCCACCGGTCAGCAGCAGCGACGGGGCGGTCTCCCTCCCGTCGCTTCCGGCTGCCCACAGCAGGTCCGCGATCCGCAGCGAGTTGGTCACCACCGTCAGTTCCGGGACGTCCAGCAGCCGGGAGGCGACCGCGTAGGTCGTGGTCCCGCCCGAGAGGGCCACCACGCTGCCCGGCTCGACCAGCTGCACCGCGGCGTCCGCGAGCGCGGCCTTGGTGCCCTCCTCCAGCCCGGACTTGGCGTCGAAGCCGGGTTCGAAGGTGCTCGCCGACCCGGTCGCCACCGCGCCGCCGTGGACCTTCTCCACGGCGCCCTGGCGGACCAGCGCGTCGAGGTCCCGGCGGATGGTCATGTCGGACACGCCGAACTGCTCGACCAGTTCGGCGACCCGGATCGCGCCGGTCCGGCGGATCGCCTCCAGGATCAGCGCCTGGCGTTGCGCGGCGAGCAAGGTCTGGTCAGCCACGGATGGCCTTTCGATCGAACGAGCACGTACGGCTTGTGCGTTCTCGTCGGCGCCGGGAACACGGCCGGGTCCTGCGGAGCCATTATCCCAGGGCGGGTTTCGCCGCGTGTGCCCGGTACCGGGCACGGGAGGAACGGACCGCCGGCGCCGCGGGCGGGCGCGGCACCGGCGGTCCGGGGCACAAGCGGGCGTCGGGGAGCGGGGACGTCAGGCGGGCAGGCCGACCGCGCGTTCGCGGTTGCGGCGCTGCTGGATGACGACGGCGGCGACCAGCAGGGCGCCCTGGGCGACGTTCTGCCAGAACGAGTTGATGCCCTGGACGGTAAGGCCGTTCTGCAGCGCGCCGAGCAGCGCGACGGCGAGCAGGGTACCGCCGATGCCGCCCTTGCCGCCCTTGAGGGCGCAGCCGCCGAGGGCGGCCGCGGTGATCGACTGCAGCTCCAGGCCCTCGCTGCCGGAGACGGGCTGGCCGCTGCCGGTACGGGCGGTGAGCAGCACGCCCGCGAGGGCGGCGACGGTGCCGGAGAGGGCGTAGGCGGCGAGCAGGTACTTGTTGAGGTTGATGCCGGCCAGGCGGGCGGCGGTGTCGTTGCCGCCGATCGCGTAGATGTTGCGGCCGATGTCGGTGTAGGTGAGCAGCACGTGCACGGCGGCGGCGGTCAGGACCAGCAGCCAGACCATGGTGGGCAGGCCGGCGATCTTGCCGCGGCTGAGGAAGACGAAGACCGGGTCGTTGAGCACGTAGCCCTGGGCGCGGCCGTCCGAGACGAGCTGGGCGACGCCCTTGTAGGCGGCCAGTCCGGCGAGGGTGGCGATGGTCGGGTTGACCCGGCCGTAGACGATCACGACGCCGTTGAACAGGCCGATGCCGGCGCCGATGGCGAGGGCCGCGCCGATGCCGAGGTAGGGGTTGGCGCCGGTGGAGGTGAAGATCATGGCACTGGTCACGGAGGCCAGACCGGCCTGGGAGCCGACCGAGATGTCGAGGCCGCCGCAGATGATCACGACGGTCTGGACGACGGCCAGCAGTCCGGAGATGGTGACGGCCTCGGCGATGACCTGGATGTTGTCCCAGCCGACGAAGTTCGGGTTGAGCCAGCCGAACAGGGCGGTGACGGCGACGAGGGCGCCGATCAGGCTGAGGTTCTGTCCGCCGATGGTCGCGAGCAGGGCGCGCGGGCCACCGGACCGGACGGGCGGGGCTCCGGTGTCCGGCGCCGGCGCGGTCGGGGGAGTGGCGGTGGTCATGCGCCCACCTCGCTGCGCTCGGCGGGGGCACATGCCCACGCGCGCCTTTCGATGATTCGCTCGCTGCGCTCGTTCATCGGGTCTCTCCGGTCTGGGCGGGTGCGGTGGGGGCGAGGTCGTCGGCCATGGCGAGGGCGAGGACGGCCTCTTCCGTCGCCTGTTCGCGGGGGAGTTCGCCGGTGGTGCGGCCGTCCTGCATCACCACGACCCGGTCGGCGAGCCCGAGTACTTCGGTCAGTTCGGAGGAGATGACCAGGACGGCGGTGCCCGCGCGGGCGAGGTCGGCGATGATCTGGTAGATCTCGGCCTTGGCGCCGATGTCGACGCCGCGGGTGGGTTCGTCGAGGATCAGCAGGTCGGGCCGGCGGGCGAGCCAGCGGGCGAGGACGACCTTCTGCTGGTTGCCGCCGGAGAGGGTGCGGACCTCCGCCTCGACGGAGGGCGCGCGGACCCGCAGCCGGTCGGCGTACTCCTGGGCGAGGTCCTTCTCCTGGCGGCGCCTGACGAACCGCCAACGGCTGAGCCGGCGCAGGCTGACCAGCGAGGTGTTGTCCCGGATCGTGCGCTGCAGGAACAGCGCCTGGGCCTTGCGCTCCTCGGGGGCCAGGCCGATGCCGGCGGCGATGGCGTCGCGGGGGTTCCGCAGCCGCAGCACCTCACCGTTGAGGGCCACCGTGCCGGAGCGGATCGGGGTGTCGCCGGCCAGGGCGAGGGCGAGTTCGGAGCGTCCGGCGCCGATCAGGCCGGCCAGGGCGACCACCTCGCCGGCCCGGACCCGCAGGCTGACGTCGTGGACGTCGTCGGTGGTGACGCCGTTGACGTCCAGCACGACGCGGTCGGTGGCGACCTGCGGGCGGAGGAACAGCGAGGACAGGTCGCGACCGACCATGAGCCGGACGAGCTCGCCCTCGTCGGTGGCGGCGGCCTCGACCACGCCGGCCACCCGGCCGTCGCGCAGCACGGCGATGCGGTCGGCGAGTCGGAAGATCTCCTTCATCCGGTGGGAGACGTAGACGACCGCGATCCCCTCGTCGCGCAGGCGGCCGATCAGCGCGAACAGGGCCTCGACCTCGTGCTCGGAGAGCGAGGAGGTGGGTTCGTCGAAGGCGATCGCACGTGGCGGGACGGCGCCGGTCAGGGCCCGCATGATCTCGACCAACTGGCGCTGGGCGGCGGTGAGTTGGGAGCCGAGGAGGTCCGGGTCGAGGACCTTGTCGAAGCCGAGCCGGCGCAGGTCGGCGACGATCCGGCGGCGCAGCCCGGCGCGGTCGAGGCGGCGCAGCCGGGTGCGGGGCAGCGCGCCGGCGTAGACGTTCTCGGCGACCGGCACGTGCGGGATGATCTCCGGTTCCTGCGGGATGATCCGGATCCCGGCGCGGCGGGCGTCCTGCGGCGAGTGCAGGTCCAGCTCCCGGCCGTCCAGCAGGACGCGCCCCCCGGTGGGGCGGTGGTCGCCGGTGAGGATGCGCAGCAGGGTCGACTTGCCGGCGCCGTTCTCGCCCATCAGGGCGGTGACCTGCCCGGGCGGGAAGACGAGGGTGACGTCCGTCAGCGCCTGGACGGTGCCGAAGCGCTTGGACACCGCCTCGGCGCGCAGGCCGGCGGAGCCGCCCGGTGGTGGGTGGGGCGAGGATTCGGGTGAGGATTGAGGTGGGGTCATCGGGGCCTCGTTGGCGGTGCGGTACCCAGCGGTACGGGCGCGGGCGGTACGGGCGGTTCTCAAGGTAGCGGCGGTACGGCGGGGCCTCGGCAGGCCCGCCGCACCACCGGCTCGACGCGACGCCGGTGCGGCGTCAGCTGCAGGACACGCCCGCGGACTGCCAGGTCGCGGCGTCGACCATCTTGGTCGGGGCGAAGGCCTCCTTGGGAAAGTCCTTGCCGTTCTTGAGCTTGTCGTACATCGTCTGCACCGACAGGGCGCCGACGTCCTTGCCGTTGATGAACAGGGCGGCCTTCATGCCGGAGGGCTTGCCGGACGCCCAGTCCTTGCACGCCAGGTAGGCGCCCAGGCCGACGCCGTCGATGTCGTCGGGGCTGATCCCGGCGTTCTGGAGGGCGGTGACGGCGCCCTGGACGTTCTCGTCGTTGCAGCCCCACGCCACCCAGTGCTTGACGCCGGGGTTGGCGGTGATGGTGGCGGCCACCTTGTCCTGTGCGCCGGTCGGGGTGTTGTCGGTGGCCACGTCGATGCTCTGCACACCGGGGACGGCTTGGTCGAAGGCGGCCTTGGCGGCCTTGACGCGGTCTCCGCAGACGGTGACGTCCTGCTTCCATGCGGAGATGACCCGCGTGTCGGCCGCGTTCCACCCGGCCTTCTTGAACTCCTCCGCGGCGCGCTGGCCGACCTGCTGACCCATCTGCTGGCCGGAGAAGCCGATCCTGGGCACCAGGTCGCCGGCGGCGCACTGCGCCGGGGCGGGGCCGGTCGCGCAGACCTGGTCGTCGGAGGTGAGCAGCGCGGCCTTGGCGTCCCGGGCGGTCTGCACCACCTGGGGGCCGACGGCGGGATCCGGCACCACGATGATCAGTCCGTTGCTCTTCTGGGCGATCGCGGACTGCACCTCGCCGACCGTCTTGTTGGCGTCGTTGCCGAGGTTCACCACCTTGAGGTCGGCGCCCAGCTCGGCGGCCTTGGCCTTGGCGCCCGCGGCCTCGTCCACGAAGTACTGCTGGTCGCCCTGCTTCTGCAGGTAGGTGATCGAGACCTTGCCGGACACCGGTGCCACCGGTGCGTCGGCGCCGGAGGAGGAGGTCTGCCCAGTGGAGCAGGCCGTCAGGGCGGAGGCGGTGACCAGGCTCAGCGCGGCGAGCGAGGCCAGGCGGCCGCGGGGGGTGAGGTGCATGGTGGGGCTCCTGAGGATGGGGGCCGATCAGCCAGTAGCAACAGAATCGATCATAAATCATCGGAATCAAACGTGATGAGGCAAAAGGAAACGCCCCACTCAGCCCTGAGTCAAGCTCAGGTTTGTCTTCGGGGTGGTTTCGAAACCGTCTCGTTATGCCGCCTGCCGGTCCCGGTCTCGGCGGGAGGGGGGCGGGGCGGGCGTTTCGGCATGCGAAACACCCCGGCCCTGGGGGCCGGGGTGGCGGATCCGGTTCGGACGGGGGGCCGGCCGCGACGTCAGCCGGCGGAGGATCCGCGCAGCTCCTCGACCGCGGCCTGGTAGGCCTCGGTGGCGCGGGCGAAGTAGTCGAAGAGGACCTCCAGCTGCTCGGGTGAGTAGCCGCCGAGGAGTTCGCCGATCCGCCGCCGGGCGGGGGCCATCGCCGCGTCGAGGCCGGCGGGCCTGCCGACGGGCTCCACGATCACCTTGCGGCGGTCGTCCGGGGACGGGGCGCGCCGCACGTAGCCGGCCGCCTCCAGGCGGTCGACCAGGCGGGTGGTGGGGCCGGTGGTCAGGCCGGTCCGCGCGCCCAGCTCGCCGGGAGTCATCGGTCCGCCGAGCTCCAGCACGTTCAGTGCGTACAGGTCGGTGGCGCCGAGCTCGCAGGCCTTGGCGCTGGCGTGGCCGTGGAGCAGCACGGCGCTCAGGTAACGGCGGTAGGTCTCACTCGCCCCGGCCGGGGCGGCATGCGTTGACACGGGCTCTCCCACTCCCTAATCTCTTCCTCGGGGAAGAGACTTCTTTAGAGCAGATACTGCTCGAAAGAAGCATCTTCATCGCCGAAGCTAGCATGAGGGGGACCCATGACCATGCACCAGCCCGCAGCCGCCGACCGCGCCGCGGACACGGCCGCCGTCGAGGCGCTGCTGCACCGCAGCGCGGCCGCCTGGGCCGCCGGTGACGGCTCCGCGTACGGGGCCTGCTTCACCGCGGACGCCACCGACCTCACCTTCGTCGGCACCCTCTACCGCGGCGGAGCCGAGATCGGCCGCGCCCACCAGGCCCTGTTCGACAGCTTCCTCAAGGGCACCACCCTCGTCCTCGACGTGGTCGACCTGCGCTTCTACGGCCCCGACACCGCGGTGGCGGTGACCCGCGGCGACGTCCGCAAGAGCGGCGCCAAGCCCGGCCGGCTCGGCAAGCTCGCCACCTACACCCTGGTCCGCGAGGCCGACGGCCGGTGGCGCATCGCCGCCGTCCAGAAGACCCAGCGCAAGCCGCTCATGGAGGCGCTCTCCTTCCGCTTCCAACCCGCCACCCGGCCCGCACGGAGCTGACCGTCGCGTCCACCCGGTACCGTCCGACCGGCGCCTCGGCGCCCCAGCGCGCCGGTCACCGGGCGGACCCATGCCGTACGGCCGTCGGGCTCGGCGCGTGCGAGTTCCGCCGGTGGGCAGACGATGGAGGTGCGGCGACGCGCAGGCGTCGCCGCGCAGGCGAGGAGGTGGTGCCGGTGCCGCACCGACTGGGACCTTCGGACGTCACCCTGGCCGCGAGCGGTCTGCTGGACGTCCTCGGCGTCGCGGCCGTCGTGCTCGACGAGGAAGGCCGGATCGTACTGTGGAGCCCCCCGGCCGAGGAGCTCTTCGGCTACTCCTGCGAGGAGGCCCTCGGCCGCTACGCGGCCGACCTGCTCACCGACCCCGATCGGCGCCAGCCGGTACTGGAGGCGTTCGCCCGGGTCATGGCCGGCGAGGGCACCTGGGCCGGAGCGTTCCCCGTCCGCCACAAGGACGGGCACACCGTGCTGACGGAGTTCCGCAACATGCGGCTCCAGGCCTCCTCCGGCAGCTGGTACGCCCTCGGCATCGCCTCGGCCCGCGAGACGCTGCGCCGGGTGGAACGCGACCTGGCCCTGTCCGCGCGCCTGGTCGAGCAGGCGCCGATCGGACTGGCCGTCCTCGACTCCGGCCTGCGGTACGTGCTGGTCAACCGGACCCTGGAACGGATCAACGGGCTACCGGCGGCCGAGCACCTGGGCCGCACGCCCCACGACGTGCTGCCCCACCTCGACGTCGCCGCGATCGAGGGCCGGATGCGGCAGGTCCTGGCCACCGGGCAACCGGTGCTGGAGGAGTTCACCACCGGCCGGGTACCGCACGACGACGACCGCGAGCACGCCTGGACCTCCTCGTTCTACCGGCTGGAGGACCAGGCCCACCGGGTGATCGGGCTGGCGATCTCGGTCGTCGACGTCACCGAACAGCACCAGCAGGCCCTGGCCGCCGCCCGCGCCCGCCGGCGCCTGGCCCTGATCGCCGACGCCTCCATCCGCGTCGGCACGACCCTCGACCTCGCGACCACCGCCCGCGAACTCGCGGACGTGACCGTCCCGGAGGTCGCCGACATCGCCGCGATCGACCTGCTGGACTCCGTCCTGCCCGACGCCGCGGGGAGGAGCGGGAACGGCGGGCCCGCGCGGTTCCGGGCCATGGCGCTCAAGACCGCCCACCCGACCCCCGCCGCCCAGGCCGCCGACCCCGTCGGGGAGGTCACCCACTACCACCCCCAGAGACTCGCCACCCAGGCCGCCGCCGCCCGGCCCGTGCTCGTCCCCCGCATCCGGCCCGAGGACATGACCAGGATCGCCCGCGACGACCACGCCGCCCGCCTCCTCCAGGACGCCGGCGTCCACTCCTACCTCGCGGTGCCGCTCATCGCCCGGGGCCACGTCCTCGGCGTCCTCGACCTCAAACGCACCCGCAACCCCGCCCCGTTCGACCGCGACGACCTCCTGCTCGCCACCGAACTCGCCGCCCGCGCCGCCATCGCCATCGACAACGCCCGCTGGTACCAGCACCAGCGCCGGGCCACCCTCGCCCTGCAGCGCCACCTCCTGCCGCCCCAGCACTCGCCACAGGCACCCGGACTCGCCATCGCCCACCGCTACCAGCCCGCCGGCGCCGCCGACGAGACCGGCGGAGACTGGTTCGACGTCATCCCCCTCCCGGACGGCCGCACCGCCCTCGTCGTCGGGGACGTCATGGGCTCCGGCATCAACGCCGCCGCCACCATGGGCCAGTTGCGCACCGCCACCCGCGCCCTGGCCCGTCTCGACCCCGACCCGGCCGCACTCCTCACCCACCTCGACGAGACCGCCCACGACCTCGGCGACACCATGGCCACCTGCCTGATCGCCCTCTACGACCCCGCCGCACACCACTGCCGCCTCGCCGGTGCCGGACACCCCCCGCCCGTGCTCGCCCGCCCCGGCCACAACCCGCGCGCCGTCCCGCTGGAACCCGGCCCACCGCTGGGCGTCGGCGGCCTGCCCTTCCCCGGCCACGACCTCGACCTGCGCCCCGGCGACGACCTCATCCTCTACACCGACGGCCTGATCGAGGTCCGCGACCAGGACATCGACCAGCGCCTGCAGACGCTCGTCGACCTCGTCGCCGGCCCGCGCCGACCGCTGGAGGACACCTGCGACCTCCTGCTCACCGCGCTACGGCGACCCGACACCCAGGACGACGTCGCCCTGCTCATCGCCCGCGTCCTCCCGCCCACCCCGCCCGGCGCCGGCGAGGACCTCCCCACCGGGTGAACCGCGCGGCGGCGCGTGCGCGAGGCACCGGGGCCCGCGAGCAGGGGCGAGCACGCCCGTCCTCGACCCCGGCTGGCAAGCTGTGACCGGTCGGGGTGCCGCCGGGCACCCCACGGCGTGGGGAGACGTCATGCGTGGTGGGGCCGGAGCCGGCACGGGCGCGGGCGCGGCACCGCCGCCGGTGGACCGGGAGTTGGCAGCCGCGCTCGCGGCCCTGCCCGACCGGACCAGGGCGCCCCTCACCCCGGAGGACCTCGCGGCCTGGCAGGAGCGGGACGCCCGCACGCGCCCCCGGCCCGCAGTCGAGGAACTGCGGGACGACGGCCGCTTCGAGGTGCAGGAACTGCTGGCACCGGCCACCGGGCGGACGCCGCCGGTGCGGCTGGTCACCGGGCGGCCCGCCGGGGTCCGGGGGCCCCTGCCCGTCCTCTACTACCTGCACGGCGGCGGGATGGTCACCGGCAACGCGTGGTCCGTACTGCCCCGGCTGCTGCGGGAGACGGCCGAGCCCTTGCGGCTGGCCGTCGTCTCCGTCGAGTACCGGCTCGCCCCGGGCGCCCCCTACCCGGCGGCGGTGGAGGACTGCTTCGCGGGGCTGCTGTGGGTGGCCGAGCACGCCGACCGGCTGGGCGTGGACGCCGGACGCGCGATCGTCGGCGGCAAGAGCGCGGGCGGCGGACTCGCCGCGGCCCTCGCGCTGTTGACCCGCGACCGCGGCGGGCCGGCGCCGATCGGACAACTGCTGCTGAGCCCGATGCTCGACGACCGCAACGACACCTTCTCCGCCCACCAGCTGGCCGGCCACGACACCTGGGACCGCACCTCCAACGCGACCGCCTGGCGGGCCCTGCTCGGCGACCGGTGCGGAGCCCCGGACCTGGCGCCGTACGCGGCCCCCGCACGGGCCACCGACCTGACGGACCTGCCCCCGGCCTACATCGAGGTCGGATCGGCGGAGACCTTCCGCGACGAGGCCGTCGCCTACGCCGACGCCGTCTGGCGGGCGGGCGGCGACGCCGAACTGCACGTCTGGCCCGGTGCCTTCCACGGCTTCGACACCTTCGCGCCCGGCGCGGCCCTCAGCCGCGACGCCCGCGACGCCCGGACCCGCTGGCTGCGCCGGATCCTGGCCGGTCGGTGAAACGGTCGGTGAAACGGTCGGTGACGCGGCCGGCGAACGGTCGGTGACGCGGTCGGTGAGCCCGTCGTCCCGGCCGGGCCGACGCCACGCCTCGCGGGCGCGTGCGGGCCCCCGGACCGGCGGGGCGGTCCGGGGGCCCAAGTGCGGTGGGCGGACGGTCAGATGACCGTCTCGGCCTCCACGTAGCGCTCCTGGGGGACGGTCTTCAGCTCGGCGACCGCCTCGGCCAGCGGCACCAAGTTGATGTCGGTGCCCTGCAGCGCGGTGATGTGCCCGAAGGCACCCTTGTGCACGGCCTCCACGGCATGCCAGCCGAAGCGGGTGGCGAGCACCCGGTCGTAGGCGGTCGGGGTGCCGCCGCGCTGGGTGTGGCCGAGGATCACCGGCCGCGCCTCCTTGCCGAGGCGGTGCTCCAGCTCGCGGGAGAGCTGGGTGGCGATGCCGGTGAAGCGCTCGTGGCCGTAGATGTCCTTGGTGCCCTCCTCCCAGTGCATGGTGCCGGGCTCGGGCTTGGCGCCCTCGGCGCAGACCACGATGGCGAACTTCTTCTGGCGGTCGAAGCGTTCGCGGACGACGGCGGTGAGCTTCTCGATGTGGAACGGGCGCTCCGGGACGACGATGGCGTGCGCGCCGGCCGCCATGCCCGCGTTCAGCGCGATCCAGCCGGTGTGCCGGCCCATGACCTCGACGACCATGACCCGCTGGTGGGACTCGGCGGTGGTCTTCAGCCGGTCCAGGGCCTCGGTGGCGACCGAGACGGCGGTGTCGAAGCCGAAGGTCACGTCGGTGGCGGCGATGTCGTTGTCGATGGTCTTCGGCACGCCGACGATCGGCAGGCCCGCGTCGCTCATCAGCTTGGCGGCCTTCAGGGTGCCCTCGCCGCCGATCGGGATCACCGCGTCCAGGCCCAGGTCGGAGCAGTACCGCTTGGCCCGCTCGACACCGTCGCGCAGGTGGCTCGGCTGCACCCGGGAGGAACCGAGGATGGTGCCGCCCTGGGCCAGGATGCCGCTCACCGAGTCCAGGGTCAGGGGGCGGTGGTGGCCCTCCAGGAACCCGCGCCAGCCGTCCTCGAACCCGATGATCTCGTCGCCGTGGTCGACCACCCCCCGGTGGACCACGGAACGGATCACCGCGTTCAGGCCGGGGCAGTCACCGCCGCTGGTCAGCACTCCGATACGCATTAGCTTTGCAACTCCCGAGCAGAACCGAGGAACGGCCGGACTACAGGCTGGGCGACGAGCCGACACCGTACCGAGGCGCTCCCACGCCGGAGTGGCGGGAAGGTGGCCGCGAGGTGTTGGACCGGCCGATCCGGACAGAACGTCCGAAAACGGCCGTGAAGTCGAGCATACGGCCCCTGGTCCGGCCGGGCAGGAGCCGACGCGGGAGCGGCGCCTTCGGCGCCCCCGCGCGGAATTGCAGCCTGCTGCCGAGGAGGGTGTGCAGCCGGCAGCCCCATTGTCGTACGTCCGGGTCCGCCCGCGGGCCGGGTGACCGCATGGCGGGCACCCGGGCGGGGCGTACGGGCGTACTCGGGCGTGTCTGACGATTCCCGCCGGGCGCGCGACGCCGGGCGGGAATTGTCAGACACGCCCTAGGCGGGGCGCGTCGTGGCGGCGATGCGCTCGGCGCGCAGCGCGTCGTACCAGGTGGTGTCGGCCGGCGGCAGGGCGTTGACGTCCAGCGCCAGCTTGATCAGCATGTCGGCCACGGCCGGGTTGCGCGCCAGCACCGGGCCGTGCAGGTAGGTGCCGAAGACGGTGTCCCGCCAGGCGCCCTCGGTGCCGTCACCGGTGCCGTTGCCCCGGCCGACGGTGACGGTCGCGAACGGCTGGACGCCCTGGCCGAGCTGGGTGACGCCCTGGTGGTTCTCGAACCCGGTCAGCGGCGGCAGGCCGAGCCGCGGGTCCACGTCGGCCAGCACGTCGCCGACGCAGCGGGCGCCGTCGCCGCGCGTGGTCCAGACGTCGAGCAGGCCGAGGCCCGGCTCGCGCTCGCCGAGGTCGTTGACGAACTCGCGGCCCATGATCTGGAAGCCGGCGCAGACGCCGAAGATGATCGCGCCGTTCTCGGCGGCCCGCACCAGGCCGCTGTCGGCGCGCAGTCGCTCGGCGGCCAGCCGCTGGGGGCGGTCCTCGCCACCGCCGATCAGGTAGATGTCCCCGCTGGTGGGGATCGCCTGGTCGGAGCGGACGTCGATCCGGGTCACGTTGAGATGGCGCTGGCGGGCCCGGCGCTCCACGACCAGGGCGTTGCCCCGGTCGCCGTAGGTGCTGAGCAGGTCCGGGTAGACCCAGACCACGCGCAGGCTGCTCTCACTCATCCTCGAAGGCCTTCCGTCACGAAAAGACTGGTGTGCGGGCGCGGCATCAGCCGGCCACGACCTTCCGCAGCTGCTGGAAGGCGGTGTAGTTGGCGATGGCCTCGATCCGGCCGGGCGGGGCCATCCGGACGGCCTGCTCCAGGGTGTCCACCACGTGGAACTGCAGCCCGGCGACCTCCAGGCGGACGGCCAGGTCCAGCTTGCGCTGGCCCATCACGAAGATCGGGTGGCCGGACAGGCGCTCGTAGTCGACGTCCCACAGCCAGGAGGTGTCGGTGCCGTCGGCGTCGAGGGCGTTGACGGAGAGGATCACCGGGGCCGGCGGGCCGTCGATCAGCGAGAAGGTCTCCAGCCAGCCGGCCGGGTTCTTGGCCAGCAGCAGCCTTATGTCCCGGCCCTGGTACTGGACCACGTCGTAGCGGCCGGCCACGGCGGTCACCGAACGCATCCGCTCCAGCGCCACCTGGGGGGCGACGCCGAACACGGCGGCGACGGCGGCCGAGCTGGTGGCGTTGGCCAGGTTGGCGCGGCCGGGCAGCTGCAGCTGGATCGGCCAGGCGCCGCGCTGCGGGTCGATCACGTGGGTGCCCTGGAGCGCCCAGTGCGGGTTGGGGCGCCGGAAGCCGCAGTCCTGGCAGAACCAGTCGTCGCCGGGGCGCTGCATCACACCGCCGCACGCGGGGCAGGACCAGGCGTCCTCCTTCCAGGCCTGTCCGGCGGCCACCCAGACCACCTTCTTGCAGGAGGAGGCGGCCCAGGTCACCAGCGGGTCGTCGGCGTTGGCGATGACGACGGCCTCGGTGTCCTGGAGGCCCTCGCGCCACTTCTCCGCCATCATGCGGGTCTCGGCGGCGCGGTCGAGCTGGTCGCGGGAGAGGTTGAGCAGGGCGATCGCCTTGGGGCGGGTGTCGCGGGCGACCGTCGCCAGGTACTTCTCGTCGACCTCGATGACGCCGAAGCGGGCGTCGCTGCCGCCGGCCAGGGCGGAGGTGATGCCGGCCGGCATGTTGGCGCCCAGGGCGTTGGAGACCACCGGGCCGGCGGCGCGCAGCGCCTCGGCGATCAGGCGGGTGGTGGTGGTCTTGCCGTTCGTCGCGCTGACCAGGATGACGTCGAGGTGGTCGGCGAGGGTGGCGAGCAGATCGGGGTCGAGCCTGAGGGCGACCTTGCCGCCGATCACCGAGCCGCTTCCGCGTCCGGCCTTGCGCGACACGGCGGCGGCGACCCGGCCGGCCGTGACCGCGATCTTGGCGCGGGCCGGCAGCGAGGCGTCGCGTGCGCCTGTGGGCTCCGATTCGGTGCCTGCCATGCTCAGTGGTTCCTCCTTGCTGCGGCACCGCCCGTGGCCGGATAACGGGCCGTCGGGCGGCGGGGACGGGGTCAGCCTACCGACTCCGTCGCCCGACCGGACGATCCGGACCCCGCGCCGCCTGGCGCGACGCGGCCGCGCGGCTGCCTGACGCGCCGTCAACATGGGCGGTGTACGGAGCGGCGCCTCGTTTCCCCGGAGACGCTCCACGGCGGTCACCGGGTTCCCGGGACGTTCGGTAAGGATGTGGTGAAGAAATGATCAGCGGCCCGGCGCGAGGGCGGGCGCGGGGGCGGTTCCGGCGGCCAGGGTGGCGGTGATCACCAGGGTGCCGTCCTCGGCGCGGAAGTCCAGCGGCGCCGGCAGTCGGCGCATCGCGGCGATCAGCCCGGCGTTGGCGGCGTGGGTCACCGCGTACACCGTCCCGATCCCGGCCGCCCGGGCGAGTGCGGTGAGCCGCCGCAGCAGGGCCACGCCCAGCCCGCGGCGCTGCCAGGCGTCCTCGACCAGGACGGCGAGCTCCGCCTCGCCGTCGTCCCACATCAGGTGCCCCAGGGCGAGCAGCCGGCCGTCGGGGGCGCTCACGGCCAGGCTGCGGCCGTGCCGGGCGTCCAGCAGGTGGTTGAGGTAGCGGTCGGCGTCGCGGACCGGGCCGTGGTAGCGCAGCCGCAGGGCGGCGGGGGAGCAGCGGCCGTGCATCGCGAGCGCCGCCGGCTTGTCGGCCGGTCCGGCGGGGCGCAGCAGCAGCTCCGTCCCGTCCGGCAGGGACAGCCGGGACACCGTCTCCGGGCCGCGGGCGTCCGGGCGGGGCGGCGTCGGGTGCGGGCGGGCCGACCGGTGCGGCCCGCCGCCGGGCGCGGGCGGTCGGGGGGCTTGGCCGTCGGGCGCCGCGCACCTGCGGAAGGGCCGGTGCCAGAGCCGTTCGGGGCGAGTGCGTGATGCCGTCATGGGGCCGACGCTATCGAGGGCGCGCTTCCGGCCGGTTACGTGATCGTGAACGCACGAATGCGGCGGGTCAGGGGCGGCCCGGCGACCGGGACAAGCCCGAAAGAGGTCCAGACCGGTGCCTCATGCGACCGGGACGACGGACGGCCGACGGTGGAGTCCGTGCCCGGTGCTCCTGATGAACAGGCCGCCGGGATCCGTCCGACCACGCACCGAAGGCTCCTCCCATGCGCCACACCCAGCTGACCCAGTCCGCCTCCGTCACCGTCCCGCACGCCCGCCGGGCCCCGAGCGGCACCGCCCTCACGGACCTGCTCGACCGGCAGGCGCGCAGCCGCCCCGCCGCCACCGCCGTGGTGGGCCACGGGCGCGGCCCCTCCTTGCGCGGGCATTCCCCGCGCGAACTCCCCGTCCGTGAACTCTCCTTCCGCGAGCTGTCCGCGCGGGCCCGTCGGCTGGCCGTGACGCTGCGCGCGCTCGGCGCCGGGGCGGACGGCTCTGTCGGCCTGTACGTCGACCCCTCCGTGGACCTGGTGGTCGGGGTCTGGGGCGTGCTGTACGCCGGGGCGGGCTACCTGCCGTTGTCGCCCGAGTACCCCGAGGACCGGCTCCGCTTCATGATCGAGGACAGCGGCACCCGGATCGTCCTCACCCAGCGGCACCTGCGCGACCGGCTGGCCGCGCTGGCCCCGTCCGGCACCGAGGTCGTCACCTTCGAGGACGGGCCGGCGGTGTCCGTGCGTGACGAGCGTGACGAGCGTGACGAGGACGGTGAACGTGGTGAACGCAACCGGGCCGGTGAGCGCGACGGGGGGCCGAAGCCGGAGTCGCTGGCCTACGTCATCTAAACCTCGGGCAGCACCGGCCGCCCGAAGGGCGTGCAGATCGAGCACCGCGCGGTGGTCTCCCAGCTGCGCTGGATGCGCAACGAGGGGTACCTCGATCCCGCGGTCACGGTGCTGCAGAAGACGCCGATGAGCTTCGACGCCGCCCAGTGGGAGATCCTCGCCCCGGCCGTCGGCGCCCGGGTGGTGGCCGGCACGCCCGGCCTGTACCGGGACCCGGAGGCGCTGGTCGCGGCCGTCCGCCGGTACGGCCTGACCGCGCTGCAGTGCGTCCCCACCCTGCTGCGGGCGCTGCTGGACACCGAGGGCTTCACCGACTGCACCGGCCTGAGCATGCTGTTCTCCGGTGGCGAGGCGCTCTCCCGCCGGCTGGCCCGCGATCTCGGCGCGGCCCTGCCCGGGGCCTCGCTGGTCAATCTGTACGGCCCGACCGAATGCACGATCAACGCCACCGCCCACCTGGTCGACCCGGCGGCGCCGGCGGACGGTGCCGGCTCGGTGCCGATCGGCCGGCCGGTCGACAACACCCAGTGCTACGTCCTGGACGGGCGGCTGGCCCCGGTCGCCCTTGGTGAGGTCGGCGAGCTGTACATCGGCGGAGTCCAGCTGGCGCGCGGCTACCTGCACCGGCCCGAGCTGACCGCCGAGCGGTTCGTCCCCTCCCCGTTCGCCCCGGCCGAGCGGCTGTACCGCACCGGCGACCTCACGCACTGGAACCCGGACGGCACCCTCCAGTTCGTCGGCCGGGCCGACCACCAGGTCAAACTGCGCGGCCACCGGATCGAGCTGGACGAGATCGCCCGCGCGATCGAGGAGCACACCTGGGTGCGCCGGGCGGCCGCCGTCGTCTCCGACGACGAACGCACCGGCCACCGGAGCCTGGTCGCCTGTGTCGAGCTCGATCCGCGCGAGGCCGCGCTGATGGACCAGGGCAGCCAGGGCGGCCACCACCGGTCCAAGGCCGGGCGGCTGCAGGTCAAGGCCCAGTTGTCCGACCCGGGCGTGCGCGAACCGGCCCGGCTCGCCGGGCGCGCGAGGGTCGAACTGCCCGGCCGGCGGGAGAGCGAGGCCCAGCGCCGGGCGGTCTTCGCCCGGAAGACCTACCGCTTCTACGACGGCGGGCCGGTCACCCGGGACGACCTCACCGCACTGCTGACCCCGCGCCCGGCAGGGGCCTTCGGCCGCGAGCTGGGCCTGCTCAGCTTCCCCGAACTCGGCCGCATCCTGCGCTGGTTCGGCCGGTTCCACAGCGACGAGCGGCTGCTGCCCAAGTACGCCTACGCCTCGCCCGGCGCGCTGTACGCGACCCAGCTGTACCTGGAGACAGGCGGCCTGGACGGGCTGGCCGCCGGGCTCTACTACCACCACCCGGTCGAGCACGCCCTGGTCCGGATCGGGGACGCGGCCCCTGTGGGACCGGCGGCCCCGGCGGGCCCTGGGACGGAGCCGTACCTGACGCTGCACTTCTCCGGGAAGCACGGCGCCATCGAGCCGGTGTACCGCAACAACATCCGTGAGGTGCTGGAGTTCGAGACCGGCCACATGCTCGGCGTCCTCGAGGAGGTGCTGCCCCAGTACGGGCTGGACGTCCGCCCGCTCGGCCACGACCCGGCCGTCAAGCCGCGGCTCGACGTCGCCGAGGAGGACCACTACCTGGGCAGCTTCTCCGTCGTCCGCAACAGCGGCCGGCCCGCCGAGGAGCGCACCGAGCTGTACGTCCAGGCCCACCGGGACCGGGTGGACGGCCTGCCGGGCGGCCTCTACCGGTACGAGGCGGGCCGGTTGACGCCCGTGTCGGCCGAGGTGGTGGAGTCCCGGCACGTGATCGCGATCAACCAGGCGGTGTACGCCCGGGCCGCGTTCGGCATCACGGCCGTCAGCCGCGCCCGGCCGGAGTGGCTGGAGTACATCGCGCTCGGCACCGAACTGCACCACCTGCAGCGCAACGGCCTGGGCCTGGGCCTCATGTCCGCTGGCTACAGCTCCAAGTCCGGCCACCCACTGCCCGCTTCCCGGCGGATCGACGAGATCCTCGGTGCCGTCGGCATCGCGCCCGGCGCGTCGTACTTCTTCCTCGGCGGGAGGGTGAGCGAGGAGCAGGTCCGCAGCGAGGGCATGCGCGAGGACACCGTCCACATGAAGGGGCCGGCCGAGATCGTCAAGGACGAACTGGCCGCTCTGCTGCCCGACCACATGCTGCCCAACCGGGTGCTGGTGGTGGACGCCCTGCCGCTCACCGCGAACGGCAAGGTCGACCTCAGGGCCCTCGCCGCCTCCGACGCCGTGCGCACGCCCGAGGCGCTCCGCGAGTACGTCGCCCCGGGCACCCCGCACGAACGGTGGCTCGCGCGGGCGTGGAGCGAGGCGCTCGGCTACCGGGAGGACCGGGACGTCTCGGTGACGGAGGAGTTCTTCGCCGCCGGCGGCAACTCGCTGATCGCCGTGGCGCTGGTCCACCGGATCAACCGGGAGTTCGGGACCGCCCTGCCGCTGCAGGTGGTCTTCGAGTGCCCGAAGCTGGGCGACCTGGCGGCCCGCATCCAGCGGGCGGACGACGCGCCGGCCCAGCGGCTGGTCCCGCTGCACCGCGGATCCACCAGGCGCCCGGTCTTCTGCTGGCCCGGCCTGGGCGGTTACCCGATGAACCTGCGGCTGCTCGGCCGGGAGGCGAGCGACGGCCGCGCCTTCTACGGCGTCCAGGCGCACGGCATCAACGAGGGCGAGACGCCGTACCCCACCATCCGGGAGACGGCCGCCGCCGACGTCGCCGAACTGCGGCGGGTGCAGCCCGAGGGCCCGTACACCCTATGGGGGTACTCCTTCGGCGCCCGGGTCGCCTTCGAGGCCGCCTGGCAGCTGGAGCGGGCCGGCCGGCGGGTGGCGGAGCTGCTGCTGATCTGCCCCGGGAACCCGAAGGTCCGCCAGGGCGCCGGGCGGCCGTGCGGCCGGGCGTCCTCCTACGCCGACCCGGCCTACCTGACCATCCTCTTCTCGGTGTTCGCCGGGGCGGTCCGCGGGCCGGAACTGGAACGCTGCCTGGCCGAGACCGTCGACGAGGACGGCTTCGTCGCCTTCGTCCACCGGCTGCTGCCGGAGCTGGGCGAGCAGGTGATCCGCCGGGTCACCCGGATCGTCGGCCGGACCTACGAGTTCGAGTACAGCTTCCGCGAGCTCGCCGAACGGCGGCTGGACGCCCCGGTGACCATCCTCAAGGCGACCGGCGACGACTACTCGTTCATCGAGGGCAGCACCGGCTACTCGGCCGCCCCGCCGACCGTGGTCCAGCTGGCAGGGGACCACTACGGAGTGCTGAAGGAGCCGGGGGTGCACGAACTGGTCGCCGCGATCCGGGCGGTGCGGCGGCCGGACCAGTGACCGGCGACGGCGACGCCGCGACGTGGTGCCGGGACGAGACACCGCGATCGCGATGCCGGGCATGACGCGGAAACGCTCACGGATGGCCCATGATCCGTGACCACGGGGAGCCCCTTCGGATAGGGATGGCTCGGCTTTCCGCCGAATCCACCTCGACCCGAAGGGGCTCGTCCATGCTCTCCAAGAACTCCGCACTGGCCACGGCCTGTTGCGCCCTGCTGCTGGCCGCACCGATCGCCCTCGCCCAGTCCGCCGCGGCCGCCGGCACCACCGGCAACGGCCCCAAGACCCCGGAGGAGGCCGCCGCCTGCAAGATGGTGACCGGCACCCTGCTCGGGGGCTTCGGAGCCCTGCTGGGCAACGCCGTCTGCGTCGTCCAGCCGTCGACCAACGGCTGACACCGGCGCCCGCGGATCCGGCGGCGGGGTGCCCCCTCGGGCCCCCGCCGCCGACCGCTGCTCACTTCGGGCGCCAGGTGGTCAGGCGATCCGGGTCGGGGCGTCCCGGAGGGTGTGGCCGGTGGCGGTGAGGAGGGTGCTGAGCGCGGCGGGGGTGAGGGTGTGCGGGGTGCGGACGAAGAGCTCGTCGGTGGCGGGGTGGAGCGAGACCAGGGCGATCCGGTGGTCGGCGAGGGCGGCGGGGGTGTGGGCCAGCGGGGTGGTGCGCACGCGCCAGAGGACGGTCGGGGGAGGGGCGTGCGGGGACCACCAGGCGTGCAGGAGCGCGGCGGCGAGCAGCGCGAAGGCCGAGGTGGTGAGGACGATCGGGCCGTCGGAGCCGTGGAGGACGACCTTCGCGATCAGATCGGCGGCGGTGACGGAGAGGAAGGCGGTGGCGAGCTCGACGGTGTCGCGGCGCCAGCGGTGGGCACGGCGGAGGGAGGGCTGGGTGTGATCCATGCCCTTCAGCGTGCCCGGCCGGTGTTTCGTGACCACGACCCCGCCGTGACCTGGTGGTTAAGGTCCGCCCGGGGGTGTTACGGCATCAGCTCGCGGGCGGCGGCCCTCACCTCGGCGAGGAGGAGGTGGAGGTCGTCCTCCGTCGTGGCGGCGTTGAGCAGGCAGGCGCGCAGCATCTCGTGGTCGCCGAGCCGGGCGCCGGTGACGAAGACCCGGCCGCGCCGCTGGACGGCGGGCGCGAGCTCGCGGTTGAGGGCGTCGCGGGCGGCGGCGTCCAGGCCCGGGGCGCGGTGGCGGAACGCGACGATGGAGGTCTGCACCTCGGCGAGCAGCTCCAACTCCCAGTCGGCCTCGACGAGTTCGCCGAGCCGCCGGGCGAGCGCGGTGCAGTGGGCGATGTCCCGGGCGAGGCCGGCGCGGCCCCGGTGGGCGATGGTGGCCCAGACCTTGAGGGCGCGGAACGGGCGGGTCTGCTCGGGGCCGTACTCGGAGAACCAGCCCAGTGAGCCGGCCGACTCGTCCCGCAGGTAGGACGGGACGAGGCTGAAGGTGGCGCGCAGTTCGTCGGTGTCACGGACGAGCGCGCAGCCGCAGTCGACGGGGACGCCGAGCCACTTGTGCGGGTCGAGGGCGAGTGAGTCGGCGCGCTCCAGGCCGGTGTAGCGGTGGGCGACGGCGGGGTCGAGGCGGCCGAAGGCGCCGTACGCACCGTCCACGTGCAGCCAGAGCCGCTGCTCCTCGCACAGGTCGGCGATCGGGTCGAAGGCGTCCACCGCTCCGGTGCCGACGGTGCCGGCCGAGGCGACGACCAGGAAGGGCAGCAGTCCGGCGGCGCGGTCCCGTTCGACGGCGGCCCGCAGGTCGGCGGTGTCCAGGCGGCCGTCGGGGCCGGTGGCGACGGTGCGCAGGTGCCGGCTGCCGAGGCCGAGGAGTTCGGCGGCCTTGCGGACGCAGGAGTGGGTCTCGGCGGTGACGTAGCCGACCAGCGGGGGCATCCCCGTCAGGCCGTCCTCGCGGAGGTTGCGGCCGGCCTGCCGGGCGGCGCGGTTGCGGGCGGCGGCGAGGCAGACGATGGTCGCCATCGAGGTGCCGGAGGTGAGCAGGCCGCCGCCGGCCGGGTGGGGGAAGCCGACGAGTTCGGCGATCCAGCGGACCACGGCGCGTTCCAGGTGCACGTCGGCGTGGTCGCCACCGGCCGTGCTGGGGTTCATCGCGGAGGCGGCGAGGCCTGCGAGCACCCCGGCGGGGGCGGGGGCGGAGTTGACCCAGCCGAAGAAGCGAGGATGGCCGTTGCCCATGGGGTACGGGAGGACGTCCCGCCCGATGGCGTCCAGCAGCGCGGCGAGCGGCCGGCCCTCGGTGGGGAGGGGGGCGTCCAGCAGGGCCCGCCGGGCGGCTTCGTCCATCGGCTGCCAGACCGGCCGGGCGGGCAACTCGGCGAGGTAGTCGGAGACCAGGTCGGCGGCGGTGTGGGCGGCGCTGCGGAAGTCCTCGGTGGTCATGGCGTGCTCCAGGGAGGCCGGGGTGGGACTGGGCCAGGCGCGGCTTCCTCGGCGCACCCTGATCAGGCGATGATCGGGTGATCCTACGCAAAGGGCCCGCGCCGTGCGGCGCGGGCCCCGATGCTGAGACCGGGTGATCAGTCCAGTGAGCCGGACAGTCCGCCGGCGGAGCGGCAGTAGCCCTGCATCTCCTTGTCGGTGATCTTCGCGCAGAGCCGGCCGGCCGCGCCGCCGTCGGTGTAGTTGACCGTGTAGTAGCTGACCAGCCCCTCCGTGCAGGCCTTGCGCTGCCAGCCGTCGGCGGCGGTGGCGCACTGCTGGGCGGCCCAGTCCTCGCGGTCCAGGTTGTACTTCATGGTGCGCGAGCCGACGCCCCGGCTGCAGTCCACCGCGCCGCCGGCGGCCTTGCCGTTGAGGCACCACTTGAGGGCCTCGGCGTAGACCTCGGGGTGGTTCGGGTAGTCGTGCGAGGACAGGTAGAAGGTCGGGGCGTAGAAGAAGCAGGCGGACTGGAACAGGGCCGGCTGGTCCTTGCACGGGTACAGCGGGTCCTGGGCGAGCTTGTCGGCGGGCAGGTTGGCCTTGGCCTGCTCGTCCTCCTCGTCCGGGCCGAAGAGCTGCATGAACAGGCCCTCGGAGCAGCGGATCCGGTTCTGGTCGGTGGTGAACTTGTTGCACAGGTCGCGGGCCTTGGCGACGTCCTGCTTGGCGACGAACATCGTGCCGTGGCCGACGCCGTGGATGCAGGGTCCGGTGTTCGTGGGGGCGCAGAGCTTGAGCAGGTCCACCTCGGGCTGGGTGGAGGCGTTCAGCATCTCCTCGACCGCGCCGTGCAGGTAGCCGGCCGCGCAGGTCTCGTGCGGGAAGGAGATGACCTTCTGGAAGTCGGCGTTGTAGCGCTTGACCGCCGCGTGGCCGAGCTCGTGCGCGATCGGGTGGCAGAAGCGCACCGTGTACGGCTTCTCCTTGGTGATCTTGTCGAGGTCGGCGAGGGCGACGCCGGGGTCGGCGGCCTCCATCTCGGCCATCATCTTGTTGCGCAGCGTCGAGCGGGTCCACACCGCCGGGTCGCCGGTCGGGGTGGCGCTCGCGGCGCCCGCCGCGGCCGGCTGCGCGCCGGGGGCGCTCGTGGTGGCGGCCGGGGCCGCGGTGGCCGCCGCGGGCGACCAGTCGGTGACGGCCACCGAGCCGAGGCCCAGGACGCCCAGGAGCACGGCGGTGAGAATCGCGAATACTCGCGGCTGCATGACGGGATCCCCCGGCGGATCGAGGTGAACGGTTCGCTCCCATCCTGACGGCACGGGGGCGGGATTCCGCGTTTTCGCCCGCCATTCGGGAGGTGTCGGCGACGCTACCGCATCGTCCGACGCCCGCGCGGGCCGGACCGGTTCCCGGTGATCACCCGGAGGGTGCAGCGGCTGCGCGTCGGCCGTCGCACCGTCGGACCGGTTGACTGAGCCGAAAGTTGCAAAGTCTGCCCGAATTCGGGCAAGATCTTTGGCTTCGACGGGCGGCGCGACCTAGAGTCCTCATTCGTGCCGAGCTCACCCCACCCTCACGAGGACCTCCTCGCCCACCTCACCCGGACCAGCCCGCTCGGGCCCCGGGAAGCGGCGCGGGTCGTGGCGGAGGTCCTGGCCTACTTCTCCGAGAGCACCGAGGAGTACGTCCGCCGCCGCCACGGCGAGCTCCAGGCACGCGGCCTGACCAACGAACGGATCTTCGCCCGGCTCGCCGAGGAGCTGCCCGCCCGCCGCGTCACGGCACCGGAACTGTCGGCCCGCCAGCTGCGGCGGATCGTCTACGGCTGAGCGCCGTACCGTCTCCGCCCGGCCCGGGCCGCCCGGCCGTTCCCGACCCCTCCGGGACGGGCCTGCGCAGACCAGGCCCCCCGAGCCCCGACCTTCCCAAGAGGAGCCCCCGCATGTGCGGAATCGTGGCCTACATCGGCCCCAAGGACGCGACCCCCTTCCTGCTGGAGGGGCTGGCGCGGCTCGAGTACCGGGGCTACGACTCCGCCGGCGTCGCCGTCACCGGACGCACCGGCGGGATCAAGCTCCGCAAGGTCAAGGGCCGGGTCGCCGACCTCGCGGCCGCCGTGCCAGCCCGGTTCAAGGGCACCACCGGCATCGGCCACACCCGCTGGGCCACCCACGGCGTCCCCAGCGACGCCAACGCCCACCCGCACCTGGACGACGCCGAGCGGATCGCCGTCGTCCACAACGGCATCATCGAGAACGCCGACGAGCTGCGCGCCAAGCTGACCGCCGACGGCGCCGGGTTCCGCTCCGAGACCGACACCGAGGTGCTCGCCCACCTGATCGCCGCCCACGCCACCGAGGGCGTCGAGCTGGAGGACGCCGTCCGTGCGGCACTCGGCAAGGTCGTCGGCACCTACGGCATCGCCGTGCTGGACGCCGGCCAGCCGGACCGCATCGTGGTCGCCCGCAACGGCAGCCCGATCGTGCTGGGCATCGGCGAGAAGGAGATGTTCGTCGCCTCCGACGTCTCCGCCCTGGTCCGCTACACCCGCCAGGTCGTGCACCTGGAGGACGGCGAGCTGGCCACCGTCCGGGCCGACGGCTTCCGCACCTTCACCGCCGACGCCCGCACCACCCACCGCCAGCCGTCCACCGTGGACTGGGAGATCGACTCCTACGACACCGGCGGCTACGAGCACTTCCTGCTCAAGGAGATCAACGAGCAGCCCACCTCCGTGGAGCGCACCCTCAGCGGCCGGCTCGACGAGCGCTTCAGCACCGCCCACCTCGGCGGCCTCAACCTCGACGCCAGGGAGCTGCGCGAGATCCGCCGGGTGAAGATCCTCGGCTGCGGATCCGCCTACTATGCGGGCGAGATGGGCGCCCAGCTGATCGAGGAGCTGTCCCGGATCCCCGCGCACAGCGAGCCGGCCTCGGAGTTCCGCTACCGCAACCCGGTGATCGAGGCGGACACCCTGTACGTCGCGGTCAGCCAGTCCGGCGAGACCTACGACACGCTCGCCGCCGTCCAGGAGATCAAGCGCAAGGGCGGCCGGGTGCTCGGCGTCGTCAACACCGTGGGCAGTGCCATCGCCCGCGAGTGCGACGGCGGCATCTACCTGCACGCCGGCCCCGAGGTCTCCGTCGCCTCCACCAAGGCGTTCACCTCCACCGTGGTCGCCTTCGCCCTGCTCGCCCTGCACTTCGGCCGCATCCACGACCTCTCGCCCGCCGACGGCCGCCGGATCGTCTCGGCCCTCCAGGCCCTGCCGGACCAGATCCGCGAGATCCTCACCCAGAGCGACGCCATCGCCGAACTGGCCGCCCAGTACGCCGACTCCAGCGGCATGATGTTCATCGGCCGGGTCCGCGGCTACCCGGTCGCCCGCGAGGGCGCGCAGAAGCTCAAGGAGATCTCCTACGTCCACGCCGAGGCCTACCCGGCGAGCGAGCTCAAGCACGGCCCGCTGGCCCTGATCAGCCCCGAACTGCCCACCGTGGCGCTGGTCCCGGACGACGAACTGCTCGACAAGAACCTCACCACGCTCGGTGAGATCAAGGCCCGGCACGGCCGCGTCGTCGCCGTCGCCCACCGCCGCCCCGAGGAGAAGCTCGCCGACCACTGCATCCTGGTGCCCAAGAGCGAGCCGGAGTTGGACCCGCTGCTCCTCAACATCCCGCTGCAGCTGCTGGCCTACCACGCCGCCGTCGCCCTCGGGCGCGACGTGGACAAGCCGCGCAACCTGGCGAAGAGCGTCACGGTGGAGTAGCCCACCGCCGTCCACCGGTACGCCGGGGGAGGGGGGGGGGGGGGGGGGGGGGGGGGGAGGGGGGTGAGGGGGGGGGGGGGGGAGAAGGGAAAGCGGAGG
>NZ_JBVHXY010000016.1:67739-126907 GCF_055569215.1 Kitasatospora sp. NPDC029312 | reverse complement strand
CCCCACCCCCCCCCCCTCCCACCCCCCCCCCCCCCCCCCCCCCCCCCCCCCCCCCCCCCCCCCCCCCCCCCCCCCCCTGGCCCCGGCTGTTCCGCGGTCAGAACACCGAGAGGCCCGACAGGGTGGTGAGGGTGTCGAGCGCGGTGACGGCGGCGACGGAGTTGCCGGCCTGGTCGAGCCGGGGGCCCCAGGCGCAGACGGCGGCGCGGCCGGGGAGTATGGCGAGGACGCCGCCGCCGACGCCGCTCTTGCCGGGCAGGCCGACCCGGAAGGCGAACTCGCCGGCGGCGTCGTAGGTGCCGCAGGTGAGGAGGACGGCGTTGACGCGCTTGGTCTCGCTGCGGGACATCAGCCGGGTGCCGTCGGTGCGCACGCCGTAGCGGGCCAGGAACGAGCCGGCCAGCACGAGGTCCCGGCAGCTCGCGGCGACGGCGCAGTGGGCGTAGTAGTGCTCGAGGACGGTCTCGACCGGGTTCTCCAGGTTGCCGTGGCTGGCGATGAAGTGGGCCAGCGCGGCGTTGCGGTGGCCGTGCTCGGCCTCCGAGGTGGCGATCACCGGGTCGGTGTCCAGCAGCGCGTTGCCGGACTCCCGGCGCAGGAACTCCCGTACGGCGCCGGAGGCGTCACCCGTCAGCGACTGCAGGCGGTCGGTGACCACCAGGGCGCCCGCGTTGATGAACGGGTTGCGCGGGATGCCGTGCTCCGTCTCCAGCTGCACCAGGGAGTTGAACGGATTGCCGGAGGGCTCCCGGCCGACGCCCCGCCACAGGGCCTCGCCGCCGTCGACGCTGTAGGCGAGGGCCAGGGCCAGTGAGAACAGCTTGGAGACGCTCTGGATGGAGAACGGCCGCTCCCAGTCCCCGACGCCGTACAGCTCGCCGTCGACGGTGGCCACGGCCATGCCGAAGGCCTCCGGGTCCGCCGTGGCGAGGGCCGGGATGTAGTCGGCGACGCGGCCGCGGCCCGTGGTCGCCCGGGCGGCCGCCTCGGCGGCCTCCAACAGCACCGGCCAGTCCAGGATCTCCCCGTCGTTCACGGCTCTCCTCCACCCACACCCACTCGACGATCATGGTCGGACCGGGTGCCGACACTGCGGCGACACCCGGTCCGACCAGTGATTATCCGTGCTCGGGGCGGTGCTCCTCGCTCAGGCCGTCCGCGGCGCCGGCCGCTGGGCCGCGGCACCCGCCGGGGCGGGGCCCCGGACGCCCTCGGGGTGCACCTCGCTCGGGCCCTCGGCGTGGTCCACGCGCTCGCCGTTGTCGTGGCCCTTGCGCAGGCCCTTGAGGAGGACGACCACGCCGGTGGTCACCAGGGTGCCCGCGGCGATCGCCAACACGTAGAGGAACGGACTGCCGATCAGCGGCAGCACCCAGATCCCGCCGTGCGGGGCCCGCAGGGTGGAGCCGAAGGCCATCACCAGGCCGCCCGCCGTCATGCTGCCCGCAATGCTCGCCGGGATGACCCGCAGCGGATCGGCGGCGGCGAAGGGGATCGCGCCCTCGGTGATGAAGGACGCGCCGAGCACCCAGGCGGCCTTGCCGTTCTCCCGCTCCTCCGTGCTGAACAGCCGGCGGCGGACCACCGTGGCGAGCGCCAGGCCGAGCGGCGGCGTCATGCCCGCGGCCATCACGGCGGCCATCACCTTCAGGCTGCCGGCGTCCGGGGTGGCGCCGGCCGTGGTCAGGGCGCCGGCGGCGAAGGTGTACGCGACCTTGTTGAGCGGGCCGCCGAGGTCGAAGGCCATCATCGCGCCGAGCAGCAGGCCGAGCAGGACGGCGTTGCTGCCGGAGAGTCCGTTCAGCCAGTTCGTCAGGCCGGTCATCGCCGAGGCGATCGGGGAGCCCACCAGCACGAACATCAGGAAACCGACCGCCGCCACCGACAGCAGCGGGATCACCACCACCGGCATGATCCCGGCGATCGCCGGCGGCACCCGCCAGCGCACCATCCAGAGCACCAGGAACCCGGCGGCCAGGCCGGAGACGATGCCGCCGAGGAAGCCGGCGCCGACCGCCGCGGACACCGCTCCGCCGACGATGCCCGCCGCCAGCGCCGCCCGGTCGGCGATCGCCCAGGCGATGTAACCGGAGAGGATCGGCACCAGGAAGCCGAAGGAGGCCTTGCCGCTCTGGAACAGCAGGGCGGCCCAACTGTGCGAGGAGGTCCAGTCGAAGTGGCCGAGCACGGACGGGGCGGAGGCGATCCGGTAGCCGCCGACGGCGAAGCCGAGGGCGATCAGCAGGCCGCCGGCCGCGACGAAGGGGATCATGTAGCTCACGCCGGTCATCAGGTAGCGGCGCAGGCGGTGGGCCCAGTGCTCGGCCGAACCACCGGAACGGACGGGGGCGGTGCCCGCGGGGTCCGCGGTGCCGGCGGGGGCGGCCCCTGCGCCGCGGGCACCGGAGCCGGCCTCGGTGACCAGACGGGCGGCCTCGGCGACCAGCTCGTCCGGGCGGCTGACGCCTGCCTTCACGCCGACGTCCACGGTCGGCTTGCCGGCGAACCGGGCGCGGTCGCGGACCTCCAGGTCGTGGGCGAGGATGACCGCGTCGGCCGCGGCGATCACCTCGGGAGCGAGCGGAGTGGTGCCGGCCGAGCCCTGGGTCTCCACCGCGATCAGGGCGCCGGCCCGGGCGGCGGCCAGCTCCAGGGCCTTGGCGGCCATGTAGGTGTGGGCGATGCCGGTGGGGCAGGAGGTCACGGCGACCAGGCGGAGGGGTCCGGCCTCCGGCTTCGGGGCTTCGGTCGGAGTTGTGGACTCGGCTGGGGCTGGGACCGGGGCTGGGACTGCGGTCTCGGTCGAGGCGGCGGTTCCGGCGGTCTGCGGGGCGTCCTCGCCGTTGACCAGCGCCGCGACGGCCAGCGGGCTTTCGGCCGCCCGCAGGGCGCCGGTGAACGCCGGGTCCATCAGCCGGCGGGCCAGCGAGGCGAGGATCCGCAGGTGGGCGTCGTCGGCGCCGTCCGGGGCCGCGATCATGAAGACCAGGTCGGCCGGCCGCCCGTCCGGGGCGTCGAAGTCCAGGCCGCGGGCGCTGCGCCCGAAGGCCAGGCTGGGCCGGGTGACGTGCGTCGATCTGCAGTGCGGGATGCCGATGCCGTCGCCCAGGCCGGTGGGGGCCTGGGCCTCGCGGGCGGCGATGTCGGCGAGGAAGCCGTCGAGGTCGGTGACCCGGCCCTCGGCGACCAGCCGCTGCGCGAGCGCGCGCAGGGCGTCGTGCTTGTCCTCGGGGGCGAGGTAGAGGTCGACGAGTGCGGGCGTGATCAGTCCGCCGGTGTCGCCCGTCGTGTCGCCCGTGGTGTCGCTCGTCAGGTCGCTCATCGTGTGGGTCCTTCAACTGGTGCCGGAGAGTTGTCCGTTGCCCCCGGGTGGTGTCCGACCAGCCCGTCCCACACGGCCCGGTCGGAAGTCGTCGCGTCAGCCGCCGAGCGGCCGCTCCAGCGGGAGGTCCGCCGTCACGCTCACCGCGGCCGGGTCCAGGTCGGCCGGGGTCGGCATGACGCTGCCCGGCAGTCGGACGGCGGCGGCGCCGTGCGCCAGGGCCGCCGTGAGCGCCTGCGGTCCGCTGCCGCCCGCGCCGAGGAAGCCGGCCAGCGAGGCGTCGCCGGCTCCCACGTCGCTGCGTACGGTGGTGACCGGTGCGGTGCCGTACCAGCCGCCCTCCTCGGCGATCAGCAGCATGCCGTCGGCGCCGAGGCTGGCCAGGACCTGCTGGGCGCCGAGCTTGCGCAGCTCGCCCGCGGCGTCGACGGCGTCGCCGATGGTGGCGATCGGCCGGCCGACGGCCTCGGCGAGTTCCTCGCGGTTGGGCTTGACCACGTCCGGGCGGGCGGAGAGCGCCGCGAGCAGCGCCGGCCCGGAGGTGTCCAGGGCGATCCGGGCGCCGTTCGCGTGCACCCGGCCGACCAGGTCGGCGTACCACTCGGGGGCCAGCCCGCGCGGCAGGCTGCCGCAGCAGGCCAGCCAGCCGACGCCGTCGCCGGTGCCCGCCGCCTCCCGCTGTGTCTCGGCGACCCGCGCCAGCAGCGCGGCCGACTCGGCGGGGCTGAGCTCGGGACCGGCCGCGTTGACCTTGGTCAGGCTGCCGCCGGACTCGGCGATCGAGACGTTGATCCGGGTGTCGCCGGCGATCGGCAGCGCGGCCACCCCGATGCCCTGGCGGCGGAGCAGGTCGGCGAGCAGTTGCCCGGCGGGGCCGCCGAGCGGCAGGACGGCGGTGGTGCGGTGGCCGGCGGCGGTGAGCGCGCGGGAGACGTTGACGCCCTTGCCGCCCGGGTCCAGCCGGTCGTGGGCGGCCCGGTTGACCTCGCCGACCGCGAGGGCGGGCAGCTCGTAGGTGCGGTCCAGGCTGGGGTTCGGGGTGATGGTGACGATCATGCGCGGATGACTTCCGGTCCTTCGGGTCCGAGGTTCTCGATCTGGGCGGCCTGCTCGTCGGTCAGTCCGGTGTCCGTGACCAGCACGTCCACCTGCCGGAGCGAGCCGAACCGGGCGAAGTGGCGCGCGCCGTACTTGGTGGAGTCGGCGAGCAGGACCACCCGGCGGGCGCCGGTCAGCATGGCCCGCTTGACGGCCGCCTCGGCGAGGTCGGGGGTGGTCAGTCCGTCCTCGGCGGAGAAGCCGTTGGTGGCGACGACGGCGACGTCCGGGTGGATGTCGGCGAGGTCGCGCAGTGCCCAGGAGTCCACGGCGGCGTGGGTGCGGTGGCGCAGCCGCCCGCCGATCAGGTGGAGGGTGAGCGACGGGTGGTCGACCAGCCGGGCGGCGATGGGCAGGGCGTTGGTCACGACGGTCAGGGCGGACTCGACGGGCAGCAGCGCGGCGAGCCGGGAGACGGTCGTCCCCGCGTCGAGCAGCACGGTGCCCTCGGCGGGCAGCAGGGTGAGGGCGGCCTTGGCGATCCGCTCCTTCTCCGCGGCGGCGGTGGAGTCCCGCTCGGCCAGGCCGGGCTCCAGGTGCAGGGCGCCGGCCGGGAGCGCGCCGCCGTGCACCCGGTGCAGCAGGCCGGCCTGGACGAGGGTGGTCAGGTCGCGCCGGATCGTCTCCTGCGTGACGCCGAAGTCCTCGGCCAGCGTCGGCACCTCCACCCGGCCGCGCTCCTGGGCGAGGCGGAGGATCTCTTGCTGCCGCTCGGGTGCGTACACGTGGGATCGGGTCCGTTTCATGTCTGTTTACGCCTGGTTAAGCGAGAGGGTACGCCTTGCAGGTGGAAAAGCAAGCGGCTGGACGCCTCCGGGGCGTTTTTGGTTCTGTGAGTTTCCATGCCCGAATCTGTTGACATGGGGGAGAGAGCGGGCGTAGAACCAATCGCGACAACACGCCCCTCGGGCGTGAGACACCGGATCACCGGACCGGGCCGGCCTTCAGGCCGCGCGACCTGCCCCCGAGCGCGACGCCCGTCCCGTCCGTGGTCCGTATCGGACGGCCGCCGGGTTCCCACCCCGGCGCCGCCGCCCCCCTCTTCCGCCCTCGCGATTGGACAGATCCATGCACTCGATCCAGGTGGCCGTCGGCTCCCGCAGCGGCCTGCACGCCCGTCCCGCCTCGCAGTTCGTCCAGGCCGCCGCCCGGCAGCCGGTGAAGGTCACCGTCGGCCGTCCCGGGCAGTCCGGCGTGGACGCCCGCAGCCTGCTCTCCGTCCTCGCACTGGCGGCGAGCCCGGGGGAGGTGCTGGAACTGGCGGCGGAGGGCGAGCAGGCGCCGGCGGCGCTCACGGCACTCGCCGAGGTGCTGGCGGCCGACCACGACGCGGCGGCCTGAGGCGTTCTACGGTGCGGTGTGGTGGTGGTCGGCGGGGCTCACGGCGCGTTGGTCGGGGCCTGGAGCGGCGGGCCGGTGAGTAGAGTGCCGGTCTCCGAGTAGGGCCAGCCGTTGGGGACGCAACCGTGCAGGCCCTTGATCTGCTGCATCATCACCGGCGCCGGGGCTCCCGGGCCCGGGCAGTCCACGTGGCCGTTTCCGAGGATGTGGCCGACCTCGTGGTTGACGGCGAGGGCGTGGTAGAGCTCGGGCTGGCCCAGGTAGAACTCGGACAGCTCCGTCCAGCGCTTCAGGTTGATCACCACCTGGTGCCCGACCCCGCAGTTGACCGTGCCTCCGGTGTCCAGGCCGTACTGGCCGCAGATCCGGTCGGTGGAGCTCGGGGTGGCCAGGTAGACGGTGAAGTCCACCGGGTCCGCGGCCATCCGCTGGAACGAGGCGGTGTTGCCGGCGGCCCAACCGTGCCGGGTGTCGCCGAGGACGGCGTCCACCTCGGCGGCGAACTGTGCGGGGGACTCGGCGATCCCGTTCTCCACCCGCACCTTGTAGCGGTAGAGGTGCTCCCCGGTGCCGAAGCGGGCGGAGCCGCCCGGCGCGGTGGTGAAGGCCAGCGGCGCGGGGCCGGTGCGCCAGGGTTGCCACCAGAGCAGGCCGGCCGTCACCGCCGCGACCAGCGCCAGGGCGAGCGCGCCGGGCCAGGGCTTCCAGCGCTTGCGGGGTGTCGCGGCCATGCGTAGGAACTCCTGAGCGGGGTCGAGAAGAAGGTGCACCAGGAGGGACGCGCGAACCGGCGGTCATGGTTCACGCGGATTCGGTCAGGGGTTCGGGCGCGGGTCGGGGTGCGGTGGGGGTCACGGCGGCCGCGTCGGCTGCGGGGGCCCGGCGGTTCCCGGAACCACTCGAAGGTGCCACCCGTGCGGCGTGTCCCTGGGGATCGCCGGCGGATTCCGGTGTGGTGGTGCGGGTCGACCGCTTCGACCCCTCCGGTGCGCCGTCGCTCACCAGGCGAGGGCGGGCCCCTCGACGCACGAATCCGACCCGCGTACTCGACGCACCATCGAAAGGCACCGTCATGTCCATCACCACCGTCCTCAACGTCTCCGGCATGAGCTGCGGCCACTGCGAGAAGACGGTGAGCGCCGGGCTGGCCGCCATCACCGGCGTCACCGACGTCGTCGCGGACGCGCCGAGCGGCCGGGTCACCGTCGCCTCCGCGCAGCCGCTGGACGAAGCGGCGGTCCGCAGTGCGGTGGACGGGGCCGGCTTCGCGCTCGTCGGTCAGCTCTGACCCCGTCGCGTGGTGGGGCCGTGCGGTCGGGCCGTGCGGGCAGGCCATGCGGTCGGGCCATGCGGGCAGGTCACGCGGTCTGGCCGTGGGGTGGAGCCGTGCGGTGGGGCCGCCGCTCACGCTGAGGCGGCGGCCCCACCCGCCGGTCAGCCCATGCTCTTCGCGCCGTCCAGGGATTCACGGATGATGTCGGCGTGGCCCGCGTGCTGGGCCGTCTCCGCGATGATGTGCGTCAGCACCCGGCGGGCCGACCACTCGGCCCCCGCCTCGAACCAGGGAGCCGACGGCAGCGGGTGGGCGGCGCCCAGGTCGGGCAGGGTGGCCACCAACTCGTCGGTGCGGCGCGCCACCTCCTCGTAGTCGGCGAGGACCCCGGCCAGCGTCTCCCCGGGCAGCATCCGGAACTCGTCGGCGCGGTGGGCGAAGTCGGCCTCGGTCATGGCGGTGAAGTCGGGCATCGCGGACGGGCCCTCGACGATGAAGTTCGCCCACGTGCGCTCGACCGACGTCACGTGCTTCACCAGGCCGCCCAGGCACAGCTCGCTCGCGGTGCTGCGCAGGCCGGCCTGCTCGTCGGTGAGGCCGCGAGTGGTGAAGCGCAGGAAGTGCCGCTGCTGCCCCAGCGCCGCCAGGAAGTCGGCGCGCTCACCGGTGACGGCGGGGGCGGTGGGGGCGGCGGTGGTCGTGGTCGGGGTCATGGCTCTGGCCTTCCGTTTTCGGTTCCTGCTCCCTCGGACAGGAACCACGTTACGGAGCATTGCGGCCAGTTCCTGTCCTGAATCCGGCGACAATCGAGACATGGCGAACACCAGCACCCGAACCCTGCGCCTCCTCTCCCTGCTCCAGACCCACCGGTACTGGCCCGGCGATGAACTGGCCGACCGGCTCGGCGTCTCCGTCCGCACCCTGCGCCGCGACATCGACCGGCTGCGCGAACTCGGTTACCCCGTCGAAGCCCAGCGCGGGGTCGACGGCGGCTACCAGCTGGCGGCGGGCGCGGCGCTGCCGCCCCTGGTCATCGACGACGAGGAGGCCGTCGCGCTCGCGGTCGGTCTGCAGGCGGCGGCCGAGAGCCCGGTCGAGGGCGTCGGCGAAGCCTCCGTGCGCGTGCTGGCCAAGGTCGTCCAGGTCATGCCCGCCCGGCTGCGCCGCCGGGTCGAGGCGCTGCGAGCGATGACCGTCCCGGTCGACTGGGGCAGCTCCGCCGGGTCCGGCGTCGACCCGGACGCCCTCACGGTGGTCGCCATGGCCTGCCGTGACAGCGAACGGCTCCGCTTCTCGTACACCGCCGCCTCCGCGCCCCGCACCGAACGCCACGTCGAACCGCACCGGCTGGTCTGCCTCGACCGCCGCTGGTACCTGGTCGCGTACGACCTCGACCGCGCCGCCTGGCGCAGCTTCCGCCTGGACCGCCTCACCGCGCCCCACGGCAGCGGCGCGCGCTTCGCCCAGCGCGCCCTGCCCGCAGCGGACGCGGCCGAATTCGTCCGCGCGGGCCGCAACGGCGTGCCCCGGCCGCACCGGGTCGAGGCGCTGATCGAGGCGCCGGCCGAGCGCGTTCGCGCTTTGGTGGGCCGGTGGGGCGAGGTCGAGGAGGCAGGCCCCGAGCGCTGCCGGCTCCTGATGACGGCGGACTCGCTGGACTGGCCCGCGATGGCCCTGGGATCGCTGGGCGCGGAGTTCCGGATCGTCCGGCCGCCCGAGTTGCGGACGCTGGTCGCGGAGTGGGCGGCCCGCTTCGGACGGGCGGCGGGGGAAGGGGAGGGGGAGTGCGAGGGGGAGCGGGACGGGGCGTAGACACGAGAAGTCGGCGACACCGACTTCTCGCGCTGTGCGGCTCCGCGGTCGCGCCTCGACCGTTCGCGGACGGGCCGATAATCGCTTGGCCCGCGGTGGCGGGCGGGGCGATCATGGCGGGATGACCGATCTGCTTGAGCGTGTGACCGCCTTCCACATCGCCTTCGCCCGTCGACAGGCAGCTGAGGTCATCGAACTCCCCGAATACCCCGGGGTGTTCGCGGTGCGGGACGAGGAGTTCGTCCTCTCCCATGAACACAACCACCTGGTCGTGACGGGCCCGGGCACGGACCCGGCGATGCTGCCCGAGCTGGCGGCGCGGTGGCTCGGGCCGCGTCAGCAGTACGCGATCACCGTGCTGGACGACGCGTTGGGCGAGTTGGTCGCCCCGGTGCTGGTCGAGGCCGGCTACCAGTGGGGCACCGTCGTCGTGCTGGCCCGCGACACCGCGGGCTGCGCCCTGCCCCGACCGGCGGCCCTACCGGTCGAGTTGTCCGAGCTGCGGGCGGCGGTGCTGCACCAGCAGTCCGAGTGGTACGCGGACGCGGAGCTGAGCCGCCAGCTGACCGACCGCCGGACCGCCCGGCTGCGCGGCGCCGACCAGGTGCGGTTCCTGGCCGCCCGGACGGCGGATGGCGGGATCGCGGCCTGGAGTGACCTCTACCTCGACCGGGTAGCCGGGCTGGCCCAGGTCGAGGACCTGGTCACCGCTGCCCCGCACCGCGGCGCGGGCCACGGTGACACCGTGCTCGCCACCGGCCTGGCGCTCGCGGCCGCCGCCGGGATCCCGCAGCTCTTCCTCCTGGCGGACGCCGCCGACTGGCCGCGGACCTGGTACGGCCGGCGGGGCTTCACCGAGATCGGCCGCAGCCACTCCTTCCAGTCGCGCTGAGCGGCGGAGCCGGCGGAGGCGGCTGAGGCAACTGGGCCGGTGCCTGGAGTCCGGGCTACCGATCAGGGAGCGGCAGGCGGGCCGGCCGCTGCCGCCGTCCGTCCGCAGTGGGCCGCGACGGTGTCCGCGAAGGCGCGGGCCAGCGGGTACAGGGTGTCCCAGTCGCGCAGCGCCCAGCCGACGGTGAGGGCGGGCAGCGCGGGCAGCGGCAGCAGTCGCAGGCCCGGGTGGCCGGGGCCCTGCCACTCGGGGAGCGCGGGCACGACGGCCTGGCCGAGGCCGAGTTCGGCCAGCAGGATCGCGGTGTCCCAGTCCGTGACGCTGGTGTCGAAGACCGGCCGGATGCCCGACTTGCCCAGCCAGTCGTCGAGTTGGGAGCGGGACACCGAGTTCTGGGGCAGTCCGATGAGCCGGGCGTCCTGGAGGTCGGCGGGTTCGATGCGGCCCCGGGCGGCGAGCGGGTCGTCGGCGGCGACGGCCAGGACCCAGGGCAGATCCGCCACGGGCCGCTGGTCGATCCCGCGGACCGGGGCGCCGAGGGTGATCCAGGCCAGGTCCACGTGCCCGGCGGTCAGCGCCTCCAGGCAGCTGCGACTGGAGATCCCGGTCTGGAATTCCAGGCTGACCTGCGGGAAGCGCTGCCGGAAGTCCACCACCGCCGCGGACATGAAGTGCCGGATGCTGGTGGCGCCGGTGGTGATCCGCACCGATCCGCTCTCGCCTCGGGCGAGTTCGGCGATGGTGCGCAGCGCGTGGTCGATCCCGCCCAGGCCGGTGGCCACGGCGGTCTGCAGGTGGCGCCCGGCCGTGGTGGGCACCACGCCGCGCGGGTGCCGCTCGATCAGCGGGAGGCCGAGTTCGCGCTCCAGCCGCTTCACGTGCTGGCTGACGGCGGACTGGCTGCACGCCAGGTCGCGGGCGACGGCACTGAGCGAACCGGCCCGGCAGACGGCGGCGAAGACGCGGAGGTCGTCAAGGGTCACGGGGGCCAAGGTAATGCTTGGAGCATCCCCAGCAAACCGGTGGATTGACTTGGGTGTTCGGCAGGATCGATCATCGTTGGCAGGGCCCGCGAGAAGGGCGGCAACCCGCCCGCTGCCTTCGCGGCGTTCCGGACGCCGGGACGGGGGTATGGCGGGTGCCGACCCACAGTGACATGAGTGAAGTCAGTGATATCGGCGACGTTGGTGACCGTGGCGTCAGCACGTCAGGTACGGAGGGGGAGCGGAATGCGGTACGCCGACGGTCCGGGTACGCAGAGCGAGGTGTTCGTGCAGGCCTCGGTCGAGCGCGTCTGGGAGCTGGTGACCGACATCGCCCTGCCCGCCCGGCTCAGTCCGGAATTGCAGCAGGTCGCGTGGCTGGACGGCGCGGACGGCCCCGCGTTGGGCGCGCGCTTCGAGGGGCACAACCGCAGGGCGGACATGCCTGACTGGCGGACGGTCTCCGAGGTGATCGAACTGGCCGAGTGCCGCTCCTTCGCCTGGGCCGTCATGGACGTCGACGGCCACTACGGCGCCCCGGTGACGGAGGTGGCCGGCGCACTGGCCCGGTGGCGCTTCGACCTGTTCCCCGAGGACGGCGGCACCCGGGTGCGCCAGTCGACGGTCCTCGGCCCCGGCCGAAGCGGGGTCACCCGTTTCATCGAGTCCCGGCCGGAGGCCGAGGAGCGGATCGTCGCATTCCGTCTGGAGGAGCTGCGGGGCGGGATGGCGGCGACCCTGGCCGGCATCAAGTCCCTGGCGGAGGCGGAGCGTTAGGCCGGCCGGCATGGAAACGGACTTCGCGAGCCTGCTGGAGGCCGTCCGGGCCTCGGCGGAGCGGCTGGACGGGAGCGTCGGGCCGCTGACCGACCGGCAGGCCCGGGAGCCGTCGCTGCTGCCCGGGTGGAGCCGGGGCCACGTCCTCACCCACATCGCCCGCAGCGCCGACGCGTACCGGTGGATGTTCGCGGTGGCCCGCACCGGCGTTCCGCCCGGGCCGCGCGCCGACTCCGCCGAGCTGGAACGGCGGTTGCGTGACGGCGCGGAGCGGGGCGCCGGTGCGCTGCTCGTGGACCTGCGGGGCAGCCTGGACGGACTGCTGGCGGACGCGGCGGCGCTGCCCGCCGGGCGCCGGACGGTGCTGGTCACCGCGCTGGCGGGGTGGCGGCACCCCGCCTGGTACCTCCTGTGGCGGGCCTGGCGGGAGCTCGAGGTGCACCACGTGGACCTGAACCTCGGCTACGCCTCGCGGAGTTGGCCGCAGGCCTTCGTCCGGCGGGCCCTGGAGGAGAGCATGGCGGCGCTGGCGGCACGGGGGACCGCGGTCGCCCGCGTCGAGGCCGAGGACCTCGGCCGCACCTGGACACTGGGCGGGCAGGGACCGGTGGTGCGCGGCCCGGGGCACACCCTGCTCGCCTGGCTCGCCGGCCGCGGCCCGGCGGCGGACCTGCGCGCGGACGCTCCGCTGCCGGCACTCCCGCCGTGGCCACTGCCGCCGGTGCCCGGCTGGGGGTGAGCACCCGCGAGCTGCCCGCCCGCCGTGGGGCGCCGGCCGGCGGCTGTCGTGTGCGTCCCGGGGAAGGGGTCGGCGCTGTGGGCGAGGGAAGGGTGACGACCTCCCCGGTAGGGGGCCCGTCGTCGTCGGAGCAGCGCCCCACGGCCGGATCGATCCGGCCGGCCACCGCTACCAGGAGAGGGGATAGCGGACCTGATCCCCGCCGATCCGGCCGGGCAGCAGGCCGACCACGACCAGGAGCACGGTGGCCAGCACGAGCAGCGGAAGGAACGGCATCAGCTGCGGGGCTTGGAGGACCACGATGACGGCGGTCGCCACGGCCGGGGAGTG
Source organism: Kitasatospora sp. NPDC029312 (assembly GCF_055569215.1). NCBI lineage: Bacteria > Bacillati > Actinomycetota > Actinomycetes > Kitasatosporales > Streptomycetaceae > Kitasatospora > Kitasatospora sp. NPDC029312. Next base: position 114,340 of record NZ_JBVHXY010000016.1, on the reverse strand, counting down.
CGAGAGGCGGGTGAGCATCATCGCGCCCAGCGCGAGCCCGGCGGCGACGGCCGCGCCCCAGGAGGTGCTTCCGGTGGCGGCCACGGTGGCGAAGCCGATCACGGCTGACAGCAGGTGACCGCCCACCAGGTTACGCGGCTGCGAGATCGGCAGTCCGGGCGCCCCGTGAACCAGCGCCGCGCTGGCCGCCAACGGCGGGATCAGAAGGGGCTGGTGGAGTAGCACGCCGATACCGACGAGTACGAGAAGGGCCCCGATGGCGAAGGCGGCCGCCCGAAGTGCGTGCAGTGGATGCGGCCGGGGTGACCTGGGCGGTCGGTGAGCCGCGACGGGCGGCGTCGGGGTGGGCAGAGGCGGAGGGGACAAGGGGACGGGCATGGCGCGGGCGGCTCCGGACGGGGGTGGGGGCCCGCAGATCATAAACAGACTGTTGAAGGAAGCGTAGGACGTTTCGCCTGCTGGACAGATCGCCGAGTCCCGGCACGAACCATCGTCCGGGGAACGCCGCATCGGACCGGGCCCGCCCCCGCTCCCGACGAAGGGACCGCGGGTCGCCCGGTCCGCCGGGGTGACGGCCGTCGGGGCGGCGCCGCGGTCGTCAGCCGAGGGCCTCCGCGCGGTGGGTGGGGCGGCCGTCCACGACGGTGAGCAGGACGGGCAGCTCGGCGAGTTCGCTGTCGGGGGTGGTGAGCGGGTCGGCGGCCAGGACGGTGAGGTCGGCGCGGTGGCCGACGGTGATCCGGCCGGCGTGCTGCTCCTCGCCCGCCGTGAAGGCGGCGTTGACGGTCATGGCGCGCAGTGCCTCCAGGGCGGTGAGCGCCTGGCCGGGGTTGTGCGGGGGCTGGCCCAGGTCGCGGGTGGGGCGGCGGTGGCGGGCGCCCGCCATGACGCCCAGCGGCGGGTAGGGGGCGATCGGCCAGTCGGAGCCCAGGACGACGGTGGCGCCGGCGTCCCAGAGGTCGCGGCAGCGCCAGGCGCGGTCGGCGCGCTCCTCGCCGAGCCGGCGGGACCAGTTGTCGGTGTGGTCGGCGCGGGTGAAGTCGCAGCAGTGGGTGGGCTGCATGGAGGCGACCACCCCCAGCTCGGCGAAGCGCCGGACGATCTCGTCGGGGACGGTCTCGATGTGCTCGATCCGGTGGCGGACGGGCCTCGGCGCGACGGCGACGCGGTCGACCGAGCCGTTGGCGGAGCGGCTGGCCAAACCGTCGGCCGGGCCGACGGCCAAACCGCCGGCCAAACCGTCGGCAGACGCCTTGGCGACGGAGTCGAGCGCGTGCCGAACGGCGGCGTCGCCGATGGCGTGGGTGGCGGTCGGCACGTCGGCCCGGTGCAGCTGCCCGATCACGTGGGTGTAGTGCGCAGGGTCGGGCCAGAAGGCGTGGGTGGACGGGCGGACTCAGCAGCAGGGGCCTTCGTGCTCACCCCCGGTCAGGCTGCGGACTGTCCGCTGTTCCGGACAGTGCTCGACAAGATCCGGCTCCCTCGACCCATCGGCCGTCCCCGCACCCGACCGACGCGTGTTCCAGGACCGCGCCCAGCTCTCCGCTTGTTCCAGGGGCCACAGGAAGTGGGCGCCGAACTCCCTCTCCTCACCAGGCTCCGCTTCCGTCAGCGCACGCACCAGCGCCGGGCTGTAGACGGCGCGGACCCGGAAGTTCACCAGGAATCGGCTCTTGACCACGATCCGCACGTAACGACGGCGGTTACCCCGGTGACGGCCGGCCACGATGACGTGTTCGCCGCCATCGCCCCAGGCCGGCGGTGCGATCCACACCTTCGCCCCCGGTGCGAAGTGCCGCAGCCCCTTACGGATCTCCAGCCCACCTTCGCCGTGGCGGGTCTCCTGAGCGACGTTGGCCACGAGACATACGCCCAGCGGCTCCGGTGCAGTTGTATCCGTCATGGTTGCCATGATCGCTCAATGCGGGTGTAGCGGCCCTGGTGCGCTGGAATCCCGGCCGTGGGGGCAGTTGGGTGTCGGGGGTGTGGGCTAGGGTGCGAGCCGGTTGTGGCTGTCCGGTGCGGGTCGGCGTGAGGGGAGGGGCGGCATGGGTGTGGGGCGGGGCGGTGTCGGTATCCAGTGGTTGGTGGACGCCGGTGGGCAGGTCGACGGTGTGGTGTTCGCCCGGGGGATTCCGCCCGGGGAGCTGGCCCGCCGGATGGGGGCCGACCCGGCGGCCGTGACGGGGCCGATCAGCGGGACGGAGATCTGGGGCCTGGACATCGAGGGCTACCGCCCCGGTGACGATGGTGACGGTGTGATCCGGGTCGGCGAGGCGGCCGGCTGGACCTTCGCGATCGAGTACGGGGACTCCACCGGCGGCGAGTTGCTCACCGAGATAGCCGGGCACGGTGCCGAGGTGGTGCACTTCCGCCCGATGCCGGAACAGCCGCCGGCCCTGCTCGACTACGCCCGGGACGGCGCGGTGCTGTGCGGCTTCGGCCTCGGCGAGGAACGCTGGCGCTGGGGGAAGGAGCCCGACCTGCTGCTGCCGGAGCTGGTCGCCGCGAAGGTCCTGGAGGCCGACGGCATCACCCCCTGCGGGCCCGGCGGCAAGCTGTACGGAGCCGTGCGGCACCGCGCCCTGGAGGCGGTCGGACGGCGGTTCGGGCTGTGCCTGCCCCGGGCCGTGCTGGGCGAGCTTCGGCTGCCGGCCTACGTGGTGCGCGGGACGCCGGTGCTGGAGCCACGGTGAGGCTGCTTGCCGTCCGCAGCAGGGGCGACCGGCGCGTCACTCCTCCCGTCGCAGGGGCCGCCAGCCCGCGAGGTGTTCGGCGAGGACGGCCCCCGGGTCCTCCGTGGTGTCCCGCAGGGCGACCATGGCGGCCGTGATCACGTCGCACAGCTCGCCCTGCAGGTCGGCCGCGGTGTGGCTGAAACCCTTGCGCGGGTTGGCGCCGAGCACGCCGAGCAGGGCCTCGGCGACCTCTCCGACCTCCTCCTGGAGCTTCACCACCTGCAACGGCAGCAGCGGCAGCCCGACCCGCGCCCGGTGGTCGGTGAGGTGGCGGTGGATGTCGTCGACCACCTCCCAGTCGGCCGTCCGGCCCGCTCGCAGTCGCGTCTCCAGCTGGCGCAGGTAGCCCTTGAGCGCGGGCGGCACCTTCATCTCCTGCGCCTCGGCGAGCGGGACCAGCCGCAGCTCCTGGCCCTCTCCGAGGACCAGTTCGGCCGGGTCGACGTCCACCAGGGCGTGGAAGTACCGCCGCCTGCCGCCGCGGTCGGTCTCGGCGAGCACGGGGTGGAAGGGCCGCAGCCCGGGCACGTGGAGGCCGGTCTCCTCGCGCAGTTCGCGGACGGCGGTCCGGTACGGCGTCTCGCCGGGCTCGCGGTGCCCGCCGGGGACGACCCAGTGGGCGGGCCAGCAGATGTCCGGCTTGTCGTCGCGGAGTTGGAGCAGGACCTCCCGGCGGCTGGTGGTGATGAAGACGTCCACGCTGGCGAACTCGGCGTCACCGGTCAAGGCGTTCGCAGCGTCCACGGCGTCCATGGCGTCCAAGGTGCCCTCCCCACGCACGGCTGCGGCCCCCGGCGCTGGTAGCCGGTGATCGGTGGTAAGGCTGCCACCCGGTGGGCCGGTTGAACCCTCACCCGGTCGGCCGGTGGCGGCCCGTTCGGCGCACGCCCCCCGTCCGGGGGTTCAGGCAGGCATCGCCGCGTCGCGGCCCCTAGGGTCTGTGATGCGCCGCCGGTGCCGCGCGCCGGGGCGTACGCCGCCTTGCCGTGCGCCGGTGTGCTCGGGGCGCCCGAGACCGAGCACGTCGGCGCCCGGCAGACCTGAGAGGTGGACCCGAGAGGTGGACCGCTGCATGCACACCGTCGTCCGCGGCGCCGCCGCGCTGGGCCTGGCCGCGCTGCTGCTCGCGCCCGCCGCCGGCTGCCAGAGCGGCAGCCGCTCCGCCGCCGAGCCCGCGCCGACCTCGCCGGCCGGCGGGGCCGCCACCACCGTCAGCGGCCTGGCCGCCCAGCAACTCGCCTGGCACGCCTGCCAGGCGCCGAGCACCGCCCAGGGCGGTGGCACCGCGCCCCCGGCGGACTGGCAGTGCGCCACCCTCAAGGCCCCGCTGGACTACGGCAAGCCGGACGGCGGCACCATCGACCTCGCGCTGATCCGCAGCAAGGCCAAGGACGACCAGCACCGGATCGGCTCGTTGCTCTTCAACTTCGGTGGCCCGGGCGCCTCCGGCGTGGCCACCCTGCCCGCCCTGGCCGACACGTACTCCTCCCTCAACACCCGCTACGACCTGGTCGGTTTCGACCCTCGGGGAGTCGGCGCCAGTGCCGGGGTGAAGTGCCTGGACGACCAGGCCATGGACGCCAACGCGGCGGTCGACAGCACCCCCGACACCCCGGCCGAGATCAAGGCCCTGGACGACGGCAACGCGCAGTTCGCCGCCGCCTGTGAGCACAACTCCGGCTCGGTGCTGCCCTACGTGGACACCGAGAGCGCCGCCCGTGACCTCGACCTGATGCGGCAGGTGCTCGGCGACCGGACGCTGTCCTACTTCGGCATCAGCTACGGCACCCAGCTCGGCGGCGTCTACGCGCACCTGTTCCCGCAGGGGGTCGGCCGGCTCTTCCTGGACTCGGTGGTCGACCCGACGAAGGACCCGGAGCAGAGCGCCCTCGGCCAGGCCCAGGGCTTCCAACTCGCCCTCGGCGACTTCATGAAGGCCTGCGCCGCCCAGGAGGCCGCCGCCTGTCCGACCGGCACCGGTGGCGCCGAGGGCACGGCGCGGATCACCGAACTGCTGCAGCAGCTCGACCAGTCGCCGCTGCCCACCGCCGGCGGGCGCAAGCTCACCGAGACCCTGGCCGTCACCGGGATCGCCGGCGCGCTGTACAGCCGGCAGACCTGGCCCGCGCTGGCCTCCGGACTCACCGAGGCGATGCAGCAGGGGAGCGGCGACACCCTCCTCCAGCTGGCCGACGCGCTGCTCGGGCGGGACCCGCAGGGGCACTACAACAACCTGAGCGCGGCCAACCGGGCGATCTCCTGCGTGGACTCCCGGCAGCGCTACTCCGACCAGGACGTCGAGCAGCGGCTGCCGCAGTTCCGCGACGCCTCCCCGGTGTTCGGCACCTTCACCGCCTGGGGCCTGACCGGCTGCACCGGTTGGCCCGTCCCCGGCAAGGCCGACCACCCGGAGGTGTCGGCCCCGGGTGCCGCCCCGATCCTGGTGGTCGGCACCACCGGTGACCCGGCCACCCCGGTCCAGGGCGCCCGCACGATGGCGCAGCAGCTGGGCCAGGGCGTCGGCGTCACGGTGACGCTGAACGGGGAGGGCCACGGCGGGTACAACACCGGCAACCCCTGCCTGAAGCAGACCGTGGACGCCTACCTGCTGGACGGCACGGTGCCACCGGACGGGACCACCTGCAGCTGACGGCGGCCCACCGGTAGCCGGGCCCGGCCGCAGGCCCCGAGCCCAGGCCATCCGTGCCGCGAAGTGGCCCAAGCAGAGAAGCGATGATTGGCTCTGGGGAGCGGTCCAATCCGCCCCTAGAGTCGTCGACGTGACCACGGAAACCACCAAAATCGACTTCTACTTCGATCCCGTCTGCCCCTTCGCATGGATCACCTCCCGGTGGATCCTCGAGGTCGAGCGGCAGCGCGAGCTGGATCTCACCTTCCGGGTGATGAGCCTGTCCGTCCTCAACGAGGGCCGCACCGACCTGCCCGAGCGCTACCAGCGCCTGATGACCACCGGCTGGGGCCCCGTCCGGGTCTGCATCGCCGCCGCCGAGCAGCACGGCGAGCACGTCCTGCGTGACCTCTACACCGAGCTCGGCACCCGGCTGCACGACCAGGACCGCCCCGCCGACGACACGGTCATCCGCGAAGCGCTGGTCGCCGCCGGGCTGCCCGAGGAACTCGCCGAGGCGGCCGGCAGCACGGCGTACGACATCGCGCTGCGCAAGAGCCACCACGAGGGCATGGACCCGGTGGGTGAGGAGGTCGGCACCCCGACCCTCCACGTGGACGGCGTCGCCTTCTTCGGCCCGGTGCTGAGCGCGATCCCGCGCGGGGAGGACGCCGTCCGGGTGTTCGACGGCGTCCGGCTGCTGGCCGGGTACCCGAAGTTCTTCGAGCTCAAGCGGACACGGACGGGATCGCTGGACTTCACCTGATCGCTGCACGCGGCCTGAGCCGGCGGCCTTGCGGCTTGGCGGCTTGGCGGCCCGGCGGACCACGGGCCGTCGGCCGTGGGCAACGCGGCCGGCTTTGCTCCGTCAGCCGCTCGGCCTCCCGTCCGGGGCCGAAGGGGCCGACCATGGAGGGTAGGGCTCCGGGTCCCGACCCGAGCAGGGCCCCTGGCAGGACGGGTGGCGCCCGAGAGGCGGTGAGCGTGGATGATCGTACGAACGCGTCTGCGTGCCGCCGTCCGCCACTCCGCGACCCCGCCCGGACCGGGCCGAAGCCCCGGCGGCCCCGGCCTGGGCCCCGGCCCCGGCCCCGGACGCGGCCCCGGCGGCCCCCCGCCCAAGCCACCCGTCCCCTCGTGGCGCCGCTGGCTGCTGCCCTTCGCCGTCCTCGCCACCCTGCTCCTGCTCCTCCTGTTCTCCAGGTCCGCCCCGACCGGCACCCGCTACGGCTACACCGACTTCCTCAACCGGGTCGACGCCGGGCAGGTGCAGACCGTCGACGTCAGCGACACCGGCGGCGTGAACGGCTCGCTCAAGGACGGCACCCGCTTCACCAGCCAGATCCCCACGGCCCTGGACACCTCCCAGCTCAGCCACGCGCTCTCCGACCACCACGTGAACGTCACCGCCAGCCACTCCGGCGGCAGCTCGATCTGGTCCACCCTGCTGCTGTTCCTCCCGCTGCTGATCTTCGGCGGGCTGTTCCTCTGGTCCGGCCGACTGGCCGCCCGGTCGCTCGGCGGCGGGCTGAGCGCGATCGGCCGCTCCAGGGCGAAGATCATCGAGGCCGAGCGGCCCGCCACCGGATTCGCCGACGTGGCCGGCTACGAGGGGGTGAAGCAGGAGGTCAGCGAGGTGGTCGACTTCCTGCGCAGCCCGGAGCGGTACGCCGCCGCCGGGGCCAAGGGGCCGCGCGGGGTGATCATGGTGGGCCCGCCGGGCACCGGCAAGACGCTGCTCGCCAGGGCGGTGGCCGGGGAGGCCTCGGTGCCGTTCCTCTCGGTGACCGGATCGGGCTTCGTGGAGATGTTCGTCGGCGTCGGCGCCTCCCGGGTCCGCGACCTGTTCGACGAGGCCCGCAAACGCGCGCCGTCCATCGTCTTCATCGACGAGATCGACGCCGTCGGCGGCCGTCGCGCGGGCGGCTCCCGAATCGGCGGCAACGACGAGCGCGAGCAGACCCTCAACCAGCTGCTCGCCGAGATGGACGGCTTCGACCAGAGCACCGGCATCGTCGTCATCGCCGCCACCAACCGGCCGGACGCCCTCGACCCGGCCCTGCTGCGCCCCGGCCGCTTCGACCGGCAGGTCACCGTGCCGCTGCCCAACCAGGCCGAGCGGGCCGCCATCCTCGCCGTGCACACCGTCGGCAAGACCCTCGCCCCGGACGCCGACCTGGACCGGATCGCCCGCGGCACCCCCGGCTTCTCCGGCGCCGACCTCGCCAACCTGGTCAACGAGGCCGCGATCAACGCCGTCCGCGCCGAACGCGCCACCATCACCGCGGCCGACCTCGACGACGCCCGGGACCGGGTGCTGCTCGGGCGCCGGGAATCCTCCAACGCCCTGCTGCCCGAGGAGCGGCACGCCGTCGCCGTGCACGAGTCCGGGCACGCGCTGGTGGCCGCGCTGTGCGAGCACGCCGATCCGGTCGCCAAGGTGACCATCCTCCCGGCGGGCGTCGCGCTCGGCGCCACCGAGCAACTCCCCGAGGCGGAGCGGCACCTGTACAGCGAGAGCTACCTGACCGACCTGCTCACCGTACAACTGGGCGGCCGCGCCGCGGAGTTGGTGGTCTTCGGCGAGGGCTCGACGGGCGCCGCCAACGACCTCGCCAACGCCACCTCGGTGGCCACCCGGATGGTGCGCGAGTTCGGCCTCTCCCCGGACCTCGGCCCGGTCGGCTACTCCAGCGGCTCCCCGCAGTACCTCGGTGAAAACCCCGAGGACCTGCTGCGCCGCCCCTACTCCGAGCAGACCCAGCGTGCGGTGGACGAGGCGGTGGCCGCGCTGCTGCGCGGCGCCGAACGCCGGGCCATCGAGCTGCTGCGCCGACACCGCCATCACCTGGACGAGTTGGCGACGCTGCTGGTCGCCCAGGAGACCGTGGACGGCGGCGTGGTGCTCGACATCCTGCGGCACCCCGTGCCGCTGACGAAGGAACCCGAAGGCGGGGCCTGAGCCGCCTCAGGGCGCGGGCGGGCGCTCGAAGAAGGTCTCCAGGACCACGGTGGCCTGGGTGCCGCTCACGCCGTCGATCGCGTAGAGCCGGCGCAGGACGTCCTGGAGCTGCTCGGTGGACGCCGTCCGCACCTTCACCAGCACCGAGGCGCTGCCCGCGATGATGTGCGCCTCCTCGATCTCCGGGATCGCGGCGAAGGCGGCGGCCGAATCGCCCATCCAGGCCGAGGAGTCCACCAGCACGAAGGAGAGCACCCCGAGCCCCAGGCTCCGCGGGTCCACCTCCACCGTGGTGCGGCGGATCACCCCGCGCTCCCGGAGCTTGCGCACCCGCTCGTGCGCGGCCGCCGCCGAGAGCCCCACGGCCCGCCCGAGGGCCGCGTACGGCCGGCCGGCGTCCTGCTGGAGCAGGGCGAGCAGGGCGCGGTCGGTTCCGTCCAGATTCTCGATCACCATGGTGGAACCATATCGCGTTCTGCCATACTCCCATTCGACAGAATGCCATTCGGCAGAAATCGACGAGGAGTGAACGATGTCTTCCAGTGCCATGTTCGGACTGTACGAGATACTGGACGACAGGTTCCGGCGGTGCGCCAACGGCGACACCCGGCTGGAGAAGCTCTACGGGGACTGCCGCTGGGCCGAGGGGCCGCTCTACCTGCCGGCCTGGCGGCAGGTGATCTGGAGCGACATCCCCAACGACCGGCTGCTGCGCTGGGACGAGGCCACCGGCAGCGTTGGCGTCTTCCGCACCCCCGCCGGCCACCCCAACGGCAACACCGTCGACCGTGAGGGCCGCCTGATCAGCTGCGAACAGGGCAACCGCAGGGTCACCCGGACCGAACACGACGGCAGGATCACCGTGCTCGCCGCCCACTACCGGGGCAAGCGCCTCAACTCCCCCAACGACGCGGTGGTCGGCTCCGACGGCGCGATCTGGTTCTCCGACCCGGACTTCGGCATCACCTCCGACTACGAGGGCCACCTCGCCGAGAGCGAGATCGACGCCTGCAACGTCTACCGGATCGACCCGCACAGCGGGGAAGTACGGCTCGCCGCCGACGGCTTCGAGGGGCCGAACGGACTGGTCCTCTCCCACGACGAGCGGCAGCTCTACGTCAACGACAGCCGATCCGGGCAGATCCGGGTCTTCGACATCGGCGAGGACGGCACCCTCGGCGGTGACCGGGTCTTCGTCTTCGGAGACGGCCGCCGTTTCGACAACATCCGCTTCGACCTCGACGGCCGGCTCTGGGCAGCCGCCTTCGAGGACGGCGTCCACTGCTACGCCCCGGACGGCGACCTCATCGGCCGTATCCTCGTCCCCGAGCCCGTCTCCAACATCACCTTCGGCGGCCCGAAGAACAACCGCCTGTTCATCACGGCCACCACCTCGCTGTACTCGCTGGTGACGTCGATGACGGGCACCCACCGAGTGACCACCCCGAAGGAGCCGGCATGACCGAGACCCCGCCCGCGGACCTCCAGCGGCAGATCGCCCTCGCCCTGGGCGTGGCGCCCGTCCCCGACCCCGCCAAGGAGGCCGACCGCCGGGTGGACTTCCTCGCCGAGCAACTGCGGGCCGCCGGCGCCCGCACCCTGGTGCTCGGCATCAGCGGCGGCGTCGACTCCACCACCACCGGCCGGCTCTGCCAGCTCGCCGTCGAGCGGCTGCGCGCCGAGGGCTACCGGGCTGGCTTCACGGCGATGCGGCTGCCCTACGGCGTCCAGGCGGACGAAGCGGACGCCCAGCGCGCGCTCGACTTCATCCGCGCCGACGAGGTGCTGACGGTCGACATCAAGCCCGCGACCGACGCCGCCTTCGACGCCCTCCTCGCCGCCGGGCTCACCTTCACCGACCACGCCCACGAGGACTTCGTGCGCGGCAACGTCAAGGCCCGCCAGCGGATGGTCGTCCAGTACGCGGCCGCGGGCGCCTCCGGCGGCCTGGTCGTCGGCACCGACCACGCGGCCGAGGCCGCCGTCGGGTTCTTCACCAAGTACGGCGACGGCGCGGCGGACGTGATGCCGCTCTCCGGACTGACCAAGCGCCAGGTGCGCTCGATCGCCGCGGTGCTGGGCGCACCCGCCGAACTCGTCGGCAAGGTTCCCACCGCGGACCTGGAGAACCTCGCCCCCGGCCGCCCCGACGAGGACGCCCTCGGTGTCGACTACGACGCCCTGGACGACTTCCTGGAGGGCCTGCCGGTCAGCGACGAGGTCTTCCGCACCGTCCTCGGCCACTACCGCCGCACCGAACACAAGCGCGGCCTGCCGATCACCCCCGGCCACGCATGACCGACCGCCCGTCCCGCGCGGCCGGCGCCGTCCTCGGCTCGGCCGTCGGCGATGCCCTCGGCGCCCCGTACGAGTTCGGGCCGGCCGGCGCCCTCACCGCCCGCTTCCCGTCCGGGCCGGTGGAACCGGTCGCGGGCGGCGGCTGGGAGCGCGGCGAGGCCACTGACGACACCCAGATGGCCGTCCTGGTCGCCGAATCGCTGCTGGCCCGGGGCGAGTTGGACCTCCCCGACATCTTCGGGAGGTTCCGGCGCTGGGCCGCTGCCGCTCCCAAGGACATCGGGATCCAGACCGAGGACGTCCTCACCAGCGGCCTGCCCTGGGATCTGGCGGCCGCCGCCCACTTCGACACCACCCTGCGCGCCGCCGGCAACGGCTCACTGATGCGCGCCGCCACCTCCGCCGTCGCCTTCGCCCGTGCCGGGCGGGAGGCCACCATGGACGCCGCGCGCCGGATCGCCGCGCTAACCCACGGCGACCGGGCCGCCTGGGAGGGCACGGCGATCCTCCACGAGTTCGTCCGCCTCGCGCTCGATGGTGCCGACCCGCTCGCCGAACTCCCCGACGTTCTGGCCCGTGTCCACCCCGACCACCGCGAGCGCTTCGCGACCGTCCTCGGCCCCGACTGGCACCCCGATCTCGCCACCGAGGCCAACGGCGCCGTCTGGCCCTGCCTCGGCTCGGCGGTCTGGGCCCTGCGCACCACCGACAGCTTCGAGCGCGCCGTGCACGCGGCCGTCGACCTCGGCGGCGACACCGACACCGTCGCCGCCGTGACCGGCGCGCTGGCCGGAGCCCGCTACGGCCTCGCGGCCGTTCCGGCCCGTTGGATCGAGCCCCTCCACGTCCCGCTGCCCGGCTTCGCCGGCCGGGTCCTGCGGTCGGCCCAACTGCTGGAGCTGGCTGAGCGATTGGCGGACTGGTAGGAGCAGCCGGCCGAGCGTGGAGCGGCCGGTCGAGACGGGGCCGGCGGGGTCGACCTGCGGACCGGCCGCCCGGCGCCGGTGGAGGTGGGCCAGGCGGTCGAGCGGATGCTCGGGGAGGGCCGGTTCCGTGAGCGGGCCCGGGCGTTGGCCGCCGAGTTCGCCCGGTACCGGCCGTTCGACGCGATCGCCGAGGCGGTGGAGTCGCTGTAGCGGGTGACGGACGGTCAGTCGCCGTCCGCGTCCGCCTCCGGGGTGGGCGCGCCGGCGGGCTTGAGGCCCACCTTGACCTCGGCCGTGGTCCAGTCGGCGGCGATCGCGGCCTGGGCCGCGGCCAGGGTGACCTGACCCTTGCAGATCGCGGTGTGCAGGTGGGTCTCCACCGAGTCCTTGGGGTTGTTCGGGCCCTTGCCCGGGACGTGGCCGGGGGAGGGCGGCTGGATCCACAGGTTGCGCGGGTCGTTGGGGTCGCCGCCGAGTTGCAGGCTGATCAGGTGGTCGTACTCGGCGTCGCCCATCGGACCGGTGTAGCCGTAGGACCTGGCGTTCTCGGCCTTCTCCTTGCCGGTGACGTTCGACGGCGGACGGATGGCCGAGGTGTAGCCGCCCGGCTTGCAGATGGTGTCATTGAGGTTGCCCTGGTTGACCGCCGGGCTGATCGCGCCCGGGGTGCAGTTGGGGTCGGGCAGGGGCTGCTGGTCCGCCGTGTAGTGGAAGTGGCAGCTGCCCGCCGCGGGCTGCGGCTGCGCGGTGTAGGAGCTCTTGGGGCCTGGCCCGGCGACGATGGCGGCCGGGGCGGGCTGGGCGGCGTCGCCGGCGGCCGCCGGGGTGGTGCTGTGGGCGCCGCCCTTGCCGTGGGCGCTGTCCTTGGCGGTGTGGCCGCCACCGGACGAGCAGCCTGCGGCTGCGGCGAGCAGGACGGCCGCGGCTATGGCGAGAGCGCCTCGGGCGGGAGCCGGCACGGAGTTCCTCCAGGTCGTCGGGGGTGGGCGCGGCCGGCCGGCGATGGTGCCGGAGGCCGCGCCAGCGGACCTTACCGTGTCGAGGAGGCCGAAGGGGTGACGCCCCGTCCGGGCGCGGGAGGACTGGCGCGGGCGCGCGGAATCGTTTCCGCGTCCTTGACGCGCGCGGCGGGAAACTCCCCGCCCCGCCCGACCGGGCGCGAGCGGTCGGACTCGGGGACGGCGCGGTCAATGTGCGGCGGCGGGGGAGACGTTCCGTCCGCTCGCGGTGAACGCGCCGACGCCAAAAGGCGATTCAGGTGCTCAGCGGTACGACTCCGGCGCGGCCGGCTTGCCCGCGTCCTGCACCTCCACCAGGTAGCGCCAGCAGTCCGGGCGGCTGCCGTCCCGGTCCGTGAAGCCGTACACCCGGGCCAGCTCCCCGCTGGAGACGGACCGGCCGTTCCAGCGGGCCACCTCGGGGTCGGCGGCCAGCGCCGCGACCGCCCGGCCGACGTAGTACGGGCTCTCCGAGATACCGAAGTGCGGCTCCCCGGCCAGCGCGTCGCGCCAGTTCTCCTCGGTCACGCCGAAGTGGTCCAGCATGATCTCGGAGCGCATCCAGCCGGGGGTGAGCGCCACTGCGGTGGCGCCGCGCGGGCCGAGCTCGTGGCCGAGCGAGAAGGCCATCCGCAGGACGGAGGACTTGGCCAGGTCGTAGAAGAAGGAGTTGCGGTAGGTGGTGCGGTTGTACTCCTCCGTACCGTCCGTCATCTCCACCAGCAGGCCGCCCGGGTGCTTCAGCAGCAGCGGCAGGGCGTAGTGGCTGGTGATCGCGTGGGTCTCCACCGCGAGGCGCAGCAGCCGCAGACCGTCGTCCAGGCTGTGCTCCCAGAGCGGGGTGTTCCAGCCGAACAGCTTCTCGCCGCCCCAGATGTCGTTCACCAGGACGTCCAGTCGGCCCTGCTCGGCCTCGATCCGCTCCACCAGGGCGGCCACCTGGGCCGGGACCAGGTGGTCCGCCGGCACCGCGATGCCGCGGCCGCCCGCCGCGGTGACCAGCTCGGCGGTGTCCTCGATCGTCTCCGGCCGGTCGTACTCCGAGCGCTGCTGCCGCGTGGTGCGACCGGTCACGTAGACCGTCGCGCCCGCCGCGCCGAGCTCCACCGCGATGCCCCGGCCGGCGCCCCTGGTCGCCCCCGCGACCAGGGCGATCCGGCCGTTCAACGCCCCCGTCGGCGCGCCTGCCCCTGCCCCTGCCCCTGCCCGTGCCCCTGCCATCCGCCCGTCCTCCGTCCGGCTGTGCTCATGGCTGTGCCGGCGCCCGTCCGTGGACGAACGCCGGCACCATCGAAGCGCAGGGGTCTGACAACCGGCGCCGAGCCCGCGAACCGGCAGGTCAGCACGGGAGGTCGGTCAGCGGGGCAGTCGGTCAGCGGGTCGGCCCGCTGGTCGTGGGGCGGCGGGTCAGCGGCCCTGGGACTCCTTGGCGGCCTTCTCGGCGGCCTCCTTCTCGTGCTTCGCCTTGATCCGGGCGGACTCCTTGCGGACGTCCACCTGGTTGGCGCGCTCGTGCTGGAGCCAGAGCGGGTTCTCGGCCTTGATCGCCTCGATCTGCTCGGTGGTGAGCGCCTCCGTCACACCGCCGCGGGCCAGGCCGGAGATCGAGATGCCCAGCTTGGCGGCGATCACCGGGCGGGGGTGCGGGCCGTTCTTGCGCAGCTCCTGGAGCCACTGCGGCGGCTCGGCCTGCAGCGCGTTCAGCTCCTCGCGGGAGACCACGCCCTCCTGGAAGTCGGTCGGCGCCGCGGCGAGGTGGATCCCCAGCTTCTTGGCCGCCGTGGCCGGCTTCATGGTCTGGCTGGTCTTCTGCTTGAGCGATGTCATGAGGACAAGGGTAAGGGAGCGGGCGGGCGCCTCCGGTCACGGTCGGTAGCCTTGCCCTGTGACAGACATGCAGGTGAACCCGCCCTTCCGGCTCGCGTACGTCCCGGGCGTGACCCCCGGCAAATGGGCCCGGGTCTGGGTCGAGCGGCTCCCGGACGTCCCGCTCGACCTCGTCGCGGTCCCCTCCGAGGACGGCGAGCGGACCGTACGGGAGGGCTCGGTGGACGCCGGGCTGATCCGCCTGCCGGTCGACAAGGACCTGCTCAGCGCGATCCCGCTGTACACCGAGACCACCGTCGTGGTCTTCCCCAAGGACCACTGGCTCGCCGCCGCCGAGGAGGTCACCCTCGACGACCTTGCCGACGATGTGGTCTTCCACCCGCTCGACGACACCCTCGGCTGGGCCGCCGATGCCCTGCCGGGCCGCCCGGCCATCGAGCGCCCGGCGACCACGGCGGACGCCGTCGAGCTGGTCGCGGCCAACGTGGGCGTGCTGCTCGTCCCCCAGTCGCTGGCCCGGCTGCACCACCGGCGGGACCTCACCTTCCGGCCGGTGGTGGAGGCGCCGCAGTCGCAGGTCGCGCTGTCCTGGCTGCAGGAGCGGACGACGGACCTGGTGGAGGAGTTCATCGGGATCGTCCGCGGCCGCACGGTCAACAGCTCGCGCGGGCGGGGGGCCGGGCAGGCCGTGGGCGACGCCGCGGCCGCTCCGGCGAAGAAGGCGGCGCCGCAGCGCAAGCCGCAGCAGCAGAAGGCGGGCGCCGGGCAGCAGCGGGCCGGCCAGAAGGCGGGCGGGCAGAAGGCGGGTGGCCAGAAGGCCGGTGGGCAGAAGCCCGGTGCCCCGAAGGGCGGGGCCCGGGGCGGGGCGGCGGCCGCCGCCAGGCGCGGCAAGCCGAAGCGGCGGGGTTAGCAGCCGCGTGGCGTAGCGTCGGCCCCGTTCCGGACTGTCGTGGTGGGAGGAGCGGGGCCGTGTGGCATGACCTGGTGGTCGTCCAGATTCCGATCGGGGAGAAGATCCTCCGAACGGTCGCCGTCTACGTACTGATCCTGATCCTGTTCCGGCTCGCCGGGAAGCGCGGGCTGGCGGGGCTGAACACCTTCGACATGGTGGTCGTGTTCCTGCTGTCCAACGTGGTGCAGAACGCGATCATCGGCAACGACAACAGCCTTCTCGGGGGCGCCGTCGGCGCCGTCACCCTGGTCGCCGTCAACTCCGGCGTGACCCGCTGGCTGGCCCGGGACCCGCGCGCCGCCCGCCTCCTGGAGGGCGGCGCCACCACGGTGGTACGCGACGGTGCGCTCGTGCCCGGCGCGTTGCACGACCTGGCGCTGCGCCCGTCCGAGCTGGAGCACGCGATCCGGATCCAGAACGGTGATGACGTGAGCGACGTGGCCCGTGCCCGGCTGGAGCCGGACGGGCAGTTGCTGGTCACCCTCCGGGCGGCCGAGCGGAGCGCCACCAAGGCCGATGTCGACGAGCTGCGGGAGCGGCTGGCGGCGATCGAGCGGCTGCTGACGAACCTGTCCGCCGACGGCCGTCCGCCCCGCTGAGCCCTTCGCGGGCGGCCGCCGGTGATCAGCGACTCCGCGGGCGGCCGCCGGTGATCAGCGACTCCGCGGGCGGCCGCCGGCGACTCAGCCCTTCGCGCGCACCGCTGCCGGTGTGCCGGTGCGGTCGCGTGCGCCGGCCGCCGTGACGCCGGCGACGACGAAGCCGAGGGCGGCGGCGAGGAGGTGGCCGACGGTGGTGAACTCCGGTAGTGGGCCGCTCCAGTCGCCGTCCCCGGCGAGCGGCCAGGCGAGGACGAAGGCGGCCCAGGGCAGTCGGGCCCAGCGCGGCAGCGCGAGCACCACGAAGGCGAGGGCGGCCTGGGCGCCGTAGCTGATGCCGTAGTCCGGGGCCTCCCGGACGCTCTGGGGGTACCAGTCCTGCTGGAGGGCGAGCAGGATGACGAGGGCGGTGAGCAGCGTGGCGCCGATGTGCCCGGCGACGAACACCGCGGCGGCGCGCAGTGTCCCGTGGCGGCGTTCGGCCCAGGCCAGGCTGACGACGATGCCGAGGCCGAGGGTGATCAGGGTGCCGCCGAACCCGGTGGAGGTGACGTCCGTCAGGGTGCCGTCGTAGAGCAGCGCGCTGCCGAGGAGGGCGCGGACCGGGTGGTCGTGGAGGTTGTCCAGGTTGGTGCTGATGTAGTCCCGCAGGTCGTCGGCCCGCGCGGCGGACAGGCCGTACTGGACCCAGGCGTGGCCGAGCAGGAGCAGGCCGACGTAGCCGGAGGTCAGCGGCGAGCGGCGCGGATACGTGCGGACGGCGCGCAGCAGCCCGGTCAGGAGCCCCAAGAGGGGTCGTGCGTTCATGGTCTGATGGTGTCCCGGTCGAACGGCAGGTCCGGCCGACGCGTCTGCGGCCGGCCCCGCGGGGACAGTACCGAACGTCGGCCACCGCTCGCCCGGCGCGCCCCCTCACCTCGCCCGGAGGCACCCCCGCCCCGGCCGCGGGGCGCCCCTCACCTCGCCCGGCGGGTCAGCCGCGCGGTGAACGGCCGGGGGCAGAGCGAGGAGCTGCGGGCGGGGCGGGCGGGGCGGCCCGGGGTGGGGGTGACGGTCCAGTGCGCGGCGATGGTGGCGATGGCGAGGGCGGCCTCGGTGGTGCCGAAGGCCTCGCCGATGCAGCGGCGGACGCCGAGGCCGAAGGGCACGTAGGTGCCCGGGGCGGGGTGGGCGGTGGTGAGCCAGCGGTCGGGGTCGAAGCGGTCCGGGCACGGGAAGAGGTCGGCCCGGCGGTGCAGCAGGTAGGGGCTGACCAGGACGGTGGCGCCGGCCGGGATGCGGTGGCCGCCGAGTTCGGCGTCGGCGGCGACGGTGCGGCTGAGCACCCACGGCGGCGGGTAGAGCCGCAGGGTCTCGCTGACGATCCGGGCGGTGAGCGGCAGCGCGGGCAGGTCCTCGTACCGGGCGGGGCGCCCGTCGAGGACGGTGTCGAGTTCCGCGTGCAGGCGGTCGCGGACGGCCGGGTTGGCGGCGAGCAGTCTCCAGGCCCAGGACAGGGTGGCGGCGGTGGTCTCCGTGCCGCTGAGCAGGAAGGTGACCAGCTGGTCGTGGATCTCGGCGTCGGACAGGCCCTGGCCGTGCTCGTCGCGGGCGCCGAGCAGGGCGGAGAGCAGGTCGTTGCGGTCGGTGCCGGTGGTGCGGTAGTCGGCGATCAGCCGCCGGGTGATCTTCCGTAGGTCCTGTTCGGCGCGGTGGAGGCGGCGGTTGCCCGGGGTGGGGATGCGGTGGGCGCCCGGGAACGGGACCGGGAACGGTGGTGGGGGCAGGAACGGGATCCGGCGGGCGGCGCTCCGGGCGACCGTGGCCACGGTCTCGTGCACGCGCGGCCAGTCGGCCCGCTCGTGGGCGGCGAACAGGCAGCGGGCGGTGACGGCGGTGGTGAGGCGGTGCATCGCGGCGGGCACGTCGACCACGTCACCGTCGCGCCAGGGGGCGGTGGCGCCGGCGATCTCGGTCGCCATCATGGCGGCGTACCCGGGCAGCCGGTCGCGGTGGAACGCGGGCCGCAGCAGCCGGCGTTGGCGTCGGTGGTCGGCGGCGGGACAGCCGGCGAGACCGGTGCCGGAGGACTGGCGGGCCGTGTCGAGGAGGACGCCGCCCTTGTCGAAGGTACGGTCGTCGGCGAGTAGTCGGCGCACCAGGTCGGGGTGGCAGGCGACGTAGGGGTCGAGCGAGCCGAGCCGGAGTCTGACCAGGTCGCCATGGGCGGCCAGGCCGGCCAGGAAGGCGAAGGGGCGCCGGAGGAGGGCGGGCGCGTGGCCGAGCAGCGGCAGGGCGCCGGGAGCGGTGGTCGAGGTGTAACGGGTGGTCGGGTGGTACTGGGTGGTCAAGGGCGTCACCTCGGGAGGGGGATGGCCGGATCGGCGGGCGATGTGGATCTTTCCCGGGGCCCGACGACCAAACGGTTCGTGACCGGCGGGTGGGGTGAACGCGGGGGCGCATGCCGAACGCCCGTGCGCCGTCTGCGGCTTGACCGACGGCCGGACGGTCGTGGACGGAAGGGCGCCGGCGTGGGGGTACCGGGCGGTGGCGCCGCGTGCCTAGACTGCGAAGCTCCTGCGAGACTACCGGTCAGTACTACCGGGCAGTACGGCCCGGCGGGGAATGGGGAGTTGGGATGACCGACGAGCGGGCCCACGCGTTCACCGACGACGCCCTCGGCGCGCACGACGCGGTGGCGCTGGCCGCCCTGGTGCGGGCCGGCGAGGTCAACCCCCGCGAGCTGGTCGCCGCGGCCGCCGCCCGCGCCGGGCGGATCGACGGCACGCTGCTGCCCGTCGCCCACGCCTCCTACGAGCGGCCGCGAATCAGTCGGAAGGGCCTCGACGGCCCGCTCTGGGGCGTGCCGACCTACCTCAAGGACAACGTGGATCTGCGCGGCCTGCCGACCGCCATGGGCAGCGAGGCCTTCCGGGCCCGCCCTGCCCGGCGCAACGCGCCCTTCACCGACCAGTTGCTGGCCACCGGCCTGGCCGTGCTCGGCAAGACCAGGCTGCCCGAGTTCGGCCTCAACGCCTCCACCGAGTTCGCCACCGCCCAGCCGGTGCGCAACCCCTGGAAGCCCTCGCACTCGGCGGGCGCCTCCTCGGGCGGCTCGGCGGCGCTGGTGGCCGCCGGGGTGGTGCCGATCGCCCACGCCAACGACGGCGGCGGGTCGATCCGCATCCCGGCGGCCTGCTGCGGGCTGGTCGGGCTCAAGCCCACCCGCGGCCGGCTGGTCACCAACGCCCAGGGCGGCAAGCTGCCGATCGACCTGGTCACCGACGGGGTGGTGACCCGCTCGGTGCGTGACACCGCCGCCTTCTTCGCCGCCGCCGAACGCCACCGCCACAACCCGAAGCTGCCCCCGCTCGGCCTGGTCGAGGGCCCCGGCGGGCGCCGACTGCGGATCGGGCTGGTGGTCGACTCGCAGATCGCCGAGACCGACGAGCCGACCCGTCGGGTGGTCGAGGAGACGGCGGCCCGGCTGGAGGCGATGGGCCACCGGGTCGAGCCCACCACCCTGCCCTTCGGCGAGGAGTTCTCCCGCGACTTCCTCTCGTACTGGGGCTACATCGCCTGGGTGATCGCCGTCACCGGCCGGCTGCTGCTCGACCCGAGCTTCCGCAGCGGGCGCCTGGACGGCCTGACCACCGGGCTGCGCCGCCGCTTCCAGGCCGAGTTCCCGCGCACCCCGGGCGTGCTGCGGCGGCTGCGCCGGGCCGAGGCGGTGTACGCGGGGATTTTCCGGCACCACGACGCGATCCTCTCCCCGGTGCTCGCCCACACCGTCCCGCCGATCGGCCACCTGAGCCCGAACGTGGCCTTCGACGAGCTGGTCGAGCGGCTGCTGCGCTACGTCGCCTTCACCCCGGTCAACAACGTGACCGGCGGCCCCGGCATCGCCCTGCCCGCCGGGGCGGCGCCGAGCGGTCTGCCGATCGGGGTGCACCTGTCGGCCGCGCACGGGCAGGAGCGGCTGCTGCTGGAGCTGGCCTTCGCGCTGGAGGCGGACCGGCCCTGGCGGCGCATCCAGGACTGACGGGACGGGCCCGCGCGGGGCCGTCGTCCACCCGGGCCGCCGTCACCCGGGCGCTGCTCATCCGGCCACCACTCACCGGGCCATCCCGCACAGGATCGCCTCTCACTGGGCCGCCACCGAGCGGGCCGCGTGCACCTCGTGGTGCAACCGGGCCAGCGCGCCGTCCGGCGCCGGTGCGTCCGCTGCGTCCTGTTCGGCCGCCGGCAGCGGGGCGCCGGTGCGCAGCGCGTCGGCGAGGTCGGTGAGCTGCCGGGTGACGGCGCGGACCTCGGCCGGAGTCGGCACGGGTGCGCCGTGCTCGACCCGCACCCGGGTCGCGGTCGTGGTGTCCACGATCCGCTCCACCGCGATCACCAGCGGCCACCAGGCCTCCGCCCGGGTGCCGACCGGCGGCGGCTCGGTGAGGGCGCGCTGGAACTCGCTGCGCACGGCGGACAGGTCCCGGTAGAGCCGCCGCCGGTACCGGGCCCGGCCCGGTTCGTCGCGGCCGGGCCCGGTGGTGAAGGCGAGGGACACGTAGGAGGCGGTGTCCTGGACGGCGTCGGCCAGCCGCTCGCCGATCCGGGTGTGCCAGGACTCCGGCCACAACAGGTAGCCGACCAGCAGCGCGATGCCGCACCCGACGAGGGAGTCGTAGAGCCGGGGCAGCACCAGGTGGAAGCCCTGGTGGTTGAGCAGGTCGGAGAGCAGCAGGATCACCGGGGTGATCGCCGCGGTCTGGAAGGCGTACCCCTTGACCGACAGCGCCGGGATCAGCGTGGCCAACGCGGCCATCACCGGCACGTCCCACCAGCCGCGCGGGACCTCGGCCAGCACCGGCACGGCGATCAGCAGCCCGGCGGCCGTGCCGAGCGCGCGCAGCACCGCCCGGGAGAACACCGAGCCGAAGTCCGGCTTCATCACGAAGGTCACGGTCAGCGTCACCCAGTACGAGCGGGGCACCGCGATCACCGAGACCAGCACCTGGGCCAGCCCGATGCACAGCGCCAGCCGCAGCCCGTACCGCCAGGACCCGCCGGACAGCAGCAGCGACCGGGCCGCCCGACGGGCCCGGACCTGCAGGCCGGCGGGCCGGCCGAGCCGGTCGCCGGCGGCGTACGGGTCCGGCGCGGCCTCGTGCACCACGGCGGCGGCGTGCCGGATGGCCTCGGCGAGCGCGCGTGTGGACGGGCCGCGCGGCTCGGGCAGGTCGGGCGGCGGCGCGGGGCCGGTGTGGCCCTGTTCGACGGCCGCGGCCAGCGTGCGGACGGCCGCCGGGTAGTCGGGCGCCGGCGGGCCGGACCCGGGCGGGCGCAACTGCACCGCCGCGACGGCCTCGACCACCGGGACCAGCGCGTTGAGCTGGGCCAGCAGCCGGACCAGGGTAGGTGAGCGGCCGTGCCGGCGGGCGCGACGGGCCAGCAGCAGGTCGTAGGAGTGGTTGAGAGACTGGGTGAGCTCGTGCCGCATGGCGTCGTACGCCGGTGATCCGGTGGCCTCCAGCAGCGCGGCGACCGCGCGGTAGGTGTCGGCGACGACCCCGCGCTCGGGCGTGCCGCCGCGCAGCGGCCAGGCCAGCAGGCTGAGGGCGAGCACCAGCAGGCCGCCGAGCAGCAGCAGGGCGGGCGGCAGCCACCACGGGGAGGGTAGCGGCAGGCCGGCTCCGACCACGGCGTTGAGCAGCAGGAGCAGTCCGGAGACGGAGGCGACCGCGCCGATCGAGGAGATCATGCCGGAGAGCAGCGCGATGCCGGTCAGCGCCGCGACGGCCGTCCAGCCGGTGCCGTACACCTGGGTGCCGAGCAGGACCCCGAGGGCGCCGAACAGTTGCGGCACGGCGATGTTGTAGACCCGCATCCGATAGGCGTCGGCGGTGTCCCCGATGACGCCGGACAGCGCGCCCATCGACACCAGCGCGCCGTAGCCGGGCCGTCCGGTGGCGGTGCCCACGGCGAGCGGGGCGGCGAGGGCGACCGAGGCGCGGACGACGGCGGCCCGGGGGACCGGCGCGTCCCGGGGCCGCAGGCCCTCGGTCAGCCAACTGGGCGGCCTCAGCGCGCGTGCCATACGCCCAACGTACGGCGGCCCGGTTCGGTTCACCGTTTCGCGGTCATGGCAATGTCGGAAACAATGACCGTTCTTATGTCCGCCCGCGAAACGTAAAGGGATCTCCGAGAGGCGCCGTGAGCTGCGCCGATTTCCCCGCCGGTAACCCCTGGAAAGGGTTGACACCATTAGTTGGTCTAGTCCAACGTATGGGGAGCGCGGTTCGACAGGTGCTGATGCGCGGTGAGTGGCCTTGTCGGACCGGTGAGTTGGCCTCCTGGCGCGGCGCTGTTCCGCGCTCGCGGGCCGAGGCGAGAAGGGGCGTGTGCGGACGGGCATCCGATCCGCGGGCCCGGTTCCCCATCCGGCCGATGACCGGCCGTCGGCTCGCCGTGCCCGTGCCGGGCGCCCCAGGAAGCGCCGCATCGACTACGAACATGGAGTGACCGCCCATGCCGAGCCCTGACGAACGCCCTGACGAACGCCTTGACGAACGCGCTGACGTACGCGCTGACGAGCGCCCTGACCCGGCCGCCAGTGCATACCTGTACCGGGCCGCCTCGCGGCGCCCCTACTTCAGCGCCGACACCGAGAGCTACCTCGCCCGCACCGCGCTGCGCGAGCTGCGCAAGGAGCGCCCGCTGCGGGTGCTCTCCGAGGAGGACTTCGCGCACTGGCAGACCTACGGCTACGTCGTGGTGAAGCAGGCGATCCCGGCCGAGGCCGCCCGGCGCCTGCTCGACTTCACCTGGGACTTCCAGGGCCTGTCGCCCGACCGCCCCGAGGAGTGGTACCGCGAGCGCGAGTACCGCGACGAGCTGGACCGGCACCTGCACATCTACGGCTTCGTCGAGGCCTACCACCACCAACTCCTCTGGGACAGCCGCCAGTCCCAGCGCGTCTACGACGCCTTCGTGGACGTGTGGGACTGCGAGGAGCTGTGGGTCACCCTCGACCGGCTCAACCTCAACCCGCCGAACGTCCGCAACCGCGACCGCGCGCTCATCGAACCCACCGACAAGGGCTTCGACATCGAACTGCACTGGGACGTCGACACCACCCAGGGCATGCTGCCGCAGCGCGTCCAGGGCATCATCGCGCTCAACGACACCGCACCCGACCACGGCGGCTTCCAGTGCAACCCGGAGCTGTTCCGCCGCTTCAACGAGTGGCAGGCCGCCCAGCCCGCCGACCGCGACCCGATCCGCCCGGCCGTCGACCCCGACGAGTTCCCGGTGGTCCGGCCCGAGTTGAAGGCCGGCGACCTGCTGATCTGGAACGGCCTGCTGGCCCACGGCGTCGCCCGCAACACCTCCGCCGACGGCGTGCGCGCCGTGCAGTACCTGTCCATGATGCCCGCCCTGGAGGAGGCCGAGCCGTTGCGCCGCTCCCGGGTCGAGTCCTGGCGCACCCTCAGCACGCCGGACTGGAACCGCACCCTGGTCGGCGACGCCGACAAGCCCGAGGCGCTGCGCTACGGCCCGGCCGAACTGACCGAACTGGGCGAGAAACTGCTCGGCCTGCGGTCCTGGACCGGCGCCACCTTCGAGGAGCCCAGCGGGGAGCGGGAATGCGCGCCGTCTGCCTGACCCTGCCCACCAACCGCGAGTGCGCCGGCACCATCACCGCCGTCGGCGCCGAAGCCGCCCACGCCGCAAGGCGGTTCGGCGTCCTGGTGCACCTGCTGGTCCTGGACTCCGCCCGTCCCGAGGCGCGCCGGCGCCACGCCGACGCCGTCTCCGCCCTGCCGCCGGCCGAGGGCGTGGTCGTCCACCACTTGGACGAGCAGGCCCAACGCGCCTTCCTGCGCGACGTGATCGAGCGCTCCGGCCTCGCCGGACCGGACAAGCTGCTCGACCTGATGCTGCCCGACACCGTCTCCTACGGCGCCTGCACCAACCGCGCGTTCCTGCTCGCCGCCGCGCTCGGCTGCACCTCGGTGCACCGCCGGGACTCCGACAGCCGCTACCAACTGCTGGACGGCGAACCGGTCTTCCCCATCGACCACGAGCTCGCCGTGATCGGGGTGAAGGCCGCCGACGCGGCCGCCGCCGTCACCGAGCACACCCTCGACCCGGCGCACGCCGACAAGCCGGTCGCCCTGGTCGGCGCCTCCTTCATCGGCGAACTCTCCGTCGACCTCGGGGAGATCCGCGACATCGACCCCGAGGTCTACCACGACGTGGTCGCGCTCTGGGCGCCCACCGGCGCCACCGAGGAGCAGAAGCGCGAACTCGTCGCCGAGTCCTTCACCGGGGCCGGCACCGAGCCCTTCACCGCCGACCGCGCCGTCCTCGACCGGCCCGACACCTGGCGGATCGACATGTGCAACATCGCCCTCGACCACGAGGTGTACGAGCGCGTCCCGCTGCCGCCCGCCACCGACACCATCGGCAGCGACTACTTCCTGCACCACCTGGTGCACGACGCCACCCTGCCCGGCGTCACCCACAACCGGCACATCGTCAACTACTACACGCCGGAACGCCGCACCGGCACCGGCTTCACCGCCTACCAGGAGCGCTACGCCAAGTTCCTGCTCTCCATGCTCTACCTCCACCCGGTCTACGCCGACCTGGAGCGGACCGGCGCCGCCCTGCTCGACGAGCACCACCACGTCCGCCCCGAGCCGATCGCCGACTCCGTCCGCCGCAGCGCCGCGACGGACCGCACCGAGAACCACCGGCGGCTCGCCGAACTCGACCGCTGCTACCGCCGACTGGGCGGGAAGTACGCCGAATTCGCCGACCACCTGGCGCCCCGCCGGGCCCGTCTGCTCGACGAGGCGCAGGCGGACATCGAGGACTTCGCGCTGCTGATCGACGCGTGGGGCCCGCTGGTGCGGGCGAGCAAGGCCACCCCCACCGAACGGCTGCCGCACTAGCCGGACCGGGAGTTCATCCGTGACACCTCAGACCACCGACCACCGCTGCCAGGCCGACGGCTGCCGCACCGGCACCCGGCAGGCGGGCCACCGCACCCCCGCCCCACCAGCGGGCCACCGCGCCCTGACCGCCCAGCCGGCCGGCCCCGCCGACATCAAGCCCCGCCGCGACCCGCACGACCAAGCCGCCCTTCTCGCGGCCCTCGCCGCCGCCACCGACGACACCGTCATCTACGACCTGGACGGCATCGGCCGCCAGTACGCCGCGCTACGCGCCGAACTGCCCGGAGTCGCCGTCCGCTTCGCGATGAAGGCCTGCCCCGTGGACGAGGTGCTCGGCCACCTCGCCCGGCTCGGCTCCGGCTTCGACGCGGCCGGCCCGCAGGAGATCACCCAGGCGCTGGGCACCGGGGTCGCCCCCGAACTGATCCACTACGGCAACACCGTCAAATCCGACCGCAACATCGCCGAGGCCTACCGCCTCGGGGTGCGCGACTTCGCCACCGACAGCCTGGAGGACGTCGCCGCCATCGCCGAACACGCCCCAGGATCACGGGTGTTCTGCCGCCTCGCCACCACCGGCGAGGGCGCGCTGTGGGGCCTGAGCCACAAGTTCGGCTGCTCACCCGAGGACGCCCTGCGGGTCCTCGCCGCCGCCCGCACCTCCGGGCTGGTGCCCTCCGGCCTCTCGGTGCATGTCGGCTCCCAGCAGATGACCGCCGAGGCCTGGAGCGCGGCGATCGACTCACTGGCGGACGTGCTGGAGGCGCTCAACCGCCAAGGCATCACCCCCGACCGGATCAACCTCGGCGGCGGGCTGCCCGCCCTCGGCGTGCTGGACCGCCGGGGCCGCCCCCTCGAACCGCCGCTGGACAAGATGTTCGCGGTCATCCGGGAGGGCATGGAGCGGCTGCGCGCCGTCAACGCCGCCCCGCTGGACTTCCTGATCGAGCCCGGCCGCCACCTGGTCGCCGACCACGGCGCGATCCGCGCCCACGTCGCCCGGCTCACCTCCCGCCACCGGCTCGACGGCACCCGCGACGACTGGCTCTACCTCAGCTGCGGCAAGTTCAACGGCCTCTACGAGATGGACCAGTTGCAGTACCGGCTGGAGTTCCCGACCCACCCGGGCGGGCAGACCGTCAACGCGGTGGTGGCCGGCCCGACCTGCGACAGCGACGACGCGTACGCCCAGGACGGCGGCCTGGTGCCGGTCCCGCTCGCGCTCGCCTCCGGTGACCCGGTGTGGATCCACTCCTGCGGCGCGTACGCCACCGCCTACGCCACCCGGGGGTTCAACGGCTTCGCGCCGCTGCCGCACACCTGCGTCGGCGGCGACGCCGAGCGGCCCGGCGGCGCGGCGGAGCGGGTCGGCGGCGAGTCCGAGGGGGCCGGCGCATGACCGACGACACCCGGATCCGGCCGCTCCGCGAGGAGGACTGGCCCGACGTGATCGCGGCCGAAGAGCGCGCCTACGCGGCCAGCGGCCTGTCCGAGGGAGGGCCGGCGCTGCGCTCCCGGCACCGCGCCTCACCCGACACCTGCTTCGTCCTGGAGCACGCCGGCGGTTTCGGCGGCTACCTGCTGGCGCTGCCGTACCCGCTGTTCCACTGCCCGGACCTCAGCCAGGCCGAATCCGGCGGCGGCGGTGCACGGACCGGCAATCTGCACGCCCACGACCTCGTGATCGCCGAACGGGTGCGCGGCCGGGGCCTGGCCCACCGGATGCTGCGGCACCTCGAGGAGACCGGGCGGGCGGCCGGGTACCGCAGCCTCTCGCTGGTCGCCGTGCGCGGCTCGCAGGTGCTGTGGACCCCGCTCGGCTACCGCCCCCGGCCCGAGGTCGGGCTGCCCGCCAGTTACGGCGCCGAGGCGGTCTACATGGCGAAACCGCTCGAGCCCCCTGCCACGGGTGGGCCCGCCGGTGCTGCCGCCGGTGCTGCCACTGCCGCCCGCCCGTCACCGTGTCCCACCGACCCGACCCCCGGGTCCCCACCCAGAGCCGAAGTGGGCTGATGCACATGCCTCCCGTACGCGATGAGTTCCGCCGCTCCCAACTGTCCACCGGCGCCCTGTTCTTCGTCCTCGGGTTCCAGTACGCGACCTGGGTCTCCCGGGTGCCGGCGCTCAAGGCCCGGCTCGACCTGGGCGAGGCCCAGATCGGCCTGCTGCTGATGACCTGCGGGATCGGCGCGGCGGTGTCCTTCCCGCTGGTCGCGGTGCTGATGCGGCGGCTCGGCTCCCGCCTGCTCTCGGTGCTGTCCGCGCTCGCCCTGGGCGCCGTGCTGCTCGCGCTGTCGGTGGTGCCCGACTACCCGGTCACCCTGCTGGTGCTGTTCTGCGACGGCGTCGCGGTCGGCTGTCTGAACGTCGCGATGAACGCCCAGGGCGCCGCGCTGGAGGCCCGCTTCGAGCGGACCACGATGTCCAGGCTGCACGCCACCTTCAGCGCCGGCTCGCTGCTGGCCGCCCTGCTGGCCTCCGGCGTCAACGCCTTCACCGGCACCCTCGCCGTCCACTTCGGCCTGGCGGCGCTGCTGCTGGGCCTGCTGGTCCTCGCCGCCAGGCCGGGGCTGCTGGCCGACGGCCCGAAGGCAGCACCGCAGGAGGCGGCAGCGCAGGAGGTGGCCGGTCAGGAGGAGCCCTCGGGCGCCGGGAGGAAGCGCCGCGGCCTCACCCTGCCCACCGCGGTGACGCTCTGGATGGGCCTGGCGATGGTCTTCGGCACCGTCACCGAGGGCGCCATGAACGACTGGTCCGCGCTCTACCTCAAGGACGTGGTGCACGCCGGCGCGGGACTCGCCCCGATGGGCATCGCCGTGGTCTCGGTGATGATGGTCTGCGCCCGGATCTTCGCCGACGGCTGGCGCACCCGCTTCGGCGACGGCACCATCGTCCGCACCGGCAGCCTGCTGGCCGGCCTCGGACTCGCCGTCGCGCTGCTGGTCGGCGGCACGGCCCCGACCCTGCTCGGCTTCGCCTGCGTCGGCCTGGGCGTCGCCGCCGTCACCCCGTGCGTCTACGTCGCCGCCGCCCGGCAGGGCTCCGACGCGCTCTCCCTGGTCGCCGCCATGGGCACCACCGGCCTGCTCGCCGGCCCCGCCGTCATCGGCTTCATCGCCGGCGCCACCAGCCTGGTCTGGGGCATGGCCGCCGTCGCCGCCTCCGCCGCCGTCGTCTCCCTCTGTGCCACCCGCATCCAGTGGCCCCGGCCCGCCCCCGCGCCGGACCCGCTGCTCGCCCCCGAGGCCGGCTGACACCCTCAGCTCTCGCCCGGTACGCCCGCACCCCCGTCGCGGACGTACCGGGCGAGGTTGCTTCGCGGTGCGTGCGGTCCAAGACGCGAGTGGCAGCGGGTGTCTGATGACGCGTGAGGCGGTGGGGCCTTCTAGAGTCACCTGCGGTACGACGGTAGGACGTATGACCGTGAGCACTGAGCGCACTGAGAGCACTGAGAGCATCGTGAGCACGGTGAGCCGCACGAACCACACGAACCGCACGAGAGGGAAGAAGAGCATGACCGAGCAGGCCCCCGCACCCTTCGAGCACGTCGACGAGGACTGGCAGACCGCGGTCGCGATCGTCGCCCACCCCGACGACATGGAGTACGGCGGCGCCGCGGCCGTGGCCCGCTGGACCTCGCAGGGCAAGAAGGTGATCTACGTGATGGTCACCAGCGGCGAAGCCGGTATCGACTCGATGAGCCCCGAGGAGTGCGGGCCGCTGCGGGAGGCCGAACAGATCGCCTCGGCGCGGGTGGTCGGGGTGGACACCGTGGAGTTCCTCGGCCACCCCGACGGAGTACTGGAGTACGGGCTGCCGCTGCGCCGGGACATCGCCCGGGTGGTGCGCCGGCACCGGCCGGAGATCGTGATCACCAGCAACTTCCGGGAGACCTACGGCGGGGTCTTCCTCAACCAGGCCGACCACATCGCCGTCGGCCGGGCCACCCTGGACGGCGTCCGGGACGCCGGGAACCGCTGGGTGTTCCGCGAACTGCTGGACGAGGGCCACGAGCCGTGGAGCGGGGTGCGGCAGATCTGGGCCGCGGCCTCGCCGGAGGCCCGGCACGCGGTGGACACCACCGAGCACTTCGACCGGGGCGTCGCCTCGCTGGAGGAGCACAAGGCGTACCTGGCGGGGCTGGGCGGGGCGATGGCGAACCCCCGGGAGTTCCTGGAGGGCTTCGGCCGGGGCGCGGGCACCCGGCTGGGAACGCGTTTCGCGGTGCCGTTCGAGGTGTTCCCGCTGAGCTGACTCAGGACGACCCCTCGTCCGTCCCCTCGTCCGAGTCGGCGTCGGCGTCGGGGGCGGCGTCGCGGTCGGCGTCCGCGTCGGGGCCGGACTCGGCTTCCGTGGCCGAGTCGGCCCCGGCGTCCTCGCGGCGCCTGCGCCGGTAGAGCAGCACCTGCCGGAGCAGGAACGCCGCGACCAGCACTCCGAGCCCGATCGCGAACCACAGCTGGTAGCGGATCGCGGTCCGGTACACCGTGCCGATGTTGGCCCCGGCGACGTAGCCGAAGGTGCCCCACACCGCGGTCCACAGCACCGCGCCGATCAGATTGAAGACGGCGAAGCGGCGCCAGGGCATCTCGGTTGTGCCGGCGATGATGCCGTTGTACTGGCGCAGCCCGTCGACGAAGCGGGCGGCCACGACGACCTTGCCGCCGTGCCGGGCGAAGAAGCCGTCCGCGCGTTCCATCCGGGCCGGGGTGAGCAGCACGTAGCGGCCCCAGCGGTGGACGAAGGCGCGCCCGCCGGAGTGGCCGATCAGGTAGCCGAGGCTGTTGCCGAGCGTGGCGGCGACGGCCGCGATCAGCAGCACGGCGGCGAAGTCCAGGTGCCCGGTGCCCGCGTACACCGAGGCGAGGACGAGGATGGTCTGCCCGGGCACCGGGATGCCGCAGTTGTCCAGCAGCACGAGCAGCGCCACCGCGAGGTACCCGTAGTGGTCCAGCAGTGGCGCGAGCCCGGCGAGTGCCCCGGGCAGTGGGGGCGAGGGGGAGGACACCGCTCCTCAACGGGCGGTGGGGAAGTCGGTCAGCGTTCCGCCGGGCGCGGTTCGACGTTGCAGTCGGGGCCGGGGAAGATCAGGCTCTCGTGGCCGTCGCCGAAGCGGACCACGTACGGGGGCTCCCCGTTGGCGCCGCGCACCTCGATGATCTCCCCCTTCTGGTCCACCATGCCCACCGACCTGCTGTGGATGTGGAGCTGGTCGCCTACCGCTGCGTGCATGGTCATGCTCCTCCGGTCGCGGTGGCCGCCTCCGCGGCTGTTCCGCTATCCACTCTGCTGCGGGCGGGGCGGCCTCGCAACGGCGCGGGGCGGACGGGACGCCCCGGGCCGGCGGGACGGAGGTCACAGCGCGGACGGCTGTTGCGCGAGGTAACCCCGCACCAGCCGCTTGCACTCGGCGATCAGCGCCGGATCGCCGTCCGGATCCCCCCGGAACGCCAGCTTGAGCACCGCGTCGGCCGCCTCCAGGGCGACCCGCAGGGTGAGCGTGGTGGCCGACGGGTCGTCGGTGGCGAACAGTTCGCCGCCGAGGGCCTGCAGGCGCAGGGCCACCGCGGTGTTGTTGTCCACGCCCGCGTCCAGCAGGTGCGTCCCGTCCCGGACACCGGAGGGCACCACCGGCCCCGCCAGCCCGAAGTCGACCTGGCCGAAGCCCGGCACCGTGCGCTTCATCGTCACGAACTCCTCCACCGCGAGGTCGGTGAAGCCGGCCGGGCCGACCGGGGCCGACTCGGCCAGCCGGGCGCCCAGACGCTGGAGGTACTGGTCGAGGTTGCGGGTGGCGAGCGCAGCCAGCAGGTCCTCCTTGCCCGCGAAGAACTGGTACAGGGTGCCGATCGGCACCTGGGCGCGCTGGGCGACCTCCTTGGTGGTGAGCGCCGTCGCCCCGACCTCGTCCAGCAGCCCGGCGCACGCGTCGAGGATGCGGCCGTACCGCTCCTGGCTGCGCTGCTGGACCGGCCGGCGGCGGGTCGGTCCGGACGTTTGGGGACTCCGGGTGTCGGCGCTCATGCCGCCACTTTGCCGCATCCGCTGTTCCGACGGCGAATCACCGGGGCGGAAAAGGGCCGGAGTTTCCGGTGGGGGAGGAAGCGAGTGGTGGCCGGAGCCGGACGGCACGGTGGCGGAAAGGTGTCCACGGGCTGGCGATGGTCTTGTCGTGGACGCGATAACCGGTTCATACTCCTGAGGAGCGTGACCTTCCGTGATCGGAGCCTGCCTCTTCGTGGCGACTGTGAAACCCCTTGACCCACTCGCCGCTGCCGCGCGCGCCGACCCGCCCGATCGGGCCCTCCTTCGTCACCTGCACGGCGACCGCCAGGCCCCGGGCATCCCGGGCAAGCCGCTTCGCCGCGCCGACCCCGCAGTGGTGGTCGGCCGCGCTCATCCGGGCCGCCGAGGCCGGCCACCTCCCGCCCCGCTGACCGTGTTCCCCTCCAGAGAAGGGCAGTCCCCGTTGTCCCAGCTCTCCCCGGTGCTCAAGCAGGCCACCCCCGTCGTCGCCGTGCGCGGTGAAGGCCTCCACCTCTTCGACGTCGCCGGCCGCCGCTACCCGGACTTCACCTCCGGCATGGGGGTGACCGGCACCGGCCACTGCCACCCCCGGGCGGCGGCCGAGGCTGGCCCGCTGCTCCTGCTCTGCGGGATCCACCCCGGCACGGTCCGGATGATCCCCGCGCCGATCGTCACGGCCGGGCGGACCGCCGAGGCGCTGCCGCCGTGGTCCACGGCCGTCGCGGCTGGGGCCCGGGCGGAGGGGGCCCGATGAGCGGGCGCGCGGTGGCGGAGATCGGCTGGGACGGACTGGAGTTGGAGGCCAGGCGGGAACTGTGGTCGGTCCCGCTGGGCGAGCCGGAGCGGCGGCTGCTCTGGGCCGACGCCCGGGCCGGGCTCTGGGGCGCGGCCGAGCCGGTGCGGGAGCGACTGCGGAACTTCGTCCGGGACAGCATCGCCTCCGTCGGCCTCGCCCACGTCGGGCGGCTGGTCGACCCGGCGCGACCGGAGCCGGAGATCGCCGAGGCGGTGTCCTTCCTGCTGCGGGACTACGGCCGGATCGTGCCGCAGAACGGGCGGGGCGACCTCATCTCGGTGCTGCGCGACCAGGGCGGTGACGGAAACGCCGAGCTCGGCTTCCACTGCGACACCTGCGACCTGCTCGTCCTGCTCTGCCTCCGACCCGCCCACCACGGCGGAGGGCTGACCAAGCTGGCGAGCGCCCGGCACGTCCACGACCTGATCGGGCGGGAGCGGCCGGACGCGCTGGCCACCCTCCGGGAGGACTGGACGTTCGACCGGACCGGCCGGGCGGGCCCGCAGGTCGTGGTCACGCCGATCCTGTACCCGCGGAAGGACGGCACCATCGGCTGCTACTACCAGACCCGCACCGTCCGCACCTCGCCGGACCGGGGCGGCCCGGAGTTGACGGACCGTCAGTGGGAGGCGCTGGGCGTGCTGGACGAAGTGCTCTACCGGCCGGAGATCGCCTTCGGGCTGCCGATGGCCGCCGGGGACCTGCTGATCATCCGCAACGGCCGGGTGCTGCACGGCCGTTCCCCCCACGTGGAGGAGCCCGGGCGGTGCGCCCGGCGGATGCTGCGGATCTGGCTGAACGAGGGGGAGACGTGGACGCCGTGAACGGGAGGATCGCACTGGTCACCGGAGGTGGCAGCGGGCTCGGCCGGGCCTCGTCGCTGGCCCTGCTGGCGGCGGGCTGGACGGTGGTGCTGGCCGGGCGGCGCAAGGACGCCCTGGAGGAGACCGCCGCGCTCGCCGCGGTGGACCCGGCCCGGGTGCTGACCGTACCGACCGACATCCGCAACCCGGAGGAGGTCGCCCGGCTCTTCGACGCCGTCCGCGACCGCTACGGGCGGCTCGACCTGCTGTTCAACAACGCGGGCGCGGCCGCCCCGCGGCGGCCCGTCGTCGAGACCCCGTTGGGGGACTGGAACCGGGTGCTGGACACCATCGTCACCGGCAGCTTCCTGTGCGCCCGCGAAGCCTTCCGGCTGATGAGCACCCAGTCCCCGCAGGGCGGCCGCATCATCAACAACGGCGCGCCTCGGCCCATGTGCCGCGCCCCGACTCCCTGGCGTACACGGCCGCCAAGCACGCCGTGCTCGGCCTCACCAAGGTGCTCGCCCTGGACGGCCGTCCGTACGGCATCTCGTGCGGGCAGATCGACGTCGGCGACGTCGCTCCGCCGGACGGCGGTCCGCAGCCGGCCGCGACGCAGGCCGACGGCACGATGGCGGTGGAGGCGACCGTTCCGGTGGACCGCTTCACCGAGGCCCTGCTGCTGATGGCCTCGCAGCCGCCGGACACCACCATCCAGTCCCTGGTGCTGCTGCCGAGCACCATGCCGTTCGTCGGGAGGGGCTGAGCCGCGCCGGGGCGGAGCGCCTGATCGACCGGGCGGTCACCGCCGCCGGGGGCGCAACTCGTCGGCGAGGTCCAGGAAGACGTAGAGGTTCGGCAGCGACGCCCCCAAGACCAGGAGCGCGCGGCCCGAGCCGGGCCCCGTCAGCCGGACCTGCCCGTTGGCGACCTTGACCTCGCCGACCTGCGACCACGGCACGCTCTTGCCCCGGTCCCCGACCGCCTCGGCGGTGACCCACACCGTGCCGAAGGTGACCCGCCGGCCGGACCGCACCGCCGCCAGCGCCTTTGGGAACTGGGCGGCGGTGACGGCCTGTTGCAGCTCCGGGCCCCAGACCTTCGGCTCGGTGAACCGGCCCTTGGCGGCGACGCCGTCGGAGCGGGCCTGCAGTTCGAGCTTCGCCCCGTCGACGTCGATCAGGGTGTAGTGGTAGTCCGTGTACCCGCCGACGCCGGTGTGCCGGATGATCACCTGCCGCAGCTCGGTGTCGGCGTAGCGCACGACCCGGACCCCGCCGTCCGCGCGGGTGACGGTGAGGCCGTGCTCGAACCGGTCCATCCGCAGTCCGGTGTTCTTCCGGGCCGTCGACTTGTCGATCGCCAGGCTCAGCAGCGCGAGCAGCAGCAGCGCGACCGGCACCAGCGCCACGCCCGCGTTGCCCACGGCGAACAGCACCACCGCGATCACGGCCGAGACGGCCACCACGCCGAGGCAGCAGCCCGAGTTGTCCGGCGGCTGGGCGCCCGGGTGGGTCGCCCAGTGCGCACCGAGCCCGTGGCGCGCCGCCGCTTCGGCGACCCGCGTCGGTGGTGTCCGCTCCGCCACTGTCCAGCCCCCCGTTCGACGCTTCCTCCGGACTGCCGGAGTAGCCGCGGAGCGTAGCGGGGGCGGATGACAAGCGAATGACATGCCCGCCTCCGCATCCGCCTCCGCATCGGGCCTCACGGCCGGTCTGGCCGGGGCGGCTGCTGGTTACGGGGCGGCTGGTCGTCAGGGGATACCCGGGGTACCCGCGGAGGCCTGGGCGCCCGGGGCGCCGGGCGCCGGACCGCCCGGTCCCGGCGCCGCCACCGCCCGGCGAACGCGGCCAGCAGCGCGATGCCGGCGGTGGCGGCCAGCACCAGCAGCCAGTTGCGCAGGTACGGCAGCGGCAGCACCGTCGGGTTGCCGTGGTCGTCGTCGGCGCGCAGCACGGCGGGCAGGCCGACGGCGGTGACGGCCGCCGCGACGACCAGCCAGCCGCGCAGCACCGGCCGGCGCACCAGGAACGCGCCGAGCAGGCACACCAGCGGCACCCACAGCCCGTCGTTGATCACCAGCCCGCCGACCGCCCAGAACAGGACGCCCAGCGGGTCGGTGATGTACGGGTCGCCGAGCAGCCCGGACAGGCCGTAACCGATCACGGAGAGGCCGGCGGCCAGCAGCGGCGCCCGGACAGCGGTGGTCATGCGATCACCTCGATGCGGGCGACCCACTTGGTCTGCAGGACGCCGGGCCGGTTCGGCGCGATGACGCGGGCGGGGTATCCGTGGTCGGCGTTCAGGACCTCGCCGTTGACCCGCACGGCGAGCAGGCTGAGCGGATCGTCCACGTACGTCGCGGGCATCTCCATCACCCGGTACGGTCCTTCGGCCTCCAGCGAGGTCACCCGCACCGCCGAGCCGGGCGGCGCTCCCGCCAGGCGCACCAGCTCGGCCATCCGGACACCGGTCCACCGGGCCCTGGCGCTCCAGCCCTCCACGCAGGAGATCGGCAACTCCGCGGAGTACTGGGGCAGTTCGCCGAGCTCGGCCAGAGTGAGCTGGTACGGCTTCGGCCCGTCCACCCGGAGCCGCCAGTCCGCCGGCACCGTCACCGTGCCGGCCTGGGCGGCGGTGCGGTTCACCGGCAGGCCCTGGGCGCCGATGTCGGGCCGGCGCGGGGCCAGCAGGTCCAGGGCGCGCAGCCAAGGCACGCTCTGCCCGGCCGTGACCAGGGTGACGGCTCCGACGGCGGCGGTGGTCGTCGTGAGGAACGCACGGCGCTGCGCCAGGGCCGGAGCGGCTCGGCGCCACCAGTGCCCGGCGATCAGCGGCGCCTTGACGGACATGTGGACCAGCAGCCCGCCGACCGCCATCCAGCCCAGCCAGAAGTGGGTCTGCCGGAACGGGAACGGCCACGGGTACCACTGCAGGGTGTTCAGCAGGCCGGTGAACAGCTCCAGCAGGACGGCCGCCACGAGGAGCGCGATGCCCAGCCGCTCCAGGGCGTGCAGCACGCTGCGCGCCGGCGGCCACTCGAACAGCCGTGGGTAGACCGCCCACAGCTTCGCGCCGACCAGCGGGATCGCGGCCAGACCACTGATCACGTGCAGGCCCTGGGTGACCCGGTAGCCGTTCACCGGCCGGGCGGGCAGGTGGGGCGCGAGCCAGCCGGGCGGATCCTGGAGCAGATGGCTGGTCAGGCCGGTCAGGAAGCAGACCAGGAGGGCCGCGCCCAGCCAGCGGCCGACGACGACCACCGTCCGGGGCTCGTGCAGCGGTGAGGTGAACGCCCCCTCGCGCCACGGCCCGCGGCGCAGGAACGCCGGGGGAGCGGGCAGCCGGGGGTCGTAGCGGGGGCGGGTGGTTGGACGGCCGGAGTCGGCGGGATCGGTTTCCACCCGTCCATCGAAGCGCCCCGGCAGGTCCCGGCGGGGGACCGGCGTGCTTACGGATTCCGAACGGCGGCCTCGCCGCCCACGGCGAGGGGGCCGTCCGGTGGGAGGGTGGGCCCCGTGATCTCCCGTAGCGTCCTGCCCTGCCTCCTCGCCCTGGCCGCCCTGGTCACCGCCCTCGCGCTGACCGTCCTGCGGGCCGGCGCCCTCCCGCTCCACACCTGGTACCTCCTCGATGTCGCCCTCTTCGCCGTCGCGGTGCTGCTGCTGCGCAAGGTGCCCGCCGGTCAGGTCGCGCCGCTGGTCCTGGCCGGCGGCGTCGCCGTGGCCGCGGTCGGGCTGCTGGCGCCGCCGCGCACCAGCGACGACGCCTACCGCTACGTCTGGGACGGCCGGGTCCAGGCGGCCGGGATCTCGCCCTACGCCCACACCCCGGACGATCCGGCGCTCGCGCGGCTGCGCGATCCGGGGCTCTTCCCGGCGGGGGACGGATGCACGGGCTGGGACGAGCGGCGCACCACGGCCGGCGACTGCACCCGGATCAACCGGCCGGCCGTGCACACCATCTACCCGCCGGTGGCGCAGGCGTGGTTTCTCGCGGTGCACCCGTTCGGCGGCGGGGTCCGCGGGGTGCAGGCCGGCGGGGCGGTGCTGGCGGTGGCGACCACCGGGCTGCTGCTGAGGACGGCGGGGCGGGAGAAGTGGCGGGCGGCGCTGTGGGGGTGGTTCCCCGGCGTGACGGTGTGGGCGGTCAACGACGCGCACGTGGACACCCTCGGCGCCCTGCTCACGGTCGCCGGGCTCGGCTGCGCGGCGCGGGGGCGAGCCGTGCGCGGAGGACTCCTCATGGGCGGCGCGATCGCGGCCAAGCTGCTCCCGGCCCTCGCCCTCCCGGGCGCGCTGTCGGGCCTCTCGGGCCTCTCGGGATCATCGGGCCGGCTGTGCCTCGCGGGATCATCGGGCCGGTCGGGACTGTCCGGCAGGTCCGGCTGGTTGGACTGGTCGGGCCGGTCGGCCTGGCGTCCTGCCCGCAGTGACGTCCTGCTCCTCGGTTCCGCGCTCGGCGCCTTCGCGCTGTCCTACCTCCCGTATGTGATCGCCTCTGGCACCTCCGTCCTCGGCTACCTGCCGGGCTACCTGCGGGAGGAGGGGTACGAGCAGGGGCACATCGACCGGTTCGGGCTGCTGCGGCTGGTGCTGCCCGACCCTCTCCTCCCCTGGGCGGCGGCCCTGGTCCTCGCGGCCGTGGTGATCCGGGTCCTGCGCCGGGGCGACCCGAACCGGCCGTGGGCCGGGGCGCTGCTGGTGACGGGCACGGCGCTGCTGGTCGTCGCGCCCTCCTACCCGTGGTACGGGCTGCTGCTGGTCGCCCTGGTCGCACTCGACGGCCGCTGGGAGTGGCTGGCCGTCCCGGCCGCCGGGCAGGCGCTCTACCTGACGGGAGGGCAGACGGCCCAGCAGCTCTCCTACGGAGCCGCCCTGTGCGTCGTCCTCGTGGTCCCGCTGCTGCGGCGGCGCCAGGCGGGAGGGCCGGCTCTGGCGGTGGGCGGCGAAAGGTGACGGAAGTCTGACGGGCCGGCGCAGGATCTGGCCGTCGCGCCTCCGGGCTGGTCGAATCGGCGGTGTGAGCGAACAGATCGAAGAGGGCCGGGGAACGCCGGTCGGCCGCAGGGTGGTGCTGGGCCTGCTCGGGCTCGGCGCGGTGGGCGTCGCGGTCGGTCCGTACCTGGAGCGGGCGCAGGAGGCGGTGGCCGGCAAGGACCCGACGGGCCTCACCGGTCTGCTGCCCGGAGGAAGCGGCTTCCGGTACTACTCCGTGGTGGCCTCGGTCCCGACCCGGGGCCCGGACACGTACACCCTGACGGTGGACGGGCTGGTGGAACGCCCCGGCACCTACCGCCTCGCCGACCTCCAGGCGATGCCGCAGCGCCGGATCGTGCGGGACGTGCAGTGCGTGACGGGGTGGCGGGTG
Organism: Kitasatospora sp. NPDC029312; assembly: GCF_055569215.1. NCBI lineage: Bacteria > Bacillati > Actinomycetota > Actinomycetes > Kitasatosporales > Streptomycetaceae > Kitasatospora > Kitasatospora sp. NPDC029312. The sequence continues at coordinate 76,482 of NZ_JBVHXY010000016.1, read as the reverse complement.
CCGGCCACCCCCTTCGAGGGCGTGCCGCTGGCGCACCTGCTCGATGCCGCCGGAGTCCGGGCGGGCGCCGGTGCGGTGCGGTTCAGCTGCTTCGACGGCGAGTACACCGAGAGCCTCACCCTGGAGCAGGCCCGGCGGGACGACGTGGTGGTCGCGCTCAAGCTCCAGGACGCCCCGATCCCACATGCCCACGGCGGCCCGGTGCGGCTGTACGTGGCACCGATGTACTTCTACAAGTCGGCCAAGTGGCTGTCCGGGATCACCGTCACCGGCTCGGTGGAGCCGGGTTACTGGGAGCAGAACGGCTATGACGTCGACGCCTGGGTCGGCCGCTCGAACGGACGTGACGATGCACCGACCGCCTGAGCGCCTGCTCCGCTTCACCCGCGCCGAGCGCTGGGTGCACCGCGCCACCGCCGCCCTGGTACTGACCTGCCTGGCCACCGCCGCGTGCCTGTACGTCGCGCCGCTGGCCGAGCTGGTCGGGCGCCGGCGGCTGGTCGTCACCGTGCACGTGTGGTGCGGCCTGGCGCTGCCGGTACCGCTGCTGCTCGGACTGGCCTTCCGGGCGGTGCGGGCAGACGCGTCGCGGCTGAGCCGCTTCCATCCCGTGGACCGGCAGTGGCTGCGGGCGACGCGGGCGCGCGCGGCGCACCGCCCGGCGGGGAAGTTCAACGCCGGGCAGAAGCTCTACGCCCAGTGGACCCTGGGCGCCATGCTGACGATCCTCGGCACCGGCCTGCTGATGTGGCTCACCCACCTGACACCGGCGGCCTGGCGGACCGGCGCGACCTTCGTCCACGACTGGCTCGCGGCGGCCATCGCCCTGGGGACCGCCGGGCACGTCCGGATGGCCCTGCGGGACCCGGAGGCCCGGCGCGGGATGCGGACCGGGCTGGTCGACCGCGACTGGGCCGAGCGGGAGCACCCGCAGTGGCCGGCCGTGAGCCCCGCGAAGGCACGGGAGTAGCCCCGGCGGCACGCCGCGTCAGCGCGGACGCGGCGCCTTCCGGAATGCGAGGAAGTACCGGCCGTGGGAGGACCAGCGCTCGGTTTCGACGAGTCCGGCCCGGTGGGCACGACGGGCGGTGGCCGCCGCGCCGCAGCGGGCCCAGGCGAACGGTGGCCCGAGCCGCCCGTCGCCGCCCTCCACCCGGACGGTGATCCGTTCGTCGATCTCCGCCGGCTCCACCTCGACCAGCAGCGCGCCCCCCGGGGCCAGGATCTCGGCGCTCCGGCCGAGCAGGAGCCCCGGGTCGCCGCCGATGCCGAGGTTGCCGTCGGCCAGCAGCGCGCCGCCCCAGCGGCCCTCGGCGGGGAGCCGGTCGAAGACCGACCGGCGCAGGGCCGGCCCGCCGAGGCTCCTGGTGCGCGCCACGGCCGCTCCGGTGACGTCGACCCCCAGGGCCGGCACGCCGAGGCCCAACAGGGCCGCGACGAGCCGGCCGGGTCCGCACCCGAGGTCCACCACCGGCGCGGCCAGCCGGGTGCAGCGCAGCAGCAGCCCGTGATCGGCCCCCGCGGGCGGCGCGCACCAGCGTTCGACGTCGAGCGGGATCCGGCGGCCGTCCTCGCGCCGCAGCCACAGCGGGCCCCGGCCGGCGCGTACGGCCTCGGCGAACGGGTCGTCCACCCACGCCTCGGCGGCGACGGTCACCCCGTCACCTCCCGGGCGGCGGTCTCGATCGACCGGAGGCATGCCGCGAACCTGCTGCCCGGAGCCTCGGCGGCGACCTGACGCGCGTCCCGGACGGTGTCCACGTCCGTGACCACCGGCAGGTGGCTGATCACCAGGTTCTCCGCCACGAGCCGGGCGAGCAGGGCCCGTCCGGTGTCCGGCGTGGACATCGGCAGGCCCAGCAGCAGCCGCCGGGCCAGTCGCTCGGTGGGCCTGGCCAGCCCGAGCGCCCAGAACCCGCCGTCGGCGGCCGCGCCGTACCAGGCGTCGACGCCCGTGCGACGGGCGGGCGACAGGGCGCCGGCGAGGAGCGCGGCGTCCACCTGCGGGGTGTCCATGCCGACCAGCAGGGCGGGCGCGTCCGGGGCGATCCGGGCGGCGTCCGAGAAGGCGGCCGCGAGCCGGGCGTCCAGCCCGCCGTCCGCCTGCGGCACGACCTGCCAGCCGGGCGGCAGCCAGGCGCCGGGATCACCCTCCAGGACGAGCAGCCGCCGGCCGGCCGGCACCTGTGCGAGGGTGGCGAGGGTGTCGGTGAGGGCTGCCTCCGCCAGCGCTGCCGCCTGCTCGGGAGTGCAGGGCGGGGTGAGGCGGGTCTTGACCCGCCCGGGGACCGGCGACTTGGCGATCACCAGCAGGGTCGGCGGCGGCGCGGCCAGCACGGCCCGCATGTCGCGGACGGCCTGCCGGGTGCCGCGCACGGTACCGGTGACCTTCGAACGCCCGGTGCGCGGCAGGTAGTCGACGGGCGTCTCGGCGATCCGCATCCCGGCCGCCGACGCGGCGAGCACCATCTCCAGGGGGTAGCCGGAGCGGCGGTCGCCCAGGCCTAGGGCCAGCAGCCGGTCACGGCGAGCGGCCCGCATCGGCCCGAGATCGTGCAGCGGGGCCCCCGTCCTCGCCCGCAGCCGGCCGGCCAGGGCCGCGTTGGCCAGCCGGGCGTGCAGCGGCCACGCCCCGGCGGTCGCCGGGCGGCGCCGGCCGAGCACCAGGTCCGCCGAGCCGGCGAGGACGGGCGCGGCGACCCGCGGCAGCTGGGCGGGATCCAGCGAGCCGTCGCAGTCCATGAAGCAGACCAGCTCGGCGGTCGCGGCGAGCAGCCCGGCGTGGCACGCGGCGCCGAAGCCGCGCCGCGGCTCCTCGACGACCATCGCACCCAGCGAGCGCGCCAGCTCGGCCGAGCCGTCACGAGAGCCGTTGTCGACGACGATCGCCCGCCAGCCCGCGGGCACGCGGTCCAGCACCCAGGGCAGGGCCTCGGCCTCGTCGAGGCACGGCAGGACCAGATCGGCGCACGGCGATGAGGGAGTGGGAGTCGGAGAGATCACGTCGGCCACGCTAAGCGCGGGCGGGCCCGTGGCGGCCGAACCGCGCCCTTACGGAAGTCGTACGTCGGCCCGTCGGCGGCGGCACCCGCGTTCCGCCGGAGCCGCGCTCCCCCTGGCCGAGTTCCGTCGAAGCCGCGTTGTGCCGACCGCGTGGCGCCGGAGCCGCGACCTTACGGAACACGAACATCGGTCCCCGGCGCGGCACCCACCTCGCCCGCGCCTCGTATCCTCGGCGAGGTGACCGACAGCCTCGCTTCCGCCGCACCACCGGATCCCGCCCGCATCCTGGTGATCGACGACGACCTCACCGTGGGCGAGGTCGTCGCCGGCTACCTCACCCGGGCCGGCCACCGGGTCGACCGGGCCTGCGACGGCGACCAGGGCCTCGACCTGGCCCGCGCCCACCGTCCCGACCTCCTGATCCTGGACCTGATGCTTCCCGGGATCGACGGTCTGGAGATCCTGCGCAGGCTGCGCGCCTCCGAGGGCGGTGCCGACCTCCCGGTGGTCATGCTGACCGCCAAGGGCGACGAGGCGGACCGCATCCTGGGCCTGGAACTGGGCGCGGACGACTACGTCACCAAGCCCTTCAGCCCGAGGGAACTCGTCCTGCGCGTCCAGTCCGTGCTGCGCCGCTCCCGTGGTACGGCTCCCACGGCGCCCACTCCCGGGCCGTTGGCGTCCGGGGACATCACGCTGGACCCGCAGGCCCGCCGGGCCGGCCGCGGCGGGCACGAACTCGCGCTGACGCTCAGGGAGTTCGACCTGCTCGCGTTCCTCCTCCGGCACCCCGGCACGGTCTTCTCCCGCCAAGAGCTGATGCAGCGGGTCTGGGGCTGGGACTTCGGCGACCTGTCCACCGTCACCGTCCACGTCCGTCGACTGCGTGAGAAGATCGAGGACGACCCCGCCGCACCCCGACTGATCACCACCGTCTGGGGCGTCGGATACCGCTACGACCCCGTGACGGACGAGCAGAACGGCCAGAAGTGAAGGACCTGTTGCTGATCGCCCTGTTCGCGGGGCTCGGCGCGACGGGCGCCGGCCTGCTCGGCTGGCTGGCCGTCCGGCTGCTGCGCCGCCGTTCGATGGCGCTCTCGCTCTTCTGCGTCGCCGTCGTCACCGTCCTCGCCGTCACCTCCGGGACGCTCGCCGTCGCCCAGGCGATGTTCCTGTCCGGCCACGACCTCGGCGTGGTGATAACCGTGCTCGGCATGGCCTCCGTGGTCTCGCTGCTCACGGCCGCACTGCTCGGACGCCAGGTGGTGGCCGGGAGCCGTGCCCTGACCGCGGCCGCCCGGACCGTCGGCAGCGACGCCGGCTTCACCGCACCGCGGCACCCCCTGGGGCTCGAACTGGCCCAGCTCAGCGAGGAACTCGCCGCCACCAGCGCCCGGCTCGCCGAGTCGCGCGCGCGGGAGCAGATGCTGGACGCCTCGCGGCGCGAGCTGATCGCCTGGATCTCCCACGACCTGCGCACCCCGCTCGCCGGGCTGCGCGCCATGGCCGAGGCCCTGGAGGACGGAGTGGTCGACGAGCCGGAGCACTACCTCAAGCGGATCCGCACCGAGGTGGAGCGGCTCACCGGGATGGTCGACGACCTCTTCGAACTCTCCCGCATCCAGGCCGGGGCACTCTCCCTCTCGGTGTCCAGGGTGTCCGTCTACGACCTGGTCGACGACGCACTGGCCGGCGCCCACCCGCTGGCCCGCCAGCGCGGCGTCCGCCTGGAGGGCCGTCAGGTCGCCGCCGAGCCGGTGGAGGTGGACAGCCGCGAGATCACCCGGGTGCTCGGCAACCTCCTCGTCAACGCGATCCGCTCGACGCCCGAGGACGGAGTCGTCGCGGTGTCGGCCCGCCGAGAGGTGGACGAGGTCGTCCTCTCCGTCACCGACGGCTGCGGAGGCATCCCGGAGCAGGACCTCTCCCGCGTCTTCGAGACCGGCTGGCGGGGCAGCACCGCCCGGACGCCCCGGCGCGATCCCGGTGGCGGCGGGGACGGGGACAGCGGAGCCGGGCTCGGACTGGCCATCGTCCGCGGCATCGTCGAGGCCCACTCCGGCCGGGCCGAGGTGCGCAACGTCGCCGGAGGCTGCTGCTTCGAGATCGCGCTCCCCGCGGCGCGCGGCTGACCGGGCGCCGGGCCCTCCCCTCCGCGACAGAGCTTCGGACCCTCAGGCCCGCAGGGGCGCGGCGGCGAACTCCGCCATCCCCGCACGGAACGGCACCCGCGCCCGCCACCCCAACTCGGCCCGCAGCCGCGCGGAATCGGCGGTGATGTGCCGGACGTCCCCGAGCCGGTACTGCCCGGTCACCACCGGGGCCGGTCCGCCGTAGGCGTCGGCCAGCGCCCGGGCCATCTCGCCGACCGTGCGCACCTCCCCGCTGCCGACGTTGTACGCCCGGGCACGGCCGGGCATCCGGCCGCGGACGTCCTCCACAGCGGCCAGGTTCGCCGCCGCGACATCGTCGACATGGACGAAGTCCCGGCGCTGGCCGCCGTCCTCGAACACCCGGGGAGCCTCGCCGCGGGCGAGCGCCGAACGGAACAGCGAGGCCACCCCGGCGTACGGGGTGTCGCGCGGCATTCCCGGGCCGTACACGTTGTGGTACCGCAGCGTCAGGACCGACCCGCCGCACGCGCGCGCCCAGGCGGCGGCCAGGTGCTCCTGGGCGAGCTTCGTCGCGGCGTACACGTTGCGCGGATCGCCCGGCGCGTCCTCCGCCACCAGACCCGGCCGGAGCGGGGCACCGCACACCGGGCAGGGCGGTTCGAACCGGCCCGCGTCGAGATCGGCCGGGCGCCGCGGACCGGGCGCCACGCCCCCGTGCTCCGGACACTCGTACCGGCCCTCGCCGTACACCACCATCGACCCGGCCAGCACCAGGTGCCGCACCCCGGCGCGCGCCATCGCGGAGAGCAGCACCGCCGTCCCGAGGTCGTTGCAGCCGACGTACTCGGGCGCGTCGTCCAGATCGAGACCGAGGCCCACCATCGCCGCCTGGTGGCAGACCGCGTCCACCCCGGCCAGCGAGCGCTCCACCGCCGTCACGTCCCGTACGTCGCCGTGCCGGAACGCGACGCCGGCCGGCAGGTCGGGCACCGACCCCGAAGGGTGGACCGCGGACAGCAGCGCGTCCAGCACCCGCACCTCGTGGCCCGCCGCCACCAGAGCACGCACGACCGCCGAACCGATGAACCCGGCGCCGCCGGTGACCAGAATCCTCATGACCGGCGACGCTACCGCCCGAGCAGCACGGCGGAGCGCTACGGCGGGAGGGCGTCAGCAATCCGTAAGGCGGACGTACCAGGGCGCCGTCCGCACTCCGCGCGGTGGCGGCGGCCGTCCGGCCGGGTCGCCCTGCCGCTGGGCGGTGACCAGCCAGGCCGCGGAGTCGAGGAGCACTCCGAGCAACTCCTCAAGATCTTCTTCGCGGAGAACGGAACCCGCGACGACACCCTGGCCACCCTGCGCGCGGCGCGCACCTGGGCCCGCGAACGCAACGACGAGAACCTCGCCACCGCCCGCGCCCACCTCGCCGGCCAGGCCCTCTTCCCCGAACGCGCCGCCCAGACCCGGCTGGTCGGCCGTTTCCTCACCGACTTCTACCGCATGGTGGACGCGTGCGGTTCCTGTGGTCGGGCATCACCGACAGGACCGCCCGCTGGGAGCAGTCCTTCTCCGTGGACGGCGAACGCACGTGGGTGACGAACTGGATCATGGAATTCATCCGCAAGGGCTGAGCCTCGACACGGTCATGGCCCGGCGGCGGTGAGCCTCGCCTCGTTCCTCGTCCTCGCCGCGCATTCCGCGGCACCATGCTGTGCCGAACTGCCCGATACGGAGGCGATGGGAATCTCCCAGCACGACAAGCGGCTCGCCCTGTCCACCGCGGAACACCTCAACGCCCGCGCGTCCTGGACGGTTTCACGTGCCTGACCGGGCGGACCCGGTACGGCTGACGGCCTCGACCACCGCGGCGCGGCGGAGCCGGCGGCTCCCCGAGGCGCCGCTACCGTTCTGCGGGTGACGGGAATCGACGATGACCGGCGGTGGGCCGAGTCCATGCCGGCGGCCTACGAGCAATACCTCGTGCCGGTGCTCTTCCGGCCCTTCGCCGAGGACCTGGCCGCCCGGGCGGCGGCCCTCGGCCCCCGGCGGATCCTCGAACTGGCCGCGGGAACCGGCGTGTTGACGTCGGAGCTGCTCGCAGCGGCGCCGGCGGCCGAAGTGACGGCCACCGACCTGAACGAGGCCATGGTCGCCTTCGGGTCGGCCCGAGCCCCGGGCGCGCAGTGGCGGCAGGCCGACGCACAGTGGCTGCCGTTCCCGGACGGCGGCTTCGACCTGGTGGTCTGCCAGTTCGGCGTGATGTTCTTCCCCGACCGGGTCGCCGCGTTCACCGAGATCCGCCGGGTGCTGGCGCCGGGCGGGCGGTTCCTGTTCAACACCTGGGGCCCACTGAGCCGGCACGCCTTCGACGCCGCCGTGCAGGCCGGACTGGAGCGGGCCTTCCCTGCCGACGCGCCGCAGTTCCTCCCGACCGTCCCGCACGGCTACGCCGACCCCGCCGTCGTGGCCGCCGACCTGGCGGCCGCCGGGTTCGCCGTCGAGGAGCAACTGGAGCTGACGCTGGAGGGCCGGGCGGCGTCGGCCGCCGACGTGGCCGCCGGGTTCCTCACCGGCACACCGGTGCGCACCGCCGTCGAGGAGCGCGGCGACGGGCCGGCCGTCCTGGCCACCGTCATCGAGGAGGTGACGGCCCGGCTCGGCCCAGGGCCGGTCACCGCTCGGATGACGGCCTACGTCTTCCGCGGCGCGGCCTGAACACGGGCAGCCGGCCACGCCCGGCTTCGGCTACACGGCCTTCCCCGGCGGGGGTACCTGAGCGACGGGCCGAGTGGCTGCCGTCGCCGTTACCCCTGTCGTGTGATCAGTGCGGAACAATCGCCGTCGAAAGGCGTGTCGGAAGGCCACGAACCGTCCCCGGGCCGTAACTAGATCATATGCCTGGCTGGAAACTGTCCTTCTGTACGGCTGTCGCCGGCCTGGTGCTGGTGGGGTCGGTCGCTAGTCTGCCGCTGGCCGCCGCGGTCGCCGGCCTTCCGCCCGGTGACCCGAGAACCGGTGAGTTGGTGCTGTCGGTGACGGTCGACGGCCGCTCCGGCGCCCCGGAGGTGAAGACCGGCGGCGAAGTGCGGGTGAGCTACCAACTCCGCAACGACGGTGAAATCCCGGTGACGGACGTGCGGATCACCGACACCCTCGCTCCTGGGACCGAGCCTCGTTGCCCGGGCGACGGCACTGGAAACATCCCTCGGCTTCGTCCGGTGACCACCATCGTCTGCACGGCGACCCTGCGTGCCCTGCCCGGTGAACACACGGGCCTGGCCACCGCCCGGGGAGCGACGGCCAACGGCCACGGCACCGTCACCAGCTCGGCGTACTCGGGTTACACCGGCGTGGCCGCCGGCCCGGGGCCCAGCCCGGGTGGGGGACCGGTCCGGACAGGAGCAGCCACTCCGGCAACCGGGGCGCCCGGAGCAAGGGTGTCTGCTCTCGCAGCGCCCGGAGCATTCGCGTGCGGACCCGGTGCTCCTCCTGGTCCTCCCGCTCCCGGTGCTCCTCCTGGTCCTCCTGCGCCCGGTGCTCCTCCTGGTCCTCCTGCGCCCGGTGCTCCTCCTGGTCCTCCTGCGCCCGGTGCTCCTCCTGGTCCTCCTGCGCCCGGTGCTCCTCCT
>NZ_JBVHXY010000016.1:0-67641 GCF_055569215.1 Kitasatospora sp. NPDC029312 | reverse complement strand
TCCCGGTGCTCCTCCTGGTCCTCCTGCGCCCGGTGCTCCTCCTGGTCCTCCTGCGCCCGGTGCTCCTCCTGGTCCTCCTGCGCCCGGTGCTCCTCCCGGTCCTCCTGCGCCCGGTGCTCCTCCTGGTCCTCCGGCTCCTGGCGCTCCTGCGCCCGGTGCTCCGGCTCCTGGCGCCCCCGCTCCCGCCGCTCCGGCTCCTGGTGCTCGGGTGCCCGGGGCGCCTGCACCCGGGGCTCCCGCACCTGGGGCTCCCGGACCCGGAGCGCCCGCACCTGGGGCGCCCGCGCCCGGGGCTCCCGGACCTGGGGCGCCCGCGCCCGGGGCTCCCGGACCCGGGGCTCCCGCACCTGGGGCGCCCGGACCCGGAGCGCCTGCACCAGGGGCTCCCGGACCTGGCGCAGCCGCGGGCGGGGCGCCTGCACCCGGAGCAGCTGCGGGCGGGGCTCCCGCGGGCGGCGCAGGGGCGCCCGGAGCAGGGGCGCCCGGAGCACCCGGAGGCGGAGCAGGGGCAGGCGCCCCCGGAGCACCCGGAGGCGGCGCGGGGGCCGGGGCGCCCGGTGCCCCCGCCGCCGGGGCGCCCGGGGCACCCGGAGCTGGGGCACCCGGAGCTGGGGCCCCCGGTGCCGGTGCCCCCGGTGCCGGGGCGTCGGGCAACGGGCGCAAGCCCGTGAAGAGCTCGCCGAGCGGCTCGAGCAGCGCCTCCCCCAAACCCTCCGGCTCCCCTTCACCCCACGCCGGGGGAGGCCACGTGTCGTCACCCCTGCTGCACTCCGGCCGCTTCGGCCACGGCAACGCGCCACTGTCGCGCAACTTTCTGCTGTTCTTCATGCTCCTGTTCGTCCCCGCGATCGTCGCCGGAGCCATCGCGTGGCGTCGTCGTAGGGCAGACCGCCGCACCGACGAAAGCTGAAGGGCGCCGTGGAACAAGTAATCGGAGTGATCGGCATCATCGCCGGGGTCGTCGTCGTCGCCGGGGGCGCTGCCCTCCTCAACAGCCGTAAGTCCAGGCGGTCGGCGGCCTCGGAGGACGAGGCGCGCGACGACACGGCCGAGTACCTGACGATGATGGTCGGCGTGTTGTACGCCTTGGTGCTGGGCGTCGCGCTGGTTTCGGTGTGGGAGGCCAAGGACGACGCCGATACCAACATCACCGCCGAGGCGGGGGCACTGCAGCAGACGTATCTGCTCGCCGACGGGCTGCCACCCGCCGACGCCCAGCGGGCCCGCTCGGCGGCGGTGACCTACGCCGCCTACGTCCGGGACGAGGAGTGGCCGCTGATGGAGCGGCGCAAGCCGCTCGGCGCGCACGGCTGGACGCTGCTGCACGATGTGCAGAACGCGTGGGCGTCCTTCGAGCCCAGCACCAACGCGCAACAGCAGGTGGACCAGCTGGCGTTCGGGCAGATCTCGGCCGCGTACCAGGCCCGCCACGGTCGCGAGGCGGACGGACGCCGGGGCATGTCAGGCGTCATGTGGTTCGGTCTGCTCGCCGGCGGTGCGCTCACTCTGAGCCTGATGTTCCTCTTCGGGATCGAGCGCACCCGCACCCATCTGGTCCTGGCAGCGGGCTTCACCAGCCTCATCGCGTTCATGGTGGTCCTCATCTACGCCTTGAACTCCCCCTTCGGGGGACCGCTCGGCCTGACGTCGGCGCCCTTCGCCGATATCGGTCTCGGCGGCTGAGACGGTGCCCGGCGGGGTGGCGGGTCGTCACCCCTGGCGGCCGATCTCCAGCTGCGCGGGGGCGGGGTTGCTCTCCGGACCGGCTCCGCGCACCCGGGGGACCGGGTTCCACCAGTTGAGGGAACCGAGCCCGGCCATGACGGCGGGGACCAGGACACCGCGTACGAGGACGGCGTCGATGACGACCGTGACGGCGATGCCCAGACCGATGAGCTTCAGCGAGGTGACGCCGGTCGCCGCGAGGGCGGTGGTGGGGATGGCCACCGACACGGCGGCCGAGGTCATCAGGCGGCCGGTGTGGGAGATGCCCTGCACGATCGAGGCCCGGTTGTCGCCGGTCCGGTCGTACTCCTCCTTGATGCGTCCGAGGAGGAAGACCTCGTAGTCCAGGGAGATCGCCAGGGCGAGGGCGAGGACGAAGAGCACGACCGAACAGTCCAGCCTGCCGGTCAGGGTGAAGTGGCCCAGGAAGGCGCGGCCGTGGCCGTCCTGGAAGACGGCGACGAGGGCACCGAGACTGGCGCCCATGGTGGCCAGGCCGACGGCGATGGCCTTGACGGGTGCGACGACGCTGCGCGTGTACAGGGTCAGGAGGACGCCGAGCGCGGCCGCCATGAGGATTCCGACCTGGGGCAGCGTCCTGCGGACAGCTTCGACGGTGTCGGTGATGTCCGCGGCGCGTCCGGCGACGAGGACCTGGCCGGACGGTGCGGTGCCGCGCAGGGCCCGCACCAGGGAAGCCGCGGCCGGCGTGTCGGGGGCCGCGTCACTGGCCACCACCAGGGCGGTCGTCGCGGGACCGCTCGGCACGTGCGTGGCCAGCGGGAGGACGCCGGTGACGTGCGGCAGGGCGCCGATCCGGGCCTGGTAGTCGGAGAGCGCCGCCCGTTCCGTGTCCACGATGACGGTGAGCAAGCGCTCCGGCGGGAAGGCGAATTCGTCGCGCTGTTGTCGACCTGCGATGGCGGCCGATTCGCCGCGGGGAAGGTTCCGTTCGTCGGTCGCGCCGAGTCGCACGTGCAGGGCCGGCAGGGCGCAGGCCGCCAGGAGTACCAGCGCCGCGATGCCTGAGGGGAGGGGCCGGGTGCTCACGCGGTGGGCGACGGCTCGCCACGTTCGGCTCGGCTGGCCGAGTCGGTGGCGCCGCCACCGGCGTAGCGGGTCCAGTTGTTCGGCGTGACGTCCGAGAACGACCAGGCACGCGGGCAGGATGGTCCACGCCGCGGCCGCGGACAGGAGGGTGACGGTGATCACCGCGAGGGCCAGCGCCCGGAGCAGGGGGATCGGGACGACCATCACGGTCACCAGCGCTGATGTGACGGTGGCAGCCGAGAAGATGACGGTGCGACCGCTGGTCCGCAGGGCGACTCTGAGGGCTTCGGCGCGGCAGTCGTGGCGGGCGAGGTGTTCGCGGTACCGGGCGAGGACGAAGAGGGTGTAGTCGACGGCGAGGGCGAAGCCCACGGCGCTGGCGGCGTTGACCGCGAACTGGGAGATGTCGGTTCGCTGGGCCAGCATCCCCAGGACGGGAACGGCGCAGAGCACGGAGAAGGCGGCCACCAGCACGGGCAGCAGCGCGAACACGAGGGACCCGTAGAGGAAGACGAGCAGCAGGGCGATGGCGGGGGCGGCCACCAGATCGGTCCGCAGGAGGTCCGCCGTCACCCGGCGGTCGATGACCGCGGTCGTCCAGGACTGGCCCCCCGCCCGCACCGTCAGCCCGGATTCCGCGGCCCGCACCGTGGAGAGGATGCGCTCGGCGCTCCGTGCGCGTTCGCGCGGCGCGCCGCGCAGCTGCGCCTGGACCATGGCGGTGGTGCCGTCCCGGGAGAGCAGCGACGGCTCGTCGCCGGGGGCTGGGGAGAGTGCCACCTCGACACCGTGGTCGCCGGCGACGACGCGGGTGAGGGCGGCGACCCGCTGCTGCAGCCGCGGGTCGTCGAGCCGGGCACCGGCCGGGTCCGACACCAGGAGCACCAGGTCGGGGCGGGGAATCCCCATCCGGTCGGCCTGGAGCCGAGCGCGCGCGGCGGGCGTGGCGACGGCGAGTGTGCCCTCCGTGCTGAAGCGGTCGGCAGCGGGTTTCGCCTGCCAGGCGGCCAGGGCCGCCGTCGCGAGGGCGAGCAGCAGTACCGCCGTGGCTGTGCCTCTCGACCAGAAGGTCATGACGGGGCGAGGGGCGGCGTCCTGCCGGGGACCGCCGGCCCGCTCACGCCCGGGAGACTCCTCACGGCAGGTCCAGGCGGACGTCGTAGGTCTTCAGCCAGGTGTCGAGATCGAGGACGAGTTCCGTGGCGTAGCGAACGTCCTTGGGGTCGGTGTCGGGCGCGAGGGCCTCCTTGACGGCCGTCGTGTCCAGCAGGGCGTGTACCGGCGCGGTGTGGTCGTCCGCGAGGGCGGCGAGGGCGCCGCGCAGGGTTGCGGTGTACTGCGGGTCCTGGATGGTGGGGTAGGGGTTCTTGGGGCGCGTGCGGACGGCTTCGGGCAGCAGGTCGGCGACGGCGGCGCGCAGCAGGCTCTTCTCCTGGCCGTCGAAGGTCTTCATGCTCCAGGGGGTGTTGAAGACGTACTGGATCAGCTCGTGGTCGCAGAAGGGGACGCGCACTTCGAGGCCGGTGGCCATGCTCATGCGGTCCTTGCGGTCGAGGAGCATGGGCAGGAAGCGGGTCAGGTGCAGGTGGACGACTTCACGCATCCGGCGTTCGACCGGGTCGGCGTGCTCGACGTGGGGTACGTCGGCCAGTGCCCGGCGGTAGCTTTCGTGCCGGTACCCGGGCAGGTCCAGAGCGCGGACGAGGTCCGGGTCCAGGAGGCGGGTGCTCATGGGGGCGTCGCCGAAACCGGCCTGGGTGTAGACGTCGATGGCCGCGCGCCAGGGGAAGGTGTCGGCCTGGACGGTCTGCGGGTCGTGGAACCAGAAGTAGCCGCCGAACAGTTCGTCGGCTCCTTCGCCGGACAGGGCGACGGTGGAGTGCCGCCGCACCGCCTCGAAGAGCAACAGGGCGGAGATGTCGAAGTCGCCGAGGCCCGAGGGGAGGTCGCGAGCGCGCAGCGCGGCCCGGCGGTTGGCGGCGTTCAGCAGCCCGCTGGTGGCGATCCTGATGTCGGTGTGGTCCGTCGCGACGTGCTCGGCCACGGCCCGTACGAACGGTTCGTCGCAGTCGACGTGCATGAGGTCGGGGGTGAAGTCGCGTTCGTGGTTGTCGAAGGCGACGGAGAAGGAACGCACCGGTTCGCGGGTGCTGTGGTTGCCGCTGGTGTTGCGGGCGGCGCGGGCGGCCAGGGCGGTGATGGCGCTGGAGTCCAGGCCGCCTGACAGCAGCGTGCACAGGGGGACGTCGGCGTGGCTCTGCCGGGCGACGGTCTGCTCCAGCAGGCCGCGCACGGTGGAGACGGTGGTGGCGAGGTCGTCGGTGTGCGGTCGTGCTTCCAGGGCCCAGTAGCGGGTGGTGGCGATGCCGCGGCGGCCGAAGGTGGTGACGTGGCCGGGTCGTACTTCGCCGAGGCCGGCGTAGACGGCGTGACCGGGAGTTCTGGCCAGCGACAGCAGTTCGCGCAGCCCGTCGACGTCGACGGACGCGCTGGTGTCGGGGTGGGCCAACAGTGCCTTGGGCTCCGAGGCGAACAGCAGCGAGTTGCCCAGCCGGCAGTAGTACAGGGGCTTGATGCCGACGCGGTCGCGCACCAGGAGCAGTTCCTGGGTCCGAGGGTCCCACAGCGCCAGGGCGAACATGCCGTTCAGCCGGCCGGCGAAGGCCGGCCCCCAGGCCAGGTAGGCGTGCAGGACGACCTCGGTGTCGCTGGCGGTGCGGAAGTGGTGGCCGAGGCCGCGGAGTTCGTCGCGCAGTTCGCGGTAGTTGTAGATCTCGCCGCTGAACGTCAGCGCGGCCAGGGTGTGGTCGTCCTCGGTGACGGTCATGGGCTGGGCGCCGCCGGGCAGGTCGATCACCGCCAGGCGCCGGTGCCCGAGCGCCGCATGGCGGCTGACCCACTGGCCCTCGGCGTCCGGGCCCCGGCAGCTCATGGTCGCCGTCATCGCGGTCAGGGCGGCGCGCTGTCGTCCGCCCGTCAGGTCCTGGTCGTAGGAGACCCACCCGGTGATTCCACACATGATCTCTCCCTGAGAGCTGGAAGGCGGTGGCACCTGTGCCGTGCTGGGCCGCGGCACAGGGGGTGGCCCAGCGCGGCGCGCCCGGAGGGAACCGTCGGACCGGCCTCAGGCGCGGGTGAAGACGAGCACCGCGTTCTGCCCGCCGAAGCCGAAGGAGTTGCTCAGCACCGCTTCCACCCGGTGCGGGCGGGGCGCGTCGGCGACGATGTCCAGGTCGATGCGCGGGTCGGGGCGGGTGAAGTTCGCCACCGGCGGGATGAGTTGGTGCTGGAGCGTCAGGACGCTGCAGGCGGCCTCGATGGCTCCGGCGGCGCCGATCCCGTGGCCGAGCGCGCCCTTGTTGGCGGTGACCGGCGGGGGGTGTTCGAAGACGCGGCTCAAGGTGGCGGCTTCGTACAGGTCGTTGAGGTCGGTGGAGGACCCGTGGGCGTTGATGTGGTCGATGTCGTCGTGACGCAGGCCCGCCTCGTTCAGCGCGGCGTCGATGGCGGCGGTGGCGCCCTTGCCCTCGGGGTCGGGCGTCGTGGGGTGGTGGGCATCGGCGGAGGCTCCGTAACCGGACAGCCAGGCCCGTACCCGCGCCTTGCGGGCCCGGGCGTGAGCGGCCTTCTCCAGCACCATGACCGCTGCTCCCTCGCCCAGCACGAAGCCGTCCCGCTCCGCGTCGAAGGGGCGCGAAGCACGCACGGGGTCCGTGCAGCGCCGCGACAGCACGGACATCCGGGCGAAGCACAGGGCCACCATCTCCGACGCCCGGGGGGACTCGGCCCCGCCGGCCAGGACGACGTCGCAGCGGTCGGCGGCCAGCAGGTCCTTGGCCACTCCCAGGGCCGTGGCGCCCGAGGCGCAGGCGGTGGAGACGGCCAGGTTCGGGCCGGTGACGCCGAGGTCCAACGCGATCTCGCCGGCGGCCATGTTGGGGATGGAGCGCGGCAGGGACAGCGGCGAGACGGTCCGCAGCCGGCCGCGCAGCAGCTTCTGCGTCTCCCCGGGCCAGTGCTCCATGCTGGCGGCGCCGACGCCCATGACGACGCCGACCCGCCGTTGGTCGAAGGAGTCGGGGGTCAGGGCCGAGTCGGCCATCGCCATCCGGGCCGCGACCACCGCCAACTGGATGAAGCGGTTGGTGCGCCAGGAGATCGTCTTCACCCCGGCGGGATCGAAGCCGGGGACCTGGCAGGAGAAGTCGACCGGCATGCCCTTGAGTGCGGGATCGGGCGCCGCGGTGGACCTGCCCTGACACAGGCAGTCCCACAACGCCTCCTCCCCGGAACCGGCAGGCGTCAGCAGACCCATGCCGGTCACGGCCACGGGCTCGCTCATACGGGGTCACCGGCGGGCTCGGCGTCCGTGCAGGCACCGGGCAGGACTTTCTCGAGTACGGCGCAGATGTCGGCGAGCGTGGAGGTGGTGCCGAGTTGGCCCTCCGCGGCGGCCATCAGTTCCACGTCGTACTCGTCCTCGTAGCGGGTGATCAGTTCCATCAGCGCCAGCGAGTCCAGGCCGAGGTCTTCGATCGTCGCGCTCTCGGTGACGGTCTCACGGTCGACGTTGAACGACTTCACCAGTTCGTCGGCCAGTTCCGGGAAGAGGCTGCTGGTCATCGGGGGCTCCCTTGTTCGGTGGTGGCGGGACATGAAGGTGTGGCGTAGGCGGGCGCGGTGGGCGAGGAGGCCACCTGCGGCGCGTCCGCGGCACGGTCGGGCCAGGTGACCGGCAGACCGCGCAGGCCTCGGACGGCGACGTTGTCCTGGTAGGTGCGGGCCTCGTCCCGCAGCCGTGGCGGAGAGGCGGCCAGGATGGACAGCAGGCTCTGGGCGGTCAGCCGGGCCAGCGCCGCTCCCAGACAGAAGTGGGCTCCCGCTCCGAAGGCCAGGTGTCGAGGTTCGGCCCGGCTCGGGTCGGCCGGGGCGAGGTGGCGCTCGGGCCGGAAGGCGTCCGGGTCCTCGAAGACGGCCGGGTCGCGGTTGGCGGCCGCCAGCAGGGGCAGCACGATCGTGCCGCGCGGCACCGCCACCCCGTCCAGAACGGTGTCCTGCACCGCGGCCCGTGCAGCGATCTGCACCGGAGACTGCAGTCGCAGCACCTCCTCCACGACCGCGTCGACCGTCCGAGGATTCCGAGCCAGCTCCCACCCCCGCCCGGAGCGGTCGCCGCCCAGCTCCGCCACCGCGTGCGAGAGCAGGCTGACCGTCGTGTCGTATCCGGCGCTCAACAGCAGACTGCACGTGGTGACGACCTCACGGACCTCGGCCAGCGCACCGTCGGGCCGGTGCAGCAGCGTGCTCACCAGGTCGTCCCGGGGCACGTCCCGCCGTGCCTTCACCTGCCGGTGGAAGTAGCGCACGAAACGGAAGCGCGCCTGGGCGGTGGCCCGTTCGTCGGTCACGCGGGCCGGCTGGTCCAGACCCTGGATGACCAGGCGGGCGTCCCGCTGGAAACCGGCGCGGTCCTCGTCCGAGACCCCCAGGACGTCGCTGATGACCGACATCGCCAACGGCTCGGCGATGTCCACCACGAAGTCCCCCGGGCCCTTCCGGCACCTGCCCACCAGCGTACGGCTGTGAGCGGCGACGCCTTGAGCCAGATCCTGCACCCGCCGCACGCTGAAGTGCCGGGCGACCTGGCTCCGCAGCCGCGTGTGGCCCGGGGGGTCCAGCTGGAGGAACGATCGCGCCGGCAGCCCCAGCAGGGTCAGCTCGTACAGTTCGCCGGCCCCGTGGCCGAACCGGGCGTCGCGCAGCACCTGGGAGCAGGCGGCATGGCCCAGGACGGCCAGGGCACCGCCGGGCAGACGGTGTACCGGCCGCGCGCGCACCGCGGGCGTCAGGCAGCGGTAGGGGTCAGCGAGAAAGCCGGGGTCCTCGATGTCCGTGCCGAGGAATTGGGCCAGATCCTTTACCGCCAGGCGGATCGGCTCACCGTCTTGTGCAGCCACACGCATCCTCACTGGGTAGGTTCCGCGGGGAAGGACTCTAACCGGCCGGAAGCTTCGAATCCCCGAGGCTGGCCGATAGCGAACGGAAAACTCGTTGAGATCGTTCACGTACAGTGCGACCGTCCGATGGTCTGACATCAATGCGCACGGAATCGTCAGCGACGCGGCCATTGCCTCCTACGTCGAGGAAACCCGCGCCGCACTGATCAGGGAGATCGCGGCCATGACCACGGAGCGCGAGGTCGTCGACCGGCAGCTCGTCTATCTCACCGTGCGTCAGCGCATCGACTACCTGGCGCCCGTGCGGTGGCAGGAAGCACCGCTGAGGACGTACTTGCGCATTCTGCGCATCCGGCCGGCCGCGACGGAACTCCACGTCCGGGTCGGCAGCGAGGAGCGCCCGGTGGCCACCGCCGGCATCGTGTCCGTGTGCTGGGACACCGTCCGCAACCGGCCTCGGCGCCTCACGGACGCCCAGCGCCGCCTGCTGACGACCTATCTGCAGCCCGAGCCCGGATGGGCGGGCTGAGGAGGCCGGGGGCCGCGGCCGGCGCACCGGGTTCCTCCGGGACGACCCGGCCGCTCGGCCGTGCCCGAGCATCGCCGCGCGCCTGGGCGGCCGACGCGGCACCCCGCTAGCGCGGTGTGCCCAGCGTCCCGTTGATCACCATGCGGAAGGCCCAGGCGAGCCGCTCCTCGGGGGAACCGGACAGCAGGTCGGTGCCGAGGGCGGCGATGCGCGGGTGGGCGGTGGCGCCGCGCAGCGCCTCGGCCAGGGCGCCCTGCTCGGCGTCGGCGGCCGGGGAGGCGTCGCGGGTGGACTGTTCCGCCGCCGTCGCCGTGGCCACGAGCAGCAGGATGTCCACGCCCCAGGCCGCCTGCCCGTCCGGCACGCCGCCCTCGTGCAGCAGCGTGAGGACCGCCTCGACGACGGCGAGGTAGTGCGGCCCCGAGGGCCGGGTGACGAGCGCGGTGTGGGCGAGCGCCGGATGCCGGAACAGCACCTCGGTGTACGAACCCAGGACGCCGGCCAGGCGCTCGCGCCAGTCGCCGGCCTCTCCGACCGGGGCGAGGTCGACGGCACCGAGGAACTCCTCCAGGATCGCCGCGTGCAACTCGGCCGTGCTGGCGACGTACACGTAGAGCGAGGCCGGCCCGGTGTCGAGCTCCTGGGCGAGGCGGCGCATGGTGACCCGTTGCAGCCCCTCGGCCTCCAGGATCCGGACCGCCGCCGCGACGATGCCCTCGTAGGTGAGAGCGGGCTTGGCCGGGCGCTCGCGGCGGCTGCGGGGGCGGGGGGTCGGGGCGCTGCTCATGGCGTCCACCTTAGGACGCCGCCGGGAGGGCGTTCCGGGCGCCCGTGACCACGGCCACCATCCCCTGGAGCCCGTCCGGCCCGAACATCAGCTCCAGGTTGGCCGCTGACTCCGCCGCTGCCGCCGCGCTGCGCGGGAACAGGCCCCGCTCGTACGCCGACAGCGCGGCCTGGGCGTCGCCGGGGTGGGCGGCGAGCGCCCTGCCCAGGTCGGCGCCGTCGAGCATGGCGAGGTTGGCGCCCTCCCCGGCGAACGGGGACATCAGGTGGGCGGCGTCGCCGAGCAGCGTGACGCCGGGGACGCGCTCCCAGCGGTGGCCGACCGGCAGGGCGTGGATGCGGCGTCCGACGAGGGGGCCGTCGGCGTCGGCGACGAGCGCGCGCAGGCCGTCCGACCAGCCCTCGAACCCGGCGAGGACGGCCCGCTCCACGGCGGCCGGGTCGGCCGGGTCGAGGCCGTCCAGCCAGTCCTCGTCCGTCCGCAGCGCGGTGTAGACGTGGATGCTGCCGTCCGGTTCGCGGTGGGCCAGGAAGCCGCGGTCCTCCGCGAGCGCCATGAAGAAGCCGCCGCCGACCAGTGCGGCGGCTTCGGGGTGCCGGACGGCGGCGTCGTGGAGGTCGGTCTCCACGAAGGAGATGCCGGTGTAGGCGGGCACGGCGTCGGACAGCAGCGGGCGGATCCGCGACCAGGCGCCGTCCGCGCCGACCAGGAGGTCGGTGGTGATGGCGTCGCCGTCGGCGAAGGCCACCTCGTGCCGTCCGTCGCCGAGCGCTCGCGCGCCGGTGGCCTTGCGGCCCCAGCGGACCGTGCCGGCGGGGAGGGAGTCGAGGAGCAGGTCCCGCAGGGCGCCGCGGTCCACCTCGGGGCGGGCGCCGGTGCCGTCGTCCGGCTGGTCGAGGCGGAGGGTGCCGTCCGGAGCGACCAGGCGCAGCGACTCGCCGCCCGGGTGGACGAGGGCGCGGAAGCCGTCGTACAGCCCGGCCGCGTGCAGCGCCCGCTGCCCGGAGTCCTCGTGGATGTCGAGCATGCCGCCCTGGGTGCGGGCCTCGCGGGACGCCTCCAGGTCGAAGACCGCGGCCTCGATGCCGTGGACGTGGAGCACCCGGGCGAGGGTGAGGCCGCCGAGGCCGGCTCCCAGGATGGCGATCGGGAAGTGCTGGTGGGCCATGTCCGCTCCTTCGGGTCGCGGTAGGTGGTGGTGTGGCTCCACCGTAACGAACATGTTCGTAGCGAACAAGTTCGTTGCGCGACGCGGGGTCTCTCTGTGCGCCCTGTGGCGCATCCGGCCCTCAGGCCAGGCCGTCGCCTTTTCCTGGTGAGGAATACCGCCACGGGAGGGCGGGCCGGAAACTCCGGAATCGGCCTCGATATCCTCCGGGGTGTGGTCGGTGGTTTTGCCGATCGGTTCCGGGATTTCCTTCTACAATGAGGCGGCCACGGTTCCGGACAAGGTGGGCCGGGGCAATAATTGTTCCCCTCTGATCGGTTACGGGCCGTCCGCTGGTATCCGGCGTCCGATGTCCGGCCGAATGGCGCCTGAATAGCAAGGCCCGCTGCGGGGAGGAACCTCGGTCAGTACTGGCGCAGGGACGGCCAGAGCACGGACCACGGCTGGTGGGCGCCTTCGCACAGCACGACCCCCGCGTGCTGTTCCTCGTTGCCGATGCCGTGGCCGTTGTCGATCCGGTCCACGGTGCGGCAGTTGGCGAAGTGCTGTTCCAGCTGGTGGCCGTCGGCCTGCTCGACGAGCAGGACCGGGCCGTCGTCGCCGTCCGGGGGCGGGCCCCAGTCGTACAGGCTCATGTGGCCGGAGTAGGGGATGGGGAGCCCGTAGGCGGGCCCGTAGTGGGCGAGGGCGGCCGCCTCGCCGTAGTTCGAGGTGAGCAGGACGGCGCGGGCGCGCTGGGCGGTGGGGATCGCGCTCCAGGCAGCTGCGGTGGTACGGGTGAGCTGGGGCCAGCCGACCTGCTCCCCCTGGTCGATGTCGACGGCGTTGGTCACGGCGACCGCCGAGACCGGCAGCACCGGCAGCGCGGCCAAGGCGCTGGTGGCCGCCGCCAGGACGACGAGGCCCGTGAGGGTCCGCCAGGAGCGGCGGGCGTGGTGGAGGACGGGCTCGCAGCCGGCCGCGGTCACGGCGAGCAGCAGCGGGAGCGGGTAGTACGGCTTGCCGCCGCCGAGCAGCGTCAGCGCGCAGAGCACCGGGTAGGCCAACCCGAGCGGCCGGGCCCAGCGCAGCCCGTCCTCGCGGAGCAGCCGGCGCAGGCCCACCACCGCGACGGGAACGAGGACCGGGGAGAACTGGAGCAGTTGGAGCGGCAGGAACAGCAGCCGTCCCGACACGCCGTCGACGTGGCTGAGGACCCGGGCCACCTTCACCTCCGGCCAGCCGTGTACGGCCTGCCACGCGAGCGTGGGTGCGCTGATGAGGAGGGCGAGGAGCAGCGCGAGGAGCGGTCCGAGAAACGGTCCCAGAAACGGTCCGAGCGGCCGTCGTGTGCCGTCGGCGGGTCGGGGGCGCCGCCGGGGCCGGTGGCGGGCGCGGGCCGCGGGCAGACCGACCAGTAGTGCGAGGAGCAGGGAGAGGAGCAGGGGGAGGACGAGCTGTTTGTTCAGCAGGGTCGTCCCGACCGCCGCGCCCAGGACCGGCCACCAGCGGGCGTCCCCGGTCCGCAGCAGCCGGAGGGTCAGGAGCAGGACGCCGAGTTCGGCGGTCAGGTCGAAGGTACTGGTGGACAACAGGTGGCCGATGGCCAGCACGTACCCCGAGCAGGCGCAGCACCCGGCCGCGAGCACCTGCCCGCCACGTCCCGCTCCCAGTTCCCTGGCCAGCAGGGCGGTCAGCACCACGGAGCAGCCGGAGAGCAGGGCGGGGACGACCCGCAGACCGGTCGGACTCGCGCCGAAGACGGCTGCGCCGGCCCGGGCCAGCAGCGGGGTCAGCGGAGGCTGGTCGACGTAGCCCCAGGCCGGATGCCGGCCGGCGAGCAGGAAGTAGAGCTCGTCGCGGTGGAAGCCGTACCGCCCGGAGAGCGCGATCAGCACCCCGGCGACCACGGTCGCGACGAGCGCGACCGGCCGGACCGCGAACGGCAGCAGACCGCCCCGACCCCGACCATCCCCCCGAACGCCCACCGCAGCAGCATGGCAGTTCACCCTGGCGCGGCCAAGGGGTGCAGCCCGCGGGGCCGGGGCGGGCTCACCAAGGCCGAGCCGCCCCCGACGGCGCGGAGCCGACGGGGGCAGCGGCGTCAGGAGGCGGGCCTATCGGAAGGCGGCGATGTGGCGCTGAGCCCAGTCGGCGAAGGTGCGGGGCGCGCGGCCGAGGACCTGCTCGATGTGGGGGCTGATGCGCCGTTCCGCGGGGGTGGGCTCGCCGAGGATGGCCAGCGTGGTCTCGACCACGGGCTCGGGCAGGAACCGCAGCATTTGTGCGCGGGCCTCGTCCCGGGGCTGCTCGACGAACCGGACGGGTTCGCCGAGTGCGTCGGCGACCGCCGCGGCCTGCTGGCGCGGGGTGGTGAGCGCGGGCCCGGTCAGCTCGTAGATCTGCCCGGCGTGGCCGTCCTCCCGCAGGGCTACGGCAGCGACCTCGGCGATGTCGTCCGGGTCGACGGTCGGCAGGCCGATGTCGGCGAACGGCGCGGCGACGGTCCTTCGGGTACGGACCGACTCGGCCCAGGCGTACGCGTTGGAGTCGAAGCCTGCGGGCCGCAGGATCGTCCAGGCCAGGCCCGATTGCCGGACGGCTTCCTCGATGGCGCGCGCCGTGACCCCGTGCGACGCCGACCCGGGTCGGGTGGCGACGCCCTGGGAGGACAACAGGACGACTCGTCCGACGCCACCGGCCTTGGCGACCGCGAGGATCTTCCGGGGGTTCAGCAGGTGCGCGCTCGGGCCCCCGTTCTGCAGGAACACGGCGTCGGTTCCATCGAAGACGGGCCGGAGGCTCTCGGGATCGATCAGGTCCGCCCGCCGGTGCTCGACGCGCTCCGGCACGTCCGCCGTCGTGATCTCCCGGGACGTCGCGGTCACGCGCGCACCGGTTGCCGCAAGGGCCCGTACGAGCAACCGGCCGACGTTGCCGGTTGCCCCCGTCACTACGAACATGAACAACTCCCTGTCGAATCAGCATGGTTGTCGCCGCCCGAGTGGGCGGGGACGGTCGCGGAGAGCTGCTCTCCGGCCGACGCAGGGACGCTAACACCGCCGATATAGTAGGTACCTACAGGAAAGTGACTATCCCGGGGGATGTGCGGTGGCCGACAACACTGACTGGACGGCAGGCGCTGGGACCGATCCGGAGCTCGCCTGTCCGACCAGCGCGGTCGTGGACATCGTGTTCAGCCGGTGGACCACACCGATCCTGTGGACCCTCCACACCGACGGTCGGCAGCGGTTCGTCGAGTTGGAACGACGGATCGGCACGATCACACCGAAGGTCCTGACCCAGCGGCTGCGGCAGCTGGAACGCGACGGCATGGTCGTGCGTACGTACCACCCCGAGGTGCCGCCTCGGGTCGAGTACGAGATCAGCGAGTTGGGCCGCAGCCTGGCCCCGCTCTTCGCGCACCTCGCCGAATGGGCCGCAGCCAACCTGGACCGGGTCGAGCAGGCCCGGCGCGACTACGACACCGAGTCGCCCCGGTAGCGACGGAAGGCGACCAGCGCCCCGGCGCCGATGACGATGACGATGGCGCCGACGCCGAGGCCGAGATACAGGCCCGTGCCGGTGCCGCCGCCGGTCGAGGCGAGGTGATTCGCGTCCGGACTGGCCGCAACCGGCGTCCCGGTCGGCGATGCGCTCGGGATGGCCGCCGAGGGCGAGGGCGAGGGCGAGCGCGAGCCGGTGGTGCCCGGGCCGGCGGACGGTGCCGCGGTGGACGGCCCCAGTGCGGGGCGGGTGCTTCCGGACGGGCCGGTTCAGCGGCCGCCGGCCGGGCCGGTGCTGTCCCGGACGATGAGCTCGGGGCGCAGCAGGTGGATCGAATTGGCCGGGCTGCCCGACCGGGTGAGGGCGCGCAGCAGCAGTTCGACCGCCTCCCGGGCCATCTCCCGTCTGGGGACGGCCACGCTGGTGAGGGCCGGGCGGGCCACGCCGACCGTCGGGTCGTCGTCGTGTCCGACGATCGACAGGTCGTGGGGGACGGCTCGGCCCGCGGCCCGCGCGGCCTCCAGGGCCCCGAGGGCGAGGACGTCGTAGGTGGCGAAGAGCGCGGTGACCGTCGGGTCGGCGGTGAGCGCCGTCGTCGCCGCCGCGAAGCCGCCCGCGGGGGTGGGTTCGGGCGCCAGGTGGACGGCGGCGTCGGGGACGGTCAGGCCGTCGGCGGTGAAGGCGCGCCGGAAGCCCGCCACCCGCGGGGTGTGGTCGGGGCCGGCGAGCACGGCGACGCGTTCGTGCCCGAGTTCGCGCAGGTGGCGCCCGGCCAGGTAGCCGGCCCGCTCGTAGTCGATGGTGACCACCGGGAAGCGGTCGGGGGCGTCGGTCTCCCAGGCGCACAGGACGACCGGGAAGGAGGCCTCGGCCAGCAGTGGCAGGTGGCCGATCAGGTCCCGGTCGCCGGCGATCAGCAGGGCGTCCACCGAGCGGCTGGTCAGGCCGGCCAGGTGGCGTTTGGCGCGCTCGCCGTCCAGGCGGGTGGTGCAGAGCAGCAGGTGGTAGCCGTTCTCGTCGAGGACGTCCTCGACCTCCTCGACGATGTCGGCGTAGAAGGAGTGCGTCACGGTGGGGACGAACAGGCCCACCGTCCGGGTGGCGCCGGTGGCCAGCGAACGCGCCACCAGGTTGGGTGTGTAGCCCAGTTCCTGGATCACGGCGCGCACCCGGGCCGCGGTCGCCGGGCTCACGGCGCCCCGGCCCCGGATGACGTTGGAGACGGTCTGCTTCGTGACCCCGGCGCGCTCGGCCACGTCCTGCATCGTCACCATGGTTGGATCCTTCGATTTACCGGTCAACTTGCTTCCAGCGAAAGCTAGGGCACCGGTGACCAGGCGTCAACCTCTGTCAAAGTCGTTAATTTCTAAGGAGTTTGAGGGAGGTTGGGCCGGAGCGGCGGTGCTCGGCGCGTGCTGGGGGCGAATTCTGCAAGGGCCCTTGATTTACCGGTCAACCCGCCCGTATCGTCCCAGCCATCCAGCCGCTCTCCGGCCTCGGGCCCCGGCTGACGACACGTCCGCGCCGCATCTCGCGCCACCGAGAGGAACCACCCATGGGGAGAACGACCATGTCCGCGGCCCGCGTCGTCGGCGCGGCGACGGCCGTCGCAGTCGCGCTCGGCGTGACCGCCTGCGGCAGCGGCTCCGGTGGCGGCGCGCAGGCCGGTGGCGGCTTCACCTACTGGTCGATGTGGCGCGCCGACGAGCCGCAGGCACAGGTCCTGAAGGCCGCGATCGCCGACTACACCGCCGCCACCGGCGCCAAGGTCAACGTCACCTGGGCGGGCCGCGACATCGCCAAGAAGATCGGCCCGGCGATCGCCGCCAACCAGGCGCCGGACCTGTGGGACGATTCCGACGACAAGGTCTACGGCGCCACTGCCTCGGCCGGGCAGGCGCTGGACCTCTCTCCGGCGCTGGACCAGCGGATCCCGGAGGAGAACGTCCCGGTCTCCCAGGTCATCCCGGCCAAGTACTTCGACATGCTGCCCAAGGACCCGTCCGGCGCGAACCACTACGTGATCCCGTACGAGGTCGTCACCAACGCCATGTTCTACAACGCGGCCGACCCCGTCCTCGCCTCGGCCATGCCCAGCCCGCCGACCGACTGGGCCGGGCTGCTCAAGGTGTGCGACGAACTGAAGGCGGCCGGGAAGGCGTGCCTCGCCTCCGAGGGCGAGGACCCGTGGAGCAATGCGCTCTACTTCGACTACCTGCTCAACGGCGCCGGGGTGAACGTCGCCAAGCTCGCCGCCGACAGGTCCGGCGCGGCCTGGGACGACCCGGCGGTCCTCGCCGCCGCGCAGCGGACCGAGCAGCTGGTCAGGGGCGGCCACCTGATCGCCGGCTACGACGCGACCAAGTACCCGGCACAGGAGACCAACTGGGCGAACGGCAAGGCCGCCTTCTACCTCGACGGCGACTACGTCACCGCCGAGGTGGCCAAGCAGGTCCCGGCGGGCTGGAAGACGGCGTCGATGCTGCCGCCCACCGCCAAGGCGCCGGACGCCAACCTGATCGGCTTCGCCATCCCCAAACGGGCCAGGAACGCCACAGCCGCCCAGAAGTTCATCGCCTTCTTCCTGCAGAAGAAGCAGCTGTCCGGCATCGCGACCACCGCCCTCAACCTCACCCCGCGCACCGACATCCCGGCCCCCGCCGAACTGGCCGACGCCCAGAAGGCCCTCGACGCCCCGGTCGTCCGCCTCACCTTCGACGGCGTGTCCGGCGCCTGGCTGCCCAAGGTCCTCAACGAGAACTACCTGGACCTGTGGCACGGCAAGTCGACGGCCGCCCAGTTCGTCGCCAAGGCCAAGGCCGACCAGGTCGCCTACTGGCAGACCCAGGGCTGACGGTGGCGACGACGATCGAGGGTCCGTCCCGGACGGACACCGCCCGGGCCCGGCCCGCCCGCGCCGTCCGCCCCGGCGCCGGCCCCCTGGAGCGCCAGCGCCGCCGGATGTTCTGGCCGTTCACCGCACCCGCGCTGATCGTGTACGCGGTGCTGTTCCTCGCCCCGGTGGGGTTCGCGCTGTGGACCAGCCTGTACAAGTGGGACGGCATGGGCGCGATGGAGTGGCGCGGCCCGCAGAACTACGTGCTGCTCTTCCGGGACCCGGACTTCCGCACCTCGCTGGTCAACACGCTGGAGCTGATGGTCATCGGTGGCGCCGTCACCTTCGTGCTCAGCTTCGCACTGACCCTGGTGCTGCGGGAGATGCGGGCCCGGCTCTTCGCCCGCTCGGTGCTGTTCTTCCCTTCCCTGGTCAACGGCATGGTCTTCGGCATCGCCGCCGGGTTCCTGTTCTCGCCCACCGGCCCGGTGAACCAGGCGCTGAAGCTGTTCGGAGTGACCACGCCGCCCAAGTGGCTGTCGACGGACAACCTGCTGCCGATGGTCCTCGGCACCCTGGTCTGGACGGCGACGGGCTACTACACCTCGATCATCATGGCGGCGGTCGACCAGATCCCCGACTACCTCTACGAGGCGGCCGAACTCGACGGCGCCGGACCGTTCCAGCGCTTCCGGCACGTCACCCTGCCCTGCGCCTGGGACGTCATCGCGGTCTGCGCGGTGCTGTGGACCGTCAGCTCGGTGAAGATCTTCGAGCTCATCCTGCTCTACGGCGGCAGCACCAACGCCTTTCCACCGGTGAGCAGTTGGAACACGGCTGTGTACGTGTACACCGAGGCGTTCCCACAGGGCACCGTCCCCCGGCTGGGCATGGCGACCGCCGCGGCGATGGTCAGCCTGGCCATGGTCACCCTGGTGACCGTCGTCCTGCGCCGTCTGCTGCGCCGCGAGCCGATCGAGTACTGATCGGGCCGAGAAGCCGGGCCCAGCAACCGGATCGATGACCGCGCGGCGACTACCGACCGGGTCGAGTGCCGACACGTCGCGTACCGGCCCCACACCGCCATCCGAAAGGCCACCACCCGTGCGACGCAGAACCCCGGCCGCGGGACTCGCGAGCAGGATCGGCACGGCAGCCGTCTGGCTCGTCGTCGCCGCCGACCTGCTGCTGGTCCTGTGGATCCTCCTGACCTCGCTGCGCAGCGGCCCCGACATCCTCCGACACGGGTTCGGCCTGCCGACCAGCCCGCAGTCCGGCAACTACGCCACCGCGCTCGACCAGGGCGGCTTCGGGCGGGCGGCCCTCAACAGCGTGGTCACCGCCGGCGCCTCCTCGCTGATCGCCGTCACCCTGGCCGCGCCCTGTGCCTACGCCCTCGCCCGGCGGCGCTCGCGGACCTCCTCCGCGCTGACGATGACCTTCGCCATGGGGCTCGGCGTGCCCGGACAGGTCCTGGTGGTGCCGCTGTTCGTCGGCCTGTCCAGGATCGGCCTGACCGACAGCGACCTCGGCCTGACCCTCGTCTACGTCGGCCTGGCCATGCCGTTCACGGTCTTCCTGCTCACCGGGTTCTTCAGCGGCATCCCCGCCGTCCTGGAGGAGGCGGCCGTCCTGGACGGCGCCGGGCCGGCGCGCACCTTCGTCCAGGTGATCCTCCCGGTCGCCCGGGGCGGCCTGGTCACCGCCCTCCTCCTCCAGTTCATCGCCGCCTGGAACGAGACCCTCTTCGCGCTGGTACTGACGAACAGTCAGAACCAGCTCACCCTCCCGGTGGCACTCGCCTCGTTCGTCGCGGCGCAGCAGTTGAACGGCCTGGACTACGGCACGATGTTCGCCGGAGTCTGCATCATCCTCGCCCCGATGATCGCGCTCTTCTCCTGGATGGGCACGCGGATCATCCGGGGCATGACGGTGGGAATCGGAAAATGACCTCGACGCTGCGCACCGACCTGCTCCGCATTCCCGGCGCCCCCGATCCGCTCGGTGGCACCCTGCCGATCCTGCACGGCCTGCCGAACCGGGTCGGCGCGGGCGCCGGGATCGACGCCGAGATGCGCCGCAACCTCGCCTACGGGGCGCCCGACACCCTGCTGCCGTACACCCGGCAGGGCGGCTACGACCGGGTCCGCGCCGAGCGCGAACTCCCGTGCGTGATCCTGGAGAACGACACCCTCGCCGCGACCTTCCTGCCCTCCCTCGGCGGGCGGCTGTGGTCCCTGGTCCACCGCCCCACCGGGCGGGAGCTGCTGCACCGCAACGGCATCCTCCAGCCCGCCAACCTCGCGCTGCGCGACGCCTGGCTGGCCGGCGGGGTGGAATGGAACCTCGGTGCCACCGGGCACTGGCCGCTGACCTGCGAGCCGCTGCACGCCGCCCGGCTGTGCGCGCCCGACGGCACCCCGGTGCTGCGGATGTACGCCTTCGAACGGCTGCGGCGGCTCGTCCTGCGACTGGACACCTGGCTGCCCGCCGGCTCCCCGGTGCTGTACGTCCACATCGCCGTGCACAACCCCGCGCCGACCGAGACGCCGGTCTACTGGTGGTCCAACATCGCCGTACCGCAGGACCGGGACGTCCGGGTCCTCGGCCCGGCGGACCACGCCTTCCACTGCGACTACGTCAGCGACCTGCGCCGCGTCCCCTTCCCGTGGAGCGACGGCGCCGACCGCAGCTACCCGGGCCGGAGCCGGCGCGCCGCCGACTACTTCCTCGACGTCCCCACCGGCGAACGCCCCTGGATCGCCGCGCTGGACGGCGCCGGCACCGGGCTCGTGCAGACCTCCACCGCCCGGCTGCGCGGCCGCAAGATGTTCTGCTGGGGCACCGGTACCGGCGGCACGCACTGGCAGGAGTGGCTCTCCGGTCCGGACCGCGCCTACCTGGAGATCCAGGCGGGCCTGGCCCGCACCCAGCTGGAGCACCTGCCGATGCCCGCCGGCGCCACCTGGTCCTGGACCGAGGCGTACGGTCTGCTGGAAGCCGATCCAGCGGCTGTACACGGGAGTTGGGAGGCGGCCAGGTGGGCCGCCGGCGAGGCGCTGGACCAGCTGGTCCCGCCGGGGGAGCTGGCGCTGGCCGAGGCGCTGGCCGACGGGTTCGGCGCGCCCGAGGAGGTGCTGGCCGAGGGCGGCGGCTGGGCCGCGCTGGAGATCGAGGCCGGCGCCCTGCCCGCCTCGCCGATGCTGCCGTTCGGCGCGCCGGCGGCCGCCCAGGAGCCCTGGCGTCAGTTGCTCAAGACCGGCAGTCTCCCGGTCTGCGATCCGCCGGCCGAGCCGGTCACCGGGGCGCACTGGAGGCTGCTGCTGGAGGCGAACGCCCCGGACTGGCACGCGCTGTACCAGCTCGGGCTGCTGCGCCTGGCCGCCGGGGAGCGGGAGTCCGCCCGCGAGGCGTTCGAACGCTCCGTCACCGTACGGACCTCGCCCTGGGCGCTGCGGTCGCTCGCCTTCCTCACGCGGGACCGGCCGACGGCCGCCGAGCTCATGGTCGCGGCCCACCGGCTCCGCCCTGAGCTACGGGAGGTGACGATCGAGACGCTGGAGGCGCTGCAGCGCGCCGGGCTCTTTGCCGAGGCGCTCGCGCTGATCGCCGACCTGACCCCGGCCGACCGGGCGCACGGCCGGATCAGGCTGGCCGAGGCGGAGGCGGCGCACGCCTGCGGTGACGACGACCGGGTCCGGCGGCTGCTGGCCGAGGGCATCCAGGTCGACAGCATGCGCGAGGGCGAACTCTCCCTGGACACCCTCTGGCTCGCCGTCCACCCCGGAACACCGGTGCCGCCGCAGTACGACTTCCGCATGGCGGACGGCTGAGCCGCACACCGTCCCGCGTCCGCCCCGCACCGACCACGCTTCCGTTCCGCCACCCCCACGACGAGGGACGCGACGGCGCGCCCCCGCACGGAAGAGGAGCACCAGTGTCAGTCGCACGAACCCGCACCCGAACCCGAACCGGAACCCGCGCCCGAACCCGAACCGCCCGCACCGGACTCGTCCGCGCCCTGACCGCCGTCGCGCTGGCCGCCCTCGGTGCCGGCACGCTGGCCGCCGCTCCCGCGCCCGCCCCCGCACCCGAGCGGGCAGCCGCAGCCGCCACCTACACGGTGTCGGTCGGCGGGACCGGCGCCTACCCGTACCCCGACGACACCCCCGCCGCCGTTTACACCGACAAGGACGGCACCTTCTACTTCCAGGAGGCGCACTCCCTGTACGGCGCGAACGACTCCCGGCAGTGGACCTTCTACACCGGCAAGGACTTCGACAGCGCCACCAGGTCGGCCGCGATCAGCGACGCGGTCGATCCCGCCAACCCCGCCGACCGCAACGACGACACCACCTGGCGCTGCGACCACAGCCCCACCGGCCGCACCGCCGACAACGCGCCGCGGGGTTCCGGCTACTCCCAGAAGAACTACTGCGACCTGACGGGAGTCTGGGTCGACCCGGACACCGGCGACTGGTACGGCCTGGTGCACAACGAGTTCACCCCCCAGCCCTTCGGCGACGGCCTCCACTACGACGCCATCGACTACGCCGTCTCCACCGACCAGGGGCGGACCTGGGACATCAAGGACCACGTGATCACCTCGCCCTACAGCACCACGCGGGGCGACACCACGGCCTTCCCCGCCCAGACCTTCGACTACGGCGACGGCGACCAGCGGCTCTTCGTGGACACCGCCTCCGGGTACTTCTACGTCTTCTACGGCTCCCGGATCGTCGACAAGGGCGGGTCCTGGGGCGACTTCATGGCGCACGTCGCGCGGGCCCCCATCTCCGCCAAGATGGCGCCCGGCAGCTGGCGGAAGTGGTACGACGGCGCCTGGTCGCAGCCCGGGACGGGCGGCCGGGAGAGCGACATGGTGCCCGCCGACGCCGCCGATCCGACGGGCTACCTGCAGCCCGCCGACGAGTACGACCCGGCGAACCCCGGCACCGTCAAGCAGCAGGTCGCGGCAGGCACGCTCGCCCCGACCTCGCCGCTGTTCGTGATGAACGTCGCCTACGACGCCCACCTGGGCCTCTACCTCGGCACGCCGCAGGCCGTCGACCAGAGCGGCGACGCCCCGCAGCAGATCTACGCCACCAAGGACCTCGCCACCCAGAAGTGGACCCTGCTCGGCGACACCGGCGACTACCACACCGCCTCCTGGTACCGCTGGTTCCTGGACAGCGCCAACCTGACCGGCTCCACCATCGTCGGCCGCGACTTCCGCTTCTACTGCGCGTACGGCTGCTCCAACGGCTCGTCGGGCGAGTACGTCGACCTCACCGTCGGCACCTCCAAGCCCGCCGCCCCACCGTTCGACCTGACCAGGACGTACCGGATCGGCAGCGGCGACGGCCGGGTGCTGGCCCAGCGCCCCGGCAGCCCGGCGACCACCTCGGCGGCCCGGGCCACCGGCTCCAAGCTGGAGTCCTGGTCGTTCGCGAGCAACGGCGACGGCTCCTACCGCATCGTCAACGCCGCGACCGGCGGCGCGCTCGGGGTGGACGCCTCGACCAGCGCCGGACGCGCCTGGGGCGCCGCGCCGACCGTCGGCACGGCCGCCGGCGTCGGGCAGCAGTGGTTCATCGTGCCGGCCGGTACCGGCTACCGCCTGGTCAACCGCTACAGCGGCCTGGTGCTCGGCCTCACCGCCGCCGGCACCCCGGCCGAGACCACCCCCGCCCGGTACTGGACCGACACCACCGGCTCCACCGTCGGCGGCGGCCGCACCGCCGCCGCGCAGACCCTCACGCTCACCCCGACCGGGAAGGCGCCCGAAACGGTCGTGCTCACCGGCCCCGGCGACCGCTCCGGCACCGTCGGCAAGGCCGCCTCGGTCCAGCTGACCGCGACCGACACCTTCGGGAAGCGGCTCGCCTTCACCGCGGCCGGCCTGCCCGCCGGGCTCACCCTCGGCTCCACGGGCCTGATCTCCGGGACCCCGACCGGCGCCGGCGTCTCCACCGTCACCGTCACCGCCTCGTCCGGCACCGCGCACGCCTCGGCCTCCTTCACCTGGACCGTCACCCCGGCCCTCGGCGGCGTCCACACCCTCACCACCGGCGGCCGGGCCCTCGACGACGCCGACCACAGCACCACCGCCGGCAACCGGCTCATCACCTGGACCCCGACCGGTGCCGGCAACCAGCGCTGGCAGTTCCGCCCGCAGCCCGACGGCTCGTACGAACTGGTCAACGGCCTCTCCGCGATGTGCGCCGACGTCAGCGGCGGCTCCACCGACGCCGGTGCCGCCGTCATCCAGTGGCCGTGCGGCGGCGCCAACCAGCACTGGACCGTCCGGCTGCTGGCGGACGGCACGTACCGCGTCACCTCGGCCGCCAGCGGACTCCTGCTCACCGCCGACTCCGCCTCCGACGGCGCCGCGGTGGCCCAGCAGCCCGACACCGGCTCACCGCTCCAGCGCTGGTCGATCGCCTGACCCGGGCCCGTCCGGCGGGACGGGCCCGACGCCGGGCCCCGGGGCCGTCCCGGGGCCCGGCCTATTCGCCGCGCCCCTTCATCCCGCACGCGCGATGATCGTGCACGACCACCCAGGAGGTATCCATGGCCCATGTGGACGAGGAGAACGGCAGTCAGCCCGAGCGCTGGCAGCGCGCCCTCCAGCTGACGCCGAAGCACCTGCCCGATCCCGGCGAGCGGGTGGCCGTCGTCGGCTGCGGCACCTCGCTCCACATCGCCCAGGCCTACGCGGCCCTGCGCGAGAGCCTGGGCCTCGGGGAGCCCGACGCGTTCGCGGCCCCCGAGTTCCCGGCGGCCCGGCGCTACGACCGGGTCCTCGCCCTCACCCGCTCCGGTACGACCACCGAGGTGCCCGGCGCCCCGGCGCGCACCTGGGACACCGAGACGGTGGCGATCACGACCGACCCCGGCACCCCGATCGGCGGGGCCGCGCGCCACATGGTGGCCCTGGAGTTCGCGGACGAGCGGTCCGTCGTACAGACCAGGTTCGCTCACCCGGTCCGTCGTCTTGGAGCAGTCGTGACCGGCCGGCACCCCGGGGCGGCCTCATGAGCGTCATCGCGCTGGACGTGGGCGGCACCCACATCAAGGGCGCCGTGGTCGACGGCGGCGAGCTCGTCGAGGGTGCGCAGTGGTCCACCCGCGCCGAGCGCGGGCCGGACGCCGTGCTCGAAACGGTGCTGCGGTGCGCGGACGAGCTGGTGGCGTACGCGGCGCGCAGGGGGTCGAAGCCGGAAGCCGCCGGGATCGTCGTGCCGGGCCTGGTGGACGAGACGCACGGCACCGCCGTGCTGGCCGCCAACCTCGGCTGGCGTGACACGCCGGTGCGCCGGTGGGCCGCCGAGCACTTGGACCTCCCGGTCGCCTTCGGGCACGACGTGCGGGCCGGCGGCCTCGCGGAGGGCCGGCTCGGCGCCGGGCGCGGCTGGGCGGACTTCGCCTTCGTGCCGGTCGGGACGGGCATCGCCGCCGCGCTGACGATCGGCGGCCGGCCGTTCGCGGGGAGCCGCGGCTTCGCGGGCGAGCTGGGCCACCTGGTGGTCCGGCCCGGCGGCGAGCGGTGCGCCTGCGGCAACCGCGGCTGCCTGGAGACGCTGGCCTCCGCCTCGGCGATCGCCCGCCGCTACGCCGAGGCGTCGGGCCGGGCCGGGGCTGGTGCTGGGGAGGTCGGGGCCAGAGAGACTGGGGCCAGGCAGGTCGGGGCCAGGCAGGTCGTGGCCCTGGCCGAGGCGGGCGACCCGCTGGCCGGCCGGATCTGGACCGAGGCGATCGAGGCGCTGGCCGACGGCCTGGCCGCCCTGACGGCGCTGCTCGACCTGGAGCGCGTCGTCCTGGGCGGCGGGCTGACGCAGGCCGGCGAGCCCTTCCTGGCCCCGCTGCGCGGCGCGCTCGCCGAGCGCCTCCCGTTCCGGCCGGCGCCTTCGCTGGTGGCCGCGGTGCTGGGCCCCCGCGCGGGCTGCCTGGGGGCGGCCCTGCTCGCCGAGGACCTCCTGGACGGAGCCGCCGCGTGATCCTCACCGTCACCCTCAACACGGCCCTGGACGTGACCTACCGCCTGCCCGAGGCCCGGCTGCACGCGAGCAACCGGGTGCGGGCCGTCACCCGGCAGGCCGGGGGGAAGGGCGTCAACGTGGCCCGGGTCCTCGCCGCCCTCGGCCGGGAGGTGGTGGTGACCGGGCTGGTCGGCGGCCCGGCGGGCCAGGCCGTCCGGGCGGACCTGGCGGACCTGGCCGACGTCGGACTGCGCGACGAACTGGTCGAGGTGGCCGGGGAGACCCGGCGGACCGTCGCCGTGGTCGACGACCGGGACACCACCATGCTGCTGGAACCGGGCCCCGAGATCGAGCCACTCGAATGGCGGCGCTTCCTCACCCACTACGAGCACCTGCTGCGCGGCGCCTCGGCCGTGGTGCTCTCGGGCAGCCTGCCACCGGGACTGCCGGCCGGCGCCTACCGCGAGCTCGTGGAACGGGCGGGCGCCCGGGACGTCCGGGCCGTGCTCGACGCGGACGGTCCGGCCCTGCTCGACGCGCTGCCCGCCCGTCCTGCCGTGGTGAAGCCCAACGCCCCCGAACTGGCCCGGGCGGGCGGCACCGAGGATCCGCTCCGCGGCGCGGAACTGCTCCGCTCCGCCGGAGCGGAGGCGGTGGCCGCCTCGCTCGGCCCGGACGGCCTGCTCGCCGTGACGGCCGGGGGCCGGTGGCACGCCCGCCCGCCCGAGGTCCTGACCGGCAACCCGACCGGGGCGGGGGACTCCGCCGTCGCGGCCCTCGCCCTGGGCCTGGCCGACGGCG
The DNA here is from genome assembly GCF_055569215.1 of Kitasatospora sp. NPDC029312. Classification (NCBI taxonomy): domain Bacteria; kingdom Bacillati; phylum Actinomycetota; class Actinomycetes; order Kitasatosporales; family Streptomycetaceae; genus Kitasatospora; species Kitasatospora sp. NPDC029312. The sequence continues at coordinate 41,320 of NZ_JBVHXY010000016.1, read as the reverse complement.
AGCCCTGGCCCGACCGGCTGCGCCGTGCCGTGGCGCTGTCCGCCGCCACCGTCCTGGCCCCGCAGGCCGGCCGCTTCGACGCGGCCGCCTACCACCGCCTGCTCGACCTCGTCCGGGTCGAGGAACTCGACCCGGCGCACCCGCGAGGAGAACCGTGCCCCTAGTCGGAACCGGGGGGATCGTCGGCGGAGAGATCGTCAGCGGGGAGATCGTCGGCCCGCCGCGCACGGAGGCCACGGCGTCGGTGCCTTCAACGTCGTCCAGTTGGAACACGCCGAGGCCATCGTGGCCGGGGCCGAGGCCGCCGGCGCACCCGTGGTCCTCCAGATCAGCGAAAACGCGGTGCACCACCACGGCGGCCTCGCGCCCGTCGGCGGCGCCGTGCTCGCGGTGGCCCGGGCGGCCGCCGTGCAGGTGCCGCTGGTGCTGCACGGCTCGTCGGGTGCCTCGGGCGACACCCTGGCGGCGGCGGTCGACCACGGCATGACGAAGCCGCCGGGGAGGTGGCGAGCCTGCTCGGGATCCTGAGCGCGCCGCGGTCGGCGGTCGCCGCCTGCTGAGTCTGGACTGGCCGGAAGCAACAAGATCACTCAGGAACCACTGCAATCAAACGCATCGGCCCGAAGGATCGTGTTCGGGACTGGAACTGAGTGACGCTCACCCGTCCGGTTCTCCGGGCTGCCGCCTCGGGTCGGCTGGATGGCTGATCGCGTTGCATTTCATCCGAAGTTGTTGATTGGTGTTGGAAGATGGGTCTACTGTCCTCCCCGGCAGGTCGGCATGCACCCGCCAGTCCACCTGATGGCCCCGCCCCGCCGACCCAGCCCGAGGACAGGAGTAGTCGATGAACAGACCTGCCCACCCACTCCGCCGGGGCGTCACGGCCCAGGCGGCGCTCGCACTCGGTCTCGCCGCCGTCGCCCTGGCCGCGCCGCCCGCAGTGTCCGTACCGGCCCCCGCGACGCAGTCGGTGAAGCTGCGCGCCGACCTCGACGGCCGCGGCCACCAGGGCACCACCCTGGTCGCCTCCGACAGCGACGACGAGCACTGGTCGATCGCCGCCGACCTGGCCGCCGACCCCGCCTTCGCCCAAGCCGTCGGCGTCATCGGCCTGCACGGCACCTGCTGGCCCTCGACCCCGGTCTACACCGCCTGCCCCGGCAGCGACACCGCGGCCGGGCTGGGCAAGCGGCTCTGGGCCTCCGAGGACGACAACGACAGCTACGGCGCCGACCCGGCTGCCCTCGCCCGCAACGTCAACCGCGAATACCTCGACGCCCGGATCACCTCCCTGTTCAGCGAGGACTGCTCCGGCACCGACACCGTGCTGGCGAGCGGGAGCTACCCCGGCGCGGGGGCCGGCACCTGGCCCAACCTCGCGCTGGCCGTGCAGGGCCAGACCATCACCCCGTCGATCGACCACAGCCAGGTCGCCTCGGTCGGCGACGCCGGCCACGGCGTCGGGCAGATCGGCCTGGGCGTCGGCGGCTTCCAGCACGCCGACTTCGCCAACACCACCATCACGCCGCTGGCCGCGCCGGCCACCCACACCGTGACCAGCGTCAACAGCGGCAAGTGCCTGGACGTCGCGGGGGCTTCGACGGCCGACGGGGCCCAGGTCGTCCAGTGGACCTGTGCCGCCGGCCGGACCCACCAGGAGTGGACCGTCTCGTAACGGGCCGGCGAGACCGGGCCGACGAGGCCCCAGCCCCGACGCCGTGCCGGACACCCCCGCCCGGGTGTCCGGCACGGAGCAACACCACCCCACCCTCCCCATCCCACCCCCTCCCCACCTCGGAGACGCCCATGGGTCGTCAACGCCCCTCCTCCACCTGGCGCACCGCCCTGAGCGCGGCGCTCGTCCTTGCCGGCACGCTCGGCGGCCTGGCCGCGCCACCGGCCGCCCTTGCCGCCGCGCCGGAGGCTGCCACCGTCACCTCCACCCCCACCTCCAGCGCAGCCGCCTCTGCCTCCGCCGCCGGTGTCTCCACCGCCGTCACCATCGACGGCACCAAGCCGGGCCTGACCTTCGACGGGGTCGGCGCGATCTCCGGCGGCGGCGGCAACTCCCGCCTGCTGGTGGACTATCCGGAGCCTCAGCGCAGCCAACTGCTGGACTACCTGTTCAAACCCGGCTACGGCGCCTCGCTGCAGGTCCTGAAACTGGAGATCGGTGGCGACACCAACTCCACCGACGGCGCCGAGCCGAGCATCGAGCACGCCAAGGGCACCATCGACTGCAACCAGGGCTACGAGTGGTGGCTGGCCGAACAGGCCAAGGCCCGCAACCCCGGGATCACGTTCTACGGCCTGTCCTGGGGCGCCCCGGGCTGGATCGGCAACACCGGCAGTGGCGGCGACTTCTGGTCCCAGGACACCATCGACTACCTGATGTCCTGGATGGGCTGCGCCGCCCAACACCACCTGAACGTCTCCTACCTCGGCGGCTGGAACGAGCGCGGCTTCGACAAGGCCTGGTACGAGAACCTCAAGAGCACGCTCATCGCCCGCGGTTACGGCGCCACCAAGGTCGTCGCCGCTGACGACACCTGGGCCGTGGCCGACGCCATGGCCACCGACCCGGCGTTCAAGAACGCCGTCGACATCGTCGGTGTGCACTACCCCTGCGGGTACCTGAGCTCCTTCACCAACTGCCCGAGCACGGCGAACGCCCAGTCCCTGGGCAAGCCGCTGTGGGCGAGCGAGAACGGCTCCGAGGACGCCGACGGCGGTGCCTCCGCGGTGGCGCGCGCGATCAACCGCGGCTACCTCGACGGGAAGATGACCTCCTTCATCAACTGGCCGGTCATCGCCGCGCTCTACCCCGACCTGTTCTTCTCCACCGACGGCATGTCGATCGCCAACCAGCCCTGGTCCGGCAACTACAGCGTCGGGAGGACGACCTGGGTCACCGCGCACACCTCCCAGTTCGCCCAGCCAGGGTGGCGCTACATCGACTCCGCGAGCGGCTACCTCGGCGGCGCGCGGGCCAACGGCAGCTACGTCACGCTGAAGAGTCCGGGCAAGCGCGACTACAGCACGGTCATCGAGACCCTGGACGCCACCGCCGCCCAGACCGCGAGCTTCACCGTCACCGGCGGCCTGTCCACCGGCACGGTCCACGTCTGGTCCACCGACCTCGGCTCCACCAATCCGGCGGACTGGTTCGTCCAGCAGAACGACGTCACCCCATCACGCGGCAGCTACACCCTCACCCTCCAGCCCGGCCGGATCTACACCGTGACCACCACCACCGGCCAGGGCAAGGGCACCGCCACCCCGCCGGCCGCCGCGCCGATGAAGCTGCCCTACGCGGACGGCTTCGAGACGCCGGCCACCACCACCTCGCCGAAGTACTTCACCGACATGAACGGCGCCTTCCAGACCGTCGCCTGCGGCGGCGGCCGCACCGGCACCTGCCTGCGCCAGATGGCCCCGATCTCACCGATCCGCTGGACCGACGAGCCGTACAACGCCCCGTACACGATGATGGGCGACGGCAGCTGGTCCAACTACACCGTCACCGCCGACACCATGTTCGAGCAGGCCGGCACCGTCGAACTCCTCGGCCGGGTCAACCAGCAGGGCCGCAACAACAACGGCCTGAACGCCTACCACCTGAGGGTGAGCGACACCGGAACCTGGTCCATCGACAAGAGCGACACCAGCTGGCACTTCACCACCCTCGCGAGCGGCACCGTCGCCGCCCTCGGCACCGGCCGCTGGCACACCGTCGCGCTCACCCTCGACAACGAGACCCTCACGGCGAGCATCGACGGCACCGCCGTGGGCAGCGCCACCGACGCAAGCTTCACCAACGGGCGCGCCGGGCTCGGCGTGACCGGCTACCAGACCGACCAGTTCGACGACTTCGCCCTCACCCCCGGCACGCCCGCCAACCACACCGGCCCGATCGCCTCCGCCCTGCCCGGCACCTGCGTCCGGCCCGCCGCCGACACCAGCGGTGCCGCCGTGCAGCTCTGGGCCTGCGACGGCAGCGCCCAGCAGGTGTGGACGCGTTCCAACGGAACCGTCACCCACAACGGCAAGTGCCTCGACGTCACCGGCGCCGGCACCGCCAACGGCACCCCGGTCGAACTCTGGGACTGCAACGGCGGCGCCAACCAGCAGTGGACGCCCCAGCCGGACGGCACCCTGAAGAGCGCCCAGTCCGGCCGCTGCCTCGACGACCCCGCCGCGGCCACCGCCGACGGCACCCCGCTGGAGATCTGGGACTGCAACGGCGGCGCCAACCAGCGCTGGACGCTGCCGTAACCGCCTGAGACTCCGGACCCGTTCGGCTGCGGTCGGAACCCGTCCGACCCGGCCCCCGAGCGCCACGCCGCCCGGGGTCCGGGCGCGTCGGTCGAGCGGTGGCAGGGCGAGGACCGCGGTCGGTCCGCGGATGGAGGCGAACGGAATCACGGCCCGGACGTTCGCCGTGATCGCGTACTGCGCGGCAATCTATCTGCTAGGGCCTGTCCGGCGGATCTTGCCGGACAGGCCCCTGGTCCCGAGGAGTGCTCAGCGCTTGAGCGTGAAGGTGAAGTCGCCGGAGAGCTTGCCGTTCAGCCGGACTGCCGAAACGAGTTTGCCCTCCGTGATCAGTCTCTCGACCTCGGCCCGCGAAAGACCGCACCCTTCAGCGATCAGTCGCACCGGCCGGACAGGGATCCGCGCCGCGAAGCGGACCGAGACGTCGATCACCTCGCGGTCCAGGTGATCCGATCCGCCGGTGTCGAGGCGCCAGGCGTTATCCCAGTCGAGGGCGACGCGGTTACGGCGCCGCACGACCGGATCCTGGAGCAACTCAGCCGCCAGGCCAGGGTCGTTGTCATGCATCCGGTCCAGCAGCTCAGGTCGTACGGAGCGCACGTTCATCCGCTCCAGGACCGTGAGCTTTGCCGTGTCCCCACAAGCGGTGCAGAGCACGAGGAGCCAGGCGTCGAGGAGCTTGTGGTTTGCGTTGACGCGGAATTTGCCGTTCGCCCGGAAGCGGTCGGACGCGCACACGGGGCAACGGCGGAGAACGGTCGGCAGGCAGGTGGGCATGACCACCCAGTCATTGAGCACAGAAGTACACCGGTTTCAGTGAGAAGTCCGCAGCAAAAAGCAGCGCGGCGCACAGGCGCGACGCGCGACAGATCAGCACTCGGGAGGTCTCACAGGGTGTACAACGGCACGTCCTTGCCTAGACGACTTGACTCGGCAGCACGGTAACGGCACACAGCGGCGCTGCTCCACTGGTTTTCGAGCGCCTCACGGCCAGGGTCTGCCCAGCGGATCATGGGCGGAGCCAGAGCCGGATCGCCGCGACGGTGACGGTGCCGTGGGAAACGTAGGCCCTCTTGTCGAACCTCGTGGCCACGGCCCGGAAGTTTCTTGAGCGCGTTGATCGTTCGCTCGACTTCGTTTCTGCGCTTGTACGAGGCCCGGTCGAAGGCGGGTGGGCGGACGCCTGCCGAGCGTCGGGCGAGGCGGAGGCGGATCTGGCCCGTCTTCTCCGGGATGCCGTGCGGGATCTGCCGTCGCCGCAGGTAGGAGCGGATACGGCGGCAGCTGTACGCCTTGCCCGCGCTGAGGGCCCCGGGGCGGGTGCGGGGGCGTCCGCCGCCCTGGCGGGGAACCCGGATCTCGTCGACGACAGCCTCGAAGACGGTGCCGTCGTGGGTCTGGCCCGGAGTGACGAGCAGGCCGAGCGGGCGCCGTTCGGCTTCGCCGGCGAGGTGGATTCTGGTAGTCAGCCCGCCGCGTCCGTGGGCTGAGGGCCCGGCCGCCGGACAACGGGTGCTTGAGAAGGGCCGCTTGAGAACGGCCGCCTGCCCGCTGCCCAGGTCGGGCAGCGGGCAGGCGGGCCGGGTGACCGGTGTGTCAGTAGACGCCGACGTTGTACCTTTCGAGCGCCGGCTTCACCGGCTGGTAGAAGGTCGTCCCACCCTTGGTGCAGTTGCCGCTGCCGCCCGAGGTGAGGCCGAGCGCCTTGGTGCCCTCGTACAGCGGGCCGCCGGAGTCTCCCGGCTCGGCGCAGACGTTGGTCTGGATCATGCCGTAAACGACGTTGCCGCTGGTGTAGCGCACTGTGACGTTGAGGGCGGTGACCGTGCCGGTGCGGGTGCCGGTGGTCGATCCGGTGCGGGTGACCTTCTCGCCGACGTACGCGTCGGGGGTGGAGGTGAATCCGCCGGGGTGGCTCAGATCCTCGTTGTCGTAGCGGACGATCGCGTAGTCGCGGTTCGGGAAGGTGGAGGCCATGGTCGGCCCGATCTTGGTGGTGCGCTGGGAGTCGGCGTACCAGGTCGCGGCGGCCCTGCCGCAGTGCCCGGCGGTGAGGAAGTAGTAGATGCCGTTGTTCACCACGTTGAAGCCGAGCGAACAGCGGACGTTGCCGCCGTAGATGGCGTCGCCGGCGGCCAGCAGCGGGGTGAACTCCCCGGGCACCCGTTCGATGGTCAGGGCGGACGCGTCGGCGTCGGCGGCGCGCATGATCCTGGCGATCCCCTCCCGGGTGACGGTGCTGTCGGCGGTCACCACGACGCGGCCGGCGGCCTCGTCGATGTACCAGGCGGTGCCGTCGACCTCGGCGCTCAGGACGGCGTCACTGATCGCCGCCAGTTGCTCGGGTCCGGGGGTGTGGCGGGGCGCGGCCGCGGCGCCCGGCACGGCGACCGCGGTGGCGGTCAGCAGGCCGAGGGCGACGGCGAGCAGTCTGACGCCGCGTCTGGTGCCCTTGCGGGCGGCGTGGCGGGGGGTCCTGCGCATGGTCGTCACCGGGGTTCCTCCTAGGGGCGCGCGGCCCGGAGAGTCGGGGCCGCGAGGCGCGGTCAGGCTGTGGGCGGACCCCGGCCGGTGCTCACCGGAAGCACGACGGGATGATCTGCTCCTGACAGACGCTGTCCGGAAGTATCAGGAAACGGACCTTTCGCGACAAGCTTCCTGACCCGGTGTCGGCGGGGCGGCGAGCGGTTCGGATGACCCGGGTCCGCCATGCGGCTGATGCGCCTCAAGCCGCCACGGCGGGTCGCAGCAGGGCGTCGATCCGCGCTGCCACGGCCAGCAGCTCCCGGTCGGCCGTCCGGGGCCCGGTGAGCTGGAGGCCGACGGGGGCGGAGCCGGCGACCGGGAGGGGCGGCGTCAGCGAGGGCAGGCCTGCGGTGGCCGCGGGGGAGGTGTTGCGGTGGTCCCGGTCGGCTGCGGCCGAGACTGGACGATCACCTGGGCAGCGCGGGCGGCGGGGGACGACGCTGTCCGGCTGCCCGCCGGGCGGTCCCCGGGTGGCCCGGGCGTGGGACCGGACGCGCAGGGCCCGCGTTCGCTGAGGCCGGCACTCCGGCGCGGCGGCCCTGTGTCCTCTGGCGTTTCGGTGCGGTGGCAGTAACATGAGCATTCCTCATGTTCCCATCGGGAGGCTGCCATGCCGGACCGCTTCGACCTGCCGGCGGGGTTCCGCTGGGGCGTCGCCACCGCTGCGTACCAGATCGAGGGGGCGGTGGAGAAGGACGGGCGCGGGCCGTCGGTGTGGGACACCTTCGTCGCCCGCCCCGGGGCCGTGCGCGGCGGGCGGACGGGGGCGGTGGCGTGCGATCACTACCACCGGTACCCCGAGGACATCGCGTTGATGAAGGACCTCGGGCTGGACGGCTACCGCTTCTCCATCGCCTGGCCCCGCGTGCTGCCGACGGGTGGCGGCGTCGTCAACCCCGCCGGGCTCGCGTTCTACGACCGCCTGGTGGACGCCCTGTTGGAGGTGGGCATCACCCCGCTGCCCACGCTCTTCCACTGGGACCTTCCGCAGGTCCTGGAGGACGAGGGCGGCTGGCTCAACCGCGACACCGCGTACCGCTTCGCCGAGTACGCCACCGTCGTGGCCGACCGGCTCGGCGACCGCGTTCCGGAGTGGATCACCCTCAACGAGCCCTTCGTGCACACCGTGTTCGGCTACGCGCTGGGGACCCACGCACCGGGCCGCACCCTGATGTTCGAGGCCCTCCCGGCCGCCCATCACCAGCTCCTCGGCCACGGCCTGGCCGCGTCCGTCCTCCACGAGCGCGGGCTGACGGTCATGCTCTCCAACAACCTCAGCCCCGTGCAGCCGGCGTCCTCCCGCCCTGCCGACGCGGCCGCCGCCGAGGCCTACGACGCCCTGCACAACCGCCTGTTCACCGACCCCGTCCTCCTCGGCCGCTACCCCGACCTGTCCGCGCTCGGCGTCCCGGACGACATCTACGGCGCCGTCCACCCCGGAGACCTGGGCCTCATCCACGCGCCCGGCCTGGACGCCCTCGGCGTCAACTACTACAACCCGACCCGCGTCGCCGCCCCCGCCGAACCCGGCTTGCCCTTCGAGCTCGTGGACATCCCCGACGTTCCCCACACCGCCTTCGGCTGGCCCGTGGTCCCCGACGGCCTCCGCCAACTCCTACTCAACCTCCGGGAGTTGCACGGCGTGGACCTCCCGCCCATCACCATCACCGAGAACGGCTGCTCCGTCACCGAGGAGACCGTCCCCGACCAGCCCCGCATCGACTTCCTGGCCGCCCACCTCGACGCCGTCGCCCGCGCCATCGCCGAGGGCATCGACGTTCGCGGCTATTACACCTGGTCCCTGATCGACAACTTCGAGTGGGCGGAGGGGTTCAGTCAGCGCTTCGGCCTCGTCCACGTCGACTTCGAGACGCAGAAGCGCACACCGAGGGCTTCGTATGCCTGGTACCGCGATCTGATCGCCTCCCATCGGGAGCGGAGTAGGAGTAGGGGATAGGCGGTGGGCCATAGCCGCTGCGATCTGTGCGATCGGGGTTGAACCCGTCGGCCGCCGGTGCCGTTCGCCTGGGCGACTCGGAACCTGACCCATGGAGGACAGATGCCAACGCCCGGCTTCGGACCCGGCACCCTTGATGAGGACGGTGGCCCCGTCTGGATCACGGGCCTCGCGGCGGAGGGGCCGAATCACACCGTGCACGTGGTCCGTGATCTGAGCCCGACGGAAGCCCTGCTGGCGTTGGGCGTCAAGCCACAGCTCGTGACCCCTTGTGAGCTGCCCGTGCAGCGCCCTGATGAATGGACATCGCTCGCGCGTGCGGCGATCGGCGAGGCGGAGAGCGGCGCGGTGCTGTTGTCCGGCCGAGTGGGTGGCTGGACGTTCGTCTACGACGACGGCGGCCTGACCTCCTTCGCCGCGGATGGCGAACCTTCGGCGAAGCAGTTGTCGGTTGTGGGCGCGGAGGCGGCCACCAGCACCTTCTCCGTCAATGCCGACACGAATCTCGCCTACGCGGTCGACGGCGAGCTGCTGTTCTCCGTCTTCGAGGAGCTCGACCCGGCTCGGGATGCCGAGGAGATCCCCGCCGGACTGTGTGACGCGGTCGCGGCCGCCGGAATCTTCGAACAGGAGGACCTCGACGAAGGCGAACCGGACCCGGCGATCAACCTGCGCGTCCTGTGCGCGCTGGCAGGTCTGCGGTCCACGGTGGACGAGCTTCGCCGCATCCCGCTGTGGGCCGCGCCCCTCGGCTGATGCCCTCGCTTTGATCTTCACCACCGGTCCGGGCTGCCGGGTGCCCAGTCGGGCCTGCCCGGCCACGACGGGACGTACGGTGGCGGCCGCGCCACTATGGGAGGGAGCCTGCGGGTTCACCGGTCGGTTCGAATGGGGTGCTCGTGATGGGCGTGCCGTGGCATCCGTCGCCGGGGCCCGGACGCGCGGCCGCCGGGGCGCCGGTCGGGCGCGGCCTGGAGGAGGCGGCGGAGGTCCTGCGATCGGCGCCGGAGCGGCTCGGCGCGCACATGGGCGGGCTGTACCTGCTGTCGGAGGACGGGGAGCGGCTGGAGCTGGCGGTGACGCTGGGGGCGGCCCGGCAGTTCACCAGGCCGTGGCAGCGGGTGGGGATCACCGCCCCGGTGCCGGTGGCCGACGCGGTGCGCAGCGGCCGGGTCGTCTGGGTGGGCGGGGCGGAGGACATGGCGCGCCGGTACCCGAGGGTCGCGGTCGCGATGCCGTACGCGTTCTGTCTCGCGGCCGCTCCGCTGGTCGCGGGGCGGACGACGTACGGGGCCGTCTTCGTGATCTGGCCCGCCGCGCATCCGCCGGAGCTGTCGCCCGATGAGCATGACCGGTTCACCGCCTTCGCCGCGCGCCTGGCCGAGGTGCCGGCGGACGCGGCCCGGGCGGGCCGGCCGGTGCGGGCCGGACCGCGACCGGACGTGGCGGAGCGCGGCTCCGTCGACCCCCTCGCCGCGATGGTGGCGCGGCTTCCGGAAGGGGTGTGCGACATCGACCTGGACGGCAGGCTGACCGCCGTCACCCCGGCCGCCGCCGAGCGGTTGGGCGAACCGGTCGGGCGGCTGCTGGGCGCCCGGCCGTGGGAGGTCCTGCCGTGGCTGCGGGATCCGGTCTACGAGTACCACTACCGGGCCGCGATGATCAGCGGGCAGCCCAGCTCCTTCGTCGCCTGGCGCCCGCCGGACCGGTGGCTGTCGTTCGAGCTCTTCCCCGGCCCGTCCGGACTGACCGCGCGGATCGCCACCGCCGCCGCCGACGGACGTGACCGGCCGGTCGGAAGTCCGTCCGACGGGGCTGCGCACACCCGGCCGGGGGCGCTGTACCACCTCCTGCACCTCGCGGGCGCGCTGACCGAGGCCGTCAGCGTGCAGGACGTGGTGAGCATGATCGCCGAGCAGATCGTGCCGGCCTTCGGTGCCCGGGCCGTGGCGGTGCTGATGGCCGAGGGGGGCCGGTTGCGCATCGCGGGCCACCGCGGCTACCCGCCGGGGCTGGTCGACCAGTTCGACAGCACCCCGCTGACCGAGGCCACGCCCGGAGTCCAGGCGTCCACCCACCGCGTGCCGGCGTACTTCGAGAACCGCGCCGAGCTGGAGCGGCTCTACCCGGGCCGTCGGGAGACGCAGGACGGGATGGGCGCCTGGGCGTACCTGCCGCTGGTCACCTCGCGCAGGCTGATCGGCACCTGCGTGCTGGCCTTCGCCGAGCCGCACCGCTTCGACCTCGAGGAACGCGCCGTGCTCACCTCGCTCGGCGGGCTGATCGCGCAGGCCCTGGACCGCGCCCGGCTGTACGACACCAAGCTCGACCTCGCCCAGGGCCTCCAGGAGAGCCTGCTGCCCCGGGCACTGCCGGACGTCCCGGGCCTGGAGGTCAGCGCCCGCTACCTGCCGTGCACCGAGGGCATGGACATCGGGGGCGACTTCTACGACCTGATCCGCGTCGGGCCCGACTCCGTGGCCGTCGTGATCGGCGACGTCCAGGGCCACAACGTCAACGCCGCCGCGCTGATGGGCCAGATCCGCACCGCCGTACGGGCCTTCGCCACCGCCGACGCCGATCCGAGCACGGTGCTCTCCCGTACCAACCGGCTGGTGGCCGACCTGGACACGGACCTGTTGGCCAGCTGCGCGTACCTGCGGGTCGACCTCGCCCGCCGCGAGGCCTGGCTGGCCGACGCCGGCCACCCCGTGCCGTTGCTGTACGGTCCGGACGGCCGGGCGGGTGCGCTGGAGCCGCTCGTCGGCCTGGTGCTGAACGTCGACCCGGCCGCCGACTACCCGCAGATCCGCGTCGACCTGCCGGTCGGCACCACGCTGGCCCTGTACACCGACGGCCTGGTCGACACGCCCGGCGCGGACCCGGACCAGGCGCTCGCCGACCTCACCGCGACGCTGGCCCGCCACGGCGGCGAGCCGCTCGACCGGCTGGCGGACGCCCTGGTCGACCGGGCCGGCCACGGAGAGCACCGCACCGATGACGTCGCGCTGCTGCTGATCCGTTCCGTCCCCCGGTGAGCCGGGACGGGGCGCGGGGCGCCTCGTCGGCGGGCGGGCGCGGCGGGACCATGGGGGTATGGCGAGAGACACTGGCCCCGGTTCCCGTGCTCCGGACCGAGCGGATGGTCGTCGTGGGCGGCAGCGTCCACGCACGGGCCCCGGGGATCCTCGGGTGCGGCGGCTGCGGTCGGTGCTGAGCATCCGCAGCGTCGCCGGTCAGATGTTCCTCCTCCAGGTGTCCGTCGTGCTGGTGCTCGTGGTGGCGGCGGTCGTCGCGCTGCTGATCGCGTCCCGGAGCGACCGGTTCGCGGCCGCGCGCGACCGTTCGCTCGCCGCGGCCGAGGCCTTCGCCCACAGCCCCGGTCTGGTGGCCGCCATGCAGGGGCCCGATCCCACCGCGGTGCTGCAACCGCTGACCGAGGCGGCCCGCAAGGACGCCAAGGTCGACTTCATCGTGGTCGCCGACCGGAACGGCATCCGCTACACCCACCCCCAGCCGGAGCAGATCGGGAAGAAGTTCGTCGGCACCATCGGGCCGTCGCTGCAGGGGCGGGTCACCGTCGAGCAGGTGCACGGTCCGCTCGGCCTGGAGTACCAGGTGGTGGTCCCGGCGGAGGACACCGGTGGCGGGGTCGTGGGCATCGTGTCCGCCGGGATGAAGGTCGCCAACGTGAGCAGCGCGATCGACCGCCAGCTGCCGGTCGTCCTGGGCGCCGCCACCGTCGCGCTGGGCCTGGCCACGGCCGGGACGGCGCTGGTGGGCAGGCGGTTGCTGCGGCAGACCCACGGCCTGGGGCCGGAGGAGATGACCAGGATGTACGAGCACCACGACGCGGTGCTGCACGCGGTGCGGGAGGGCGTGGTCATCGTCGGCGGCGACGGACGGGTCCTGCTCGCCAACGACGAGGCGCGCCGGCTCCTGGACCTGCCACCGGAGGTGGACGGGCGGGCCGTCACCGACCTCGGACTCGCCCCCCGGACGACCGAACTGCTGCTCTCCGACAGCGCGGTCACCGACGAGGTGCTGCCCGTGGGCGACCGCCTGCTGGCCGTCAACAGCCGCCCCACCCTCGGCAGACGCCACCCCGAGGGCGGGCGAGGGACCTCCGAGGGCGGGGAAGGGCCCTCCGAGGGCGGGGGACGGCCCGCCGAGGGCGGGGGAGGGCCTTCCGGCAGCGTCACCACCCTGCGCGACTCCACCGAGCTGCGCGCCCTCGCGGGCAAGGCCGAGGTCGCCCGCGGCCGGCTCAGGCTGCTCTACGACGCGAGCATGGCCATCGGCACCACCCTGGACGTGCGGCACACCGCCGAGGAACTCGCCGGGACGGCGACCCGGGAGTTCTGCGACTACGCGACCGTCGACCTCGCCGAGGAGGTGCTGCTCGGCGAGGAGCCGCACCCCCGGACCGCCGGCGCCACGGTGGAGCTGCGGCGGGTGGCCCTCGCGGGCGTCCGCGACGATTCGCCGCTGTACCCGCAGGACACGGTGGTCCGGTGGGCGGGGAGCACCCCGCAGGCGGCCGGCTTCGTCAGCGGCAGACCCACGCTGGTCCCGGAGTTGGCGACGGACGCGGGCTGGCGGATGCAGGACGTCGAGCGCACCCAGGCGGTGCTGGACTTCGGCCTGACGTCGCTGATCGCCGTTCCGCTGACGGCGCGCGGTGTGCTGATGGGCGTCGCCTGCTTCTGGCGCGGCCGGGACAGGAACCCGTTCGAGGAGGACGACCTGTCACTGGCCGAGGAGTTGGCCGCCCGGGCCGCGGTGTCCGTCGACAACGCCCGCCGCTTCACCCGCGAGCACACGATGGCCGTGACCCTGCAGCACAGCCTGCTGCTGCGGGCGTTGCCCGAGCAGAACGCCCTGGAGGTCGCCTACCGTTACCTGCCCGCCCAGGCGGGCGTGGGCGGCGACTGGTTCGACGTCATCCCGCTGCCGGGTGCCCGGGTCGCCCTCGTCGTCGGCGACGTGGTCGGCCACGGCGTGCACGCGGCCGCCACCATGGGCCGCCTGCGCACCGCCGTCCAGAACTTCTCCACCCTCGACCTGCCGCCGGACGAGCTCCTCGGGCACCTGGACGATCTGGTCGCCCACCTGGACCAGGAGGCGGCCGCGGCCGGCGGCGAACCCGCGATCACCGGGGCCACCTGCCTCTACGCGATCTACGACCCGAGCACCGCCACCTGTGCGCTGGCCCGGGCGGGCCACCCCCCGCCCGCCGTCGTCCACCCGGACGGCACGGTGGAGCTGCTCCACCTCCCGGGCGGTCCGCCGCTCGGCCTGGGTGGGATGCCCTTCGAGGCCGTGGAGGTGCGACTGCCGCCGGGGAGCCACCTGGTGCTCTACACCGACGGCCTGGTCGAGGACCGCACCCGCGACATGGGTGTGGGCCTGGACGTGCTCACGAGCGTCCTGGCCCGCCCCGGTCGGTCGCCCCAGGAGATCTGCGACGCCGTGCTCGACGCCCTGCTGCCCGCCCGCCAGAGCGACGACATCGCCCTCCTCGTCGCCCGCACCCGCGTGCTGGAGCCCGACCGGATCGCCGAGTGGGAGGTGGCCTCGGCCCCGGAGGCCGTGGCGCGGGTCCGCGCCGAGGCCGTCCGCCGGCTCGCCCGGTGGGGCCTCGACGAGGCGGCCTTCGTCACCGAGCTGGTGCTCAGCGAGCTGGTGACGAACGCCATCCGCTACGCCACCGATCCGATCAGGGTGCGGCTGCTGTACGACCGCACGCTGATCTGTGAGGTCTCCGACAGCAGTAGCACGGCCCCGCACCTGCGGTACGCCGTCGCCGAGGACGAGGGCGGCCGCGGCCTGTTCCTGGTCGCCCGGCTCACCGAGCGCTGGGGCGTCCGCTACACGCCCGAGGGCAAGATCATCTGGGCTGAGCAGCACCTGGAGTAGCAGCACCTGTGACGGGTGCCGGGAGTCCTGGCAGCGGTAGGCGTGCTGCGGGAGCTCCCGGCGCCGGCAGGGTGGTGGCGCGGGCTCAGGCCTCGTCCGCTCCCGCGGTGGAGATGGTGGAGAGGTCGACGTTCCAGGTGGCGTCGCCGGCCGCCGTCGCGGTGACGGGGCCCTGCTCGGCATGCTCGTCGAACGGCGAGACGAAGGTGTGGGTGACCACGGGGCTGGTCCAGGCGGGCAGGTTCGGGTTCCACTTGCCCGTGTTCCGGGCGACCTTCCAGCGGAACGAGACGGTGTACGACTTCAGCCAGTACCCGGAGGACATCTTCGCCGTGGTGCTGAAGCCCGGGTTGTCCGCGAACGCGATCTCGTTCTGGGCGTCGGTGATGACCGGGTTTCTGTAAGAGGGGCAGTAGGGGCCGTCCTGCTCCCACGGGCGGTCGAACGCGTGCTCGCTGAACGTCGGCTGCTTCGTCTTCTTGTCCTCCGACTCGATGACCTGGACGTTCGAGTCGGTGACCTCCTGCCAGAAGTGGTAGTTGGTGGAGACCCGCTGCGGGGCGCCTGCCGGGTTCTTCAGGCGTGCCACCTGCGAGAACCCGATGTCCTGGGCTTTGTGCAGGTTCTGGGTCTGGGGTCCCTCATACGCTGCCCGGAACTCCAGGACGGGCCGGTTGAGGTCGAGGTTCTCCGCGCGGGCCCGGCCCCGGGTGCGCCGTTCCGTGGGCGGGCTGCTGCCGCGGATGGCGGCGGCGTCCGCGTCCCGCTTCGCGGGCATCCGCTGCACCGCCGCGCCGGCTCGGGGGGAGGCCGCGGCGGATCCGCCGGCCTCCGCCTCCTCGCGGAGCAGCGGGGCCGACAGGGCGCGGACGGCGTTGGCCTCGGCCTCGCGTTCGTAGCGGTCGGACGGGTCGGAGACCCGGAGGCCGTCGCCGCGGTCCGTCCCGGCGACCGGGCCGTGGCGCTGCTGGATGACGTGGGTCAGCTCGTGGGCCAGGGTGTGCCGGTCGCCGCCGCCCGCCCCGAGCACCACGTGGTTGCCGGAGGTGTAGGCGCGGGCGCCGACCTCGGCCGCGGAGGCGCGGGCCGTACTGCCGGTGTGCAGCCGTACGTCGGAGAAGTCGGCCCCGAGGCGGGATTCCATCTCGCGTCGGACGGCACCGTCGAGCGGTTGTCCGGCGGACCTCAGCACCTGGGGCACCAGGGAGCGTTGCAGGGGCAGTTCCTCCGGCCCGGCGGCCCCGCCGGAGCCGTGGCGGGCCTGGTCGACCAGGCGGGACACCGCTGCGTTGCCGATGGTCCGTTGCAGGTCGAGCGCGCTGGCGGACCGCGGGCCCGATCGCGCGGTGCGGGTGGTGGCCGGGGCGGGGCCCCGGACGGTCCGCCGGTCCGGTTCGTGAGCGCGCACGGCGAGCGGGGTCCTTCCTCCTTGTGGCGGTTCGGTGCGCATCCGGCACCGAGCCCGCCTCCGGCGCGGAAACAACGCAAAGCTACTGTTGAGGAGACGATGCGTCAGCACCGTGCGGGGGCAGATCCGCCTGTCCGTGGGGGACGGTCCGGTTGCCCTTGCAGGCCGGCCCGGGTTCCCCCAAAAGGCAGGCGGGTCGAGGTGGCGGGCTTCGGGCGATTTGGCGGTTGGTGCTCGAACGGGTCAGGGTGTCCGTCGGGTGTTGACATGGTCACGGGCTGTGAGAGGCGATGGGTGGGGGAAGATCACGAGGGCGGAGGGGCCCCTTCCGGGGGGAAGGGGCCGTTGACAGCGTCGGGGCGCCCGGAGGACCTTTCCGGTCCGGCTGCCCGGGGAGGAAAGGTCACTGTGTACCCCGGCTCAGTTCCCCTGCCGGATGTCGCTCAGCGTTCCACTGACATTGAGGAGTTCGTGGCACGCCGACGCCTGCTTGCCGGAGGCCGGGGTGCCCGGTGACTCGCAGGTCACGTTCGCCGTCACTGCCTGGTCCGCGGGGACCTGGATGGGAGTCACCCAGTGGTAGTCCTGGTTGCGGAAGGTCTCCAAGGCGATCGTGGTGATCGTCTGCTTGCCGGCCGTGATCGTCAGCACACCCTGGTCACCCTGGAAGTTGGCGACCACGATGTCCGTGATGTCGAAGACCTTGCCGTGCGGCACCTGGTAGTTGCCCACGGCCGAGGCGCCGTTCGCGGTCTGCACATCGACCGTGGCGGAGCTCTGCTGGCCCGTCCCGGGCACTGCCAGCCCGGAACGGCCGCCGCCCGAACCGGCGCTGCCGGAACCGGCGCTGGTCTGCCCGGCGCTCGGCTTGCCCTGGCCGGCGGGAGTCCCGCCGGAGGACGCCGGCAGTGCGCCGTCGGCAGGTGTGGCGGCCGCGGCCGGGGTGGCGTTCTGCTGGGCGACGGCCTTCTCGGCGGCCTGCTTCGCGGAACTGCGCACCGCCGGGCGGACCAGGGCGAACCAGGCCAGCAGCAGGGCGATCAGCGCCGCCAGGAGTGCGAGCAGCCACTTGGGGAAGACCGGGATCTGGATGAACTCGCCATCCAACTTCGGCTTCTGGAGCTCCGTCGGATCGGCGGCCGGGCCGGTACCGGCCTTTGCGCCGCCGTCCCCGTCCTTGCCGTCGCCGGCCTGGCCGGCCGCGGGCTCCGCCGGGCCGACGGTGACCTCGAACGGCCAGGTGGCCTGCTTGCCGAACCAGATCAGCTTGCGGGCGCGGGCCTGCAGCCGCATCTCGCCGGACTCGCCGGGTTCGAGGCGCAGCCGCTCCGGGCTGACCCGGAAGCGCAGGTCCTCGCCGGCCTGGCCGGGCGTGGGGACGACGGTGGTGGGTGCGTTCCCGAGGTTGCGCACCGACGTCCGGTAGCGTCCGCGCAGCCAGCCGCGCCGTCGGCGGGGGGCGAGCGCGGCCTGCAGCTCCTGGAACGGTGTGACGGTGACGGTGGTCTCCGGAACCGTCACCAGCTCCGGGCGTTCGGTCGGCAGCACCCGGATGCCGAGCGGGAACTCGCCGGCGCGGGCGGCTGGCGAGCGCGGCGGAGCCAGACGGACCGTCACGGTCTCGGAGGTCCCCGGAAACAGGGAGACCCGGGCCGGCTCGACCGTCGTCCATGCGGCGCAGTCGCCGACCACCTCCAGCGAGTACGCCTCGACGATGTCGAGGTCGTTGCGCACCGTCAGGGTCGTGGTGGCCACGCCACCGGGCGCCACCGTCAGCGCGGGCAGGCCGAGTTCGGCGGAAGTGGTCATGCCGTGACGGTAGGGCCGACGGACCGTCCGCGGAGAGGTCCGTGCGGGCAAGCCGTGGGCACACCCCTTGCCCGCACGGGCGGACCGGCCCTGCCCGGCGCCGCCGTGGCGCACCGCCCGCGCTGTGCGCACCGCCCACACCGGGCGCACCGCGCCGCCGCCCGGGGCCCGCGTCCCTGAACCCCCAGGCCAACGGCCGGCACCGCCCCCGGGGCGCCCGGCCGTCACCAGTGAATGTCCAATGAGGAATGGAGAGTTCGATGACGTCGACCGATACGAGCAGTGAGGGAGTCGTCACCGCCCGGCGGACCACGGGGTCGCCACGGTCCGCCGGCTCCGGAGTGATGAACGGCTCCCGGACGGCGGGCGGCGCCCGCCCGTCGGGCGTGGGCATCCCCGTGCAGCCGCGCGGGAAGCCGGCCCAGATACGCGTGGCGGTGTACGCGGAGGACATCATCCTGCAGACCGGCGTGGTCCAACAGCTGCGCCAGCGCCCCGAGGTGGAGCTGCTGAGCGAGAGTGACGCGGGGAACGCGGAGGTCTCGCTGCTGGTGGTCGACGCCCTGACCGAGGAGGTGGCCGAACACCTGCGCCGGCTGCGGCTCGCCACCTCCGGCCGGATCGGCCTGGTGGTCGGCCACTTCGAGGCCGGCGGGCTGCAGACGATCGTCGAGTGCGGGGTCGCCGCCGTGCTACGGCGCGCGGAGGCGGACCAGGACCGGCTGGTGCACCTCATCACCGCCCTCGCCAAGGGGGAGGGCGTGATGCCGGGGGATCTGCTGGGCGAGTTGCTCGACCGGATCGGGATGCTCCAGCGCACCATGCTCGACGGGCGGGGGCTGACCCTGTCGACCCTGACGTCCCGGGAGGCGGAGATGCTGCGGCTGGTGGCCGAGGGGTTCGACACGAGCGAGATCGCCGCCAAGACCTCCTACTCCGAACGCACCGTCAAGAACGTGCTGCACGAGATCATCACCCGGCTGGGGCTGCGCAACCGGGCGCACGCCGTGGGGTACGCGATGCGGCGCGGCCTGATCTGACGGTGACACCCGCGAGAGCGACGCCTCGGTGTGCCGTGACTCCCAGGAGCCGGCTCCGAGGCCCCGCGCCCGTCCCCGACCGTCGCGGTCTGCCCTTTGGGGACACCGGTCGTTACCCCCGGCTCGGGCGCCCGGGCTCTGTACCCGGGCGGCCCGAGCCGGTGAGACTGCCAGGGAGTCCGCCCCTGCCACCCTGTGAGGTCGTGCGTGATCGCCGCCACCGGCACCCCCCGCCCCATCCGGCGGCCGGCCCGGGCCGCCGTCGCGGTCCTGCTCGCGCTGGCCGCGGCCGTGCTGACCCTGGGCTCCGCCCCCGAAGGGCAGGGCGGCGCGACAGCGCCGACCGCCTCGGCCGACCCGGCCGCCGGGCGGGTCCTGTTCGCCGGCACGAACCACCGCGGCCTCGGCCGGGTGACCGGCGCGGCGTCCAGCACCCCGCTGTTCGGCCCCGGCCCGATCCACTTCGACCAGGACCCGTCGGCCCGCGGCGGCGAACTGGTCTTCACCAGCCTTCGGGACGGCCCGCTGCCGCAGGTCTACCTGCGCGACGCGGCCGGCGCCGTGCACAAGCTCACCACCGGCATGGACACCGCCCACCCCGCGCTGGCCCCGGACGGCAAGGGCGTCGTCTTCGAGGCACTGGAGCCGAGCGGCAACGGCGGCACGCCGCAGCACGTGCTGTGGGTGGTCAACCGGGACGGCGGCGGACTGCGGCGCCTGACCGACGGCTCGTCCGACGAGACGCACCCGACGGTCTCGCCCGACGGCCGCTGGGTCGCGTACGCGTGCACCGGCGACCCGGCGCACACCCAGATCTACCTGCGGCCGTTCGAGGGCGGGGCGCCGGTCAAGATCACCAACGTGACCACCGGCAACGCCCTCGACCCGACCTGGAACCCGCAGAACGACGACGCGCACCGCAACGAGATCGTCTACACCTGGGACAAGGGCGACCAGGGCCGGACCCTGATGCTCACCTCGCCCACCGGCGGCGACAAGGCGTTCTTTCCCGGTACCGGCTCCACCTGGCACACCGGCTCCGCCTCCTGGCTGGCCGACGGCACCGGCGTCCTCTTCCTGAGCCCCGACCGGCCCGCCCCCGCCCCGGGCCAGCAGCCCGACCCGACCCAGCCGCCGGTGGTGAACCTCTACCGGGCGCCCACCTGCTCCTGCACCGACCCCCAACTGCTCTACAGCACCAACCGGCTGATCGCGACACCGACCTGGCTGGGCACCCAGGCCGAGGGCGGCCCCGTCGTGGAACAGACCAGCGCCGCCGCCGCCAACGTCGCCGACGTCCAGGACGTCCGCCCGGACGGCGCCGACCCGCGCGACCTGGGCATCAGCGTGCTCACGGAGGACCCCGCCGCCGACACCAACACCAATCCCAACCCGGCGGCCGACCCGCTCTTCCACCCCCGCCCCGGCTACGACCCCTGGTTCGAGCGGCAGACCTACACGCCCGACGGCCGGCAGATCGTGGTCACCCGCTACGAGGACTCCTCGACCGGCCGGATCGAGCGGATCTGGCTGGCCGACGCCGACGGCTCCAACCCGCGCCCGATGAACCTGGCCGGGCGCGGTCCGCTCGACCGGGACACCGACCCCGCCCTCTCGCCGGACGGCCGGCTGATGGTGTTCAGCCGCAGCTCCCCGGGCAGTGACCGGGCCCCGGCGCGCCCGGGGCGGATCCTGATCGCCGAGGTGGCCACGGGGGCGATCGTCGGCACCGTCGCGCCGCCGGCCGGCCAGGACGGGGCCTCCGACGGCGAGCCCTTCTGGTCCCCGGACGGCAAACTGATCGCCTTCTCCAGGACCGCGGTGATCAACGACAACGCCGGGAACATGCACATCTGGACGGTGGCCGCCGACGACCTCACCCGGCAGAACGACCTGAGCCGGGCCGCCTGCCCCGGCAGCTGCAACGTCATCGACGACAGCCCGGTGTTCTCGCCCGACGGCAAGCGGATCGCCTTCAACCGCAAGGCCGGCGACGGCGGCAACAACCGGCGGGACGGCGTGCTGGTCACCTCGCCCACCGGCGGCGACTGCACGGTGATCCTGCCCACCGCCCTGCGCGGGCGCAAGGACGCCTGCACCCAGCCGCTGCCGGACACCTCCGAGAGCGGCCCGTTCCAGCCCCGCGACGTCGCCTGGACGGCGAACGGCGCGCAGCTGGTGCTCACGTCCCGCCGGGCCCTGCCGCCCAACTCGCCCGAGGGGCTGGCCGTCTACGACTTCGCGGCCGGCACGCTCACCCCGCTCGACCGGCGGCTGCCCGGGCGCCAGAAGGAACCGGCCGTCCAGCAGTCCGTGGACCTCGCGCTGGGCGCGCCCGCCCGGACACCCGCCGTCCCCGTCGAGGGAGGCACCGACGTCACGGTCACCGTCACCAACAAGGGTCCCGCGCCCTCACCCGGCACCGTCCTCACCGTCTCGGTGCCGACCGGCGCCCGGCTCGGCGGGCTGACCACCCCCGTCGGCACGTGCGACGCTGCGGCGCTGCGCTGCGAACTCGGCACGCTGGCGCCGGGAGCGGCCGTCCGGGTGACCGCGCGGCTGATCGGTACCAAGAGCGGCTCGCAGCACTTCGGCTGGAGCGTCACCGGGACGGTCGTCGACCCGAACCCCGGGGACGACTCCGCCGAGACGCTCCTGCCGGTGCTGGACCCGACCACGCCCTCGCCGACGCCCTCCCCCTCCGCCACGCCGACACCCACGCCGACACCGACGCCGACACCGACCCCGACCGTGACCCCGGCGCCCGCGCCGCCCGCGACACCGGCCGTCACGCCCGGACCGGCACCGGCCCCGGCACCGCTCGCCGGCCCCGGCGTGTCCGTCGACGCCCAGCCCAACCCGGGCTACGTCGGCGGCCGGGTGACCGTCAGCTACACGGTGCGCAACACCGGACGGGCCCTCGCGACGGGCCTGCGCCTGACGCTCGGCCTGCCCGCCGGAGTGCCCACCGAGGCGCTGCCCCCGGGCTGCCGCGGCGGCAGCTGCGAGCTGGCCGACCTCGGCCCGGGTGGCAGCCAGGTGGTCCGGGTCGTCCTGGCGCCCGTGGCCCCCATGGACACCACCATCAGCGCGGAACTCACCACGACCGGCACCGACGCCGTCCCGGGGCCGCACCGGGCGAGCACCCCGCTGCGCATCCTCCAGCCGCGCATCGTCGCCGTGCCGCCGATCGGCAAGCCCGGCTTCGTGACCTCCGTCCGCGGGATCGATTTCCCGCCCGGCGCGCCGGTGCGGTTCACCTGGCAGCCGGGCATCACCGCCGCGGCGGCGCCCACCTACCCGCGCGCCGACGGGACCTTCGCGGGCCAGCTGCTCATCCTCCCCAAGGACGAGACCGGCCCGCGCACCATCACCGCCGACGGCCCCGGGTTCTCCCCGGTGACCACTCCCTTCCTGGTGGTCGAGGGCAGCATCGGCCCGCCGGGGGAGGTGGAGCGGCGGTGATCCACGAGGTCGATGAGGCACTGCGCCTGCTGCTCGCCGAGACCGGGTTGCCGGAACGCGGGATCGAGGTGGTCTTCGACGCGCCCACCCGGGACCTCGCGGCCCGGCGCACCGCGCCGACGGTCAGCGTCTTCCTGTACGGCATCCGCGAGGAGACGGGCCGCCGGCAGGCCGGCGTGGTCGCCGAGCACGACGCCGACGGCATGGTGGTGGGCCACCGCGCCGCCCCCCGCTGGTTCGAGCTGGCCTACCTGGTCACCGTCTGGACCAACCGGCCGCAGGACGAACACCGCCTGCTGGCCGAGGTGCTGCAGTGTCTGACGGCCGTGGAGGCGCTGCCCGCCCGGATGCTCACCGGGACGCTCGCCGAACTCGGGCTGACCGTCGAACTCGACATCGCCGGCCGGGACACCGGCCTGCCCTCGGTGTCCGACGTCTGGTCGGCGCTCGGCGGGGAGCTGCGGCCCTCGATCGACCTGAGGGTGCTCGCCCCGCTGCCCGGCGGGCGCACCCCGGCGGGTCCGCCGGTCACCGAGGGGCTGGTGCTGCGCGCCGAGGACGCCACCCGGGACGGCACGGCGCCCGCCGACGGGCCGGGCCGCCGACTGCGCTACCACGGCGGCACGGACCCGGGGGCGGACGGCTTCGCCGCACCCCGGGACCGCGGGCTGCCGCCGGGCCGCCGGCCGAGGGGCAGGGCGCGATGAGCGTGGACCTCGAGCCGGAGGCACCGGCCACCTCCGCCGCGTCGGCCCCGTCGGTTGCCGGTCCGGCGGCGTCCGCCGCGAACGGCTTCCCGGCCGGCCTCGACCACCTCTGGGAACGGCTGCACCGGGTCGAGCAACGCGTCCGCACCGCGGTGCGCGAGCGCCGGGCCGACGACCCGGACCCGGACGACCCGTACCGCGGCCAGTACCTCGGGCCGGAGGCGGTCGAGCGGATCCTCGCCGCCTCCGCCGCGGCAGGCCTCGGCGCCACGGCGGCCGGCGACGGCGGTCCCGCCGGTCACGCGGGCGATCCGGACGACCCCGGTGCCGCCGCCGACGCGTCCGCGCCGCCCCCGCCACCGGGCTCCCGGCTCGCGCGGCTGAGCGCCGCCTTCGGGCTGCTCCCGGTGGACGTCGACCTGCTGCTGGTGGCCCTCGCCCCCGACCTCGACCACCGCTTCGAACAGCTCTACGGCTACCTCAACGACGACCTGACCAGGCGCCGGGCGACCGTCGCCCTGGCCCTCGAACTGTGCGGACTGCCCGCCGCGGGCGCCGGCCGCTTCCGGTTCTCCGGCCGCGCCCCGCTGGTCGCCGGTGGCCTCCTGGAGGTCACCGAGCCGGAGCGCCCGCTGCTCTCCCGAACGCTCCGGGTGCCCGACCGGGTGACGGCCCATCTGCTCGGCGACGACGCACCGGACGACGCGCTCGCCGGACTGGCCCGCCGTGCCGCGCCGGGGCACGTGCCCGCGGCGGCCGCGGAGTCCGTCGGCCGGCTGCGCGCGGCCGCGGCGGACGGCGGACTCGTCTACCTGCTGGACCGCGGCGGGCATGCCGCCCCGCTGGCGGCGGCCGCCCTCGGGGCCGACGGCCGTCCGCCCCTGGTGGTCGACGCCGCCGCGCTGGCCGCCCGCCCGCCGGGCGGCGCCACCCTGCGGGTGCTCGCCCGCGAGGCCCGGCTGGGCGGGGGCGGTGTGGTGCTCGGGCCGCTGGACCGGCTCGAACCCGATCGCGCCGACCGGCCCGAACGCTCCGCCCTGCTGCGTGAGCTGTGCGCGGAACTCGCCGGGGTGCCGTTGATCGTGTACGGCCCGCAGGTGTGGGATCCGGCCTGGGCGCGGGAGAGCCCCGTGGTGGTCACCGCCCCGGCGCCCGATGCGGGCGACCGGACCGCGCAGTGGGCCCGTGCGCTGGCCGCCGCCGGGACACCCCTGAGCGGAGAACTGACCGAGGGGCTGGCCGAGGCGGTGGGCGCGTACCGGGTGGACCTGGAGAAGCTGGAGCGGGCCGCCGCGGTGGCGGCCAGGACGGCGGCCGCCGAGCAGCGCCCGGTGCACGCCGCGGACCTGCGGGCCGCGGTGCGCGCGCAGAACGCCGCCGGCCTGGCCCGCCTCGCCCGGCGGATCGAGCCGGCGGTCGGCTGGGACGACCTGGTGCTGCCCGACCCGACCGCGGCCCGGCTGCGTGAACTGGTGCGGCGGGCCCGGCACCGCGACCAGGTGCTCGGGCAGTGGCGGATGCGGCCGGGCGGCGGCCGGGGGAACGGCGTGATCGCCCTGTTCGCGGGGGAGTCGGGCACCGGCAAGACGATGTCGGCCGAGGTCGTCGCCGCGGAGCTCGGCATGGAGCTGTACGTCGTGGACCTCTCCACCGTGGTGGACAAGTACATCGGCGAGACCGAGAAGAACCTGGAACGCATCTTCACCGAGGCCGCGCAGGTCAACGGCATCCTGCTGTTCGACGAGGCGGACGCCCTGTTCGGGAAGCGCTCGCAGGTCAAGGACGCCCACGACCGCCACGCCAACGTGGAGACGGCCTACCTGCTCCAGCGGATGGAGTCCTTCGAGGGGATCGCCGTGCTGACGTCCAATCTGCGCGCCAACCTCGACGAGGCGTTCACCCGGCGGCTGGACGTCATCGCGGAGTTCCCGCTGCCGGACGAGTCGCAGCGGCGCCTGCTGTGGGACCGCTGCCTGGGGCGGTGGCTGCCCCGCGGGGACGACCTCGACCTCGACTTCTGCGCCCGGCGGTTCGAGCTCACCGGCGGCTCCATCCGGGCCTGCGCCGTCTCCGCGGCCTACCTGGCCGCCGGGACGGGTGCCCCGCTGGGCATGGCGCAGCTGGTCGCCGCGGTGGTCGGCGAGTACCGCAAGCTCGGCCGGCTGGTGCTGGAGAGCGAGTTCGGCCCGTGGCTGGGCGTCCTCGCCGACGCCGGGCACGCCTGACCCGCCCGGGCGGCTGGGGAAGACGTCGCGGCCGCCCGGCACGCCCGGGCGTGCCGGCTGCCGGGACCAGCCAGGCTGCCCGCGGGGGCAGTCGTTCCTGCCCCCGGTCCGGGACCTCGGGACATGTCCCCCGACGGCGCCCGGGCAGCAGACTCGTGGGCGAATGATCGGCGAATGACCGGCCACCCGAAGGAGCGCGAATGCCGTCGTACCTCACCCCGGGCGTGTACGTGGAGGAGGTCCAGTCCGGTGCCCGGCCCATCGAGGGCGTCGGCACGGCCGTCGCCGCCTTCGTCGGCTTCGCCGAGACCGGGCCCTTCCACGAGCCCACGCTGGTGACCAACTGGGACCAGTACGTCCAGCGCTTCGGCGGGTTCACCGAGGGCACCTACCTGGCGCACTCGGTGTACGGCTTCTTCGCCAACGGCGGCGGCTCCGCCTACGTCGTGCGGGTCGGCGATCCGTCCCGCCAGGCCGCCGCCGCCGGCGCCCCCGCCCCCGCCGTCAGCGCGGCCCCGCCCGTGGCGATCTCGGGCTTCCTGTACTCGGCCCTGCCCGGGGCCGGCGGCGAGGTGTCCGTCGAGATCGCCGACGTCGAGGGGGACAACGTCCCCGACGACCGCTTCCGCCTGCTGGTCCGCCGCGGCGCCGACGTCGTGGAGACGTACGACGTCTCGACCCGCAGGAACACCAAGGGCTACGTCGTCACCCAGCTGCGGGAGTCGAAGCTGATCGCGGTCGCCGAACAGCCCGGCACCGCCCCCAGCCGCCCGGAGCGCGCGACCCACGGCCTCGCCGCCGCCCCCGCGCCCGTGCCGGCCACCGCGTCCGGCACCCGGCTCGACCCCGCCGAGTACGTCGGCGACGCCGCGGCCCGGACCGGCTTCTCCGGCCTGGAGGCGATCGACGAGATCACCATGGTCGCGGTGCCCGACCTGATGAGCGCCTACCAGCGCGGCGACCTCGACGACGAGGGCCTGCGGACCGTCCAGCTGGCGGTGATGTCGCACTGCGAGCAGATGGGCGACCGGATCGCCGTGCTCGACCCGCCGCCCGGCCTGAACGCCCAGCGGATGCGCACCTGGCGCAACGAGGAGGCGGGCTTCGACTCCCGCTACGCCGCGCTCTACTACCCGTGGATCAAGGTCTTCGACCCGGCGAGCGGCCGCAACGTGCTGGTCCCGCCGAGCGGTCACGTCGCCGGCGTGTGGGCGCGCAGCGACGCCGAGCGCGGTGTCCACAAGGCGCCGGCCAACGAGGTCATCCGCGGCGCGGTGGACCTGGAACTCCGCCTCAGCAAGGGCGAGCAGGACCTGCTGAACCCGATCGGCGTCAACTGCGTACGGGCGTTCCCCGGACGCGGCATCCGGATCTGGGGCGCGCGCACCCTCTCCTCCGACCCGGCCTGGCGCTACCTGAACGTGCGCCGGCTCTTCAACTACCTGGAGGAGTCCATCCTCCTGGGGACCCAGTGGGTCGTCTTCGAGCCCAACGACGACCGCCTGTGGTCCAGCATCCGCCGGAACATCACCGCGTTCCTCACCGAGGAGTGGCGGCGCGGGGCGCTGTTCGGCCAGACCGCGGCCGAGGCCTTCTACGTCAAGTGCGACCGCGACAACAACCCGCCGGAGTCCATCGACCTCGGCCAGGTGATCTGCGAGATCGGGGTCGCGCCGGTGAAGCCCGCGGAGTTCGTGGTCTTCCGGCTGTCCCAGTTCTCCGACAGCACGAGCCTCGTCAACGAGTGACCGCCGTCAGGTCGGCACACCCATCGCATCGGAAGGTGACAACCAGCCATGGCTGAAGGCGATCCGCTCTCCACACACATATTCGGCGTCCAGCTCGGCGGCTACAACGTCGAGTCCGTCAAGGAGATCAGCAACCTGACGGTCGAACAGGACGTCGTCGAGTACAAGCAGGTGACCCAGGAGGGCAAGCTGATCGTCCGCAAGCAGCCCGGTGCCCGGCTGCCCGGCGAGGTGACGATCACCCGCGGCCTCGACAAGAGCGGCGCGTTCACGGACTGGATCAAGGAAACCCTCAACAACGGGGCCATCAACACCGCGCGGCAGAACCTCACCATCGAGGTCAAGGACACCACCGGTGCCACCCTGCGGCGCATCCAGCTGACCAACGCCTGGGCCAGCCGCTGGGAGGGCCCCACGCTCAGCGCGGGCGAGTCCAGTGCCGCGACGGAGACCGTGACCATCGTGTTCGAGGAGATCAGCGTAGAGTGAGGCGACGGATCGGCCTTGACGAGCTGCTGGAGCGGGCCCCGGCCCCCCAGGACACCGCGCCGCAGCAGCCGGCCCCGGGGCAGACGGGCCCGTCCGGGCCCCGGGGGCGGGCCCCGCACACCGAGTTCGAGTTCGAGCTGCCGCTCGGCTACGTCGACGACGAGGGCACCGTGCACCGGCACGGCGCGATGCGCCTGGCCACCGCCCGCGACGAGCTGATGCCGCAGATCGACCTGCGGGTCAAGGAGAACCCCGCCTACCTGAGCGTGGTGCTGCTCAGCCACGTCATCACCAGGCTGGGCGACATCACCGACGTGCACGCCGGGGTGGTGGAGCGGATGTACGCGACCGACGTGGCGTTCCTCCAGGACCTCTACCAGCGCATCAACAGCGAGGGCCACACGCGCGCCGCCGTGACCTGCCCGCACTGTGACGGCGCCTTCGAGGTCGACCTCGCCGGTGGGCGCCTGGGGGAATCGTGACGTACGCGCCTGCTCGGCTGTACGAGGAGATCGCGTACGTCGCGTACCACTTCCACTGGCAGCGGGAGGACATCCTCGACCTCACCCACCGCGAACGCGGGCAGTGGGTGCGCGAGATCGCGCGGCTCAACACCCGCATCAGCGAAGGCGGGTGAGCCGGGTGGGGCTTCGGGACTGGATCGGCCGCCGCAGGGGCGGCGAGGGCGCCGGCGCGGACGGGGTGTCCGGCGGCGCGTCGGTCGGTGCTTCGGACGGTGCGCCCGCCGGCGTCTCCGGCGGTGCGTCCGCCGGTGCCGGTGGCACGGGCGGGGCCGCTCCGCGGCGCCCGGCGGGGGACGGGGGCTGGCGCGCGGTGCGCCCGCTGGTCCCGACCCTGGCCGGGGCCGCGCACGGCGTCAGCGACGGCCTGGCGTTCCGCTCCCGGCTCGCCTCCTGGCAGGACCCCTCGCTCTGTGGCCCGCTCGGCCACGCCGTGCTCCCGACCGCCCCGGCGGGCATCCTGCGGGCGGTCGCCCGGCCCGGCTCTCCTGCCCCCGTGCTGACCGGCGGGGACGACCTCGTGGTGCCGGCCGTCCCGACCGCCCCCGGGGCGGAACAGCCGCCGGAGGCGGGGCAGTCGGGCGGACCGGGGCCGCGACAGGCCCGACCGGTCCAGCGGTCCGTACGGTTGCGGCGGCTCCCGGTGCGGTCCGGTCCGCGCGCGGCGGTCGCCGCGCGCCCGGGCGGGGCCGACCGGCGGGACGTGCGGGAGAGCGCCGACGGAGGTGCGGCGACCTCCGCTGCCCCGGGGCCGGACGGGCGGACGCCTGCCGTGTCCGCGTCTCGGACTGCCAGGGCCGCTGCTTCCAGGCCTGATGCTCCCAAACCTGGTGTCGGCAAGCCTGATGTGGGCAAGCCCGGTGCTGCCGAGCCCGCTGGGGCGAGGTCCCGTGCGGTGCCGGAGCGAGCGACGGAGAGCGCCGCGCCGGCGTCCGATGCGGCCACCGCCTCCCCGCGCAGCAGCGCGGCGGCGGGGCGGTCAGCCGGTGCGGTGCGGCCGCGTTCCGTCGGCGCACCACTGACCGTGGCACGCCGGCCCCGGGCACTGCCCGTGCGCCCGGTGACGGCAGTCCCCGGGCCGACCGTCGCACCGGAAACCGCCGCCGAGCCGTCGAACCACGCTGCGGACGCGCCGCGGCAGCCCGCGCCGTCGGCAGCGGAAGCCGCCGGCGGCACGCACCCGTCCGCGCGCGCCGAGTCCGGCGTAAGGACGCCGTCGGGTACGGCCGGCACCGCCGCGTCCCCGCGCAGCGGGCACGGCGAACCCGTGGTCCAGCGCGCCGCCGCGGCGGGCACCGACACGTCCGCCCGCCCGGTCCTCGGCGCGCCCCTGACCGCGCTGCCTGCGAGCGCCTCACCCCTGGCGTCCACCGGCCCCCGGCCGGCTGCTGCCGCTTCGGGTGCGCCGCTCATGCCCGTGGTGTCCGCCGACGCCGGGTCCGCCGACGCGGGATCCGCCGGGCCGCGATCCGTCGCTCCGGAGGCCAGTGGGGTCGACAGCGCCGTCCGGCCGTCCGGCAGCGGCGGCCGTGGCGCCACCGCTCCGGCTCGCCGTACCCGTACGGCCCCTGAACGGGGCGGCCAGGCACCTGCCGGTACGGAGCGGGCGTCCGCTGAGGGTGTGTCGGTCCAGCGCGCACCATCCGGGGCGGCCGCCGCGCCCACGCCGTCCTCAGCCTCCGCGCCCTCCATACCGGACACACACCCCGCGCAAACCCCCGGCCGCGCCGTGCCCGTTCAGCCCGACCCGGCCCCGGCCCGCACACGTGCGGGCCTGGGCGCGCCGCTCGACGCACTGCCGCCGACAGCGGCGGTGGCCGGGGGCACCGCGCCTCTGCTCGGCGGAGGCCGACCGGTCCGGCGGACCACGGCCCCGGCGGCAGCCGCAGGCGCTCCCGCTGCCGCCGCTCCCGCGCCCGCTGCTGCCTCCCCGGTCGCCGGTGGGGGGCTGCCCGTGCAGCGCGCCGGCCGTCGCCCCGGCGACGGCGCGGCGGACCCGACCGCCGTCTCGGTGCCCGCCGCACCGCCGGCCGCCAGTGGCGGCCGATCGGCGGCTCCGGCAGCTTCGACCACCCCGACCACCGCGAACGCCGCCAGCCGACTCGCGCACCCGACCGGGGAGCGCGGCAACAGCGGACCGGCGGCCGAACGCGCGGCCGTCACGAACCCCCCGCCGGGGACGACGGCCGCCCCCGCCGCGACCACGCCCGGCGGCAGCCCGCAGCGGCGCCCTCGGATCGGGGCACAGCCGGCCGTCCCCGTGACTCCGTCCCACCACCCAGGGGCTCCGGGCCCGGTCGCCACTCCGCGGGGAACCGGCGGCGGCCCGGCGGTTCCCGCGACGGTTCCACCGACTCTCCCGCTGACGGTCTCCGCCCGCCCGGCGTCCGGTGGCCTGGGCGTGCAGCGCGCCGTACAACTCACCGGCCGCAGGCGCGGATTGCTCGGCGACCGCCGGATGTCGGTCGCCCTCGCCGCCTCGTCGGCGCCGCCCGCCATCGGCGTCGGCGCGTCCGGTGGCGCGAGCGCGGCGCCCGCCCGGCCCGTGGTCCCGGCCGTCTGGCCGAACGCGCTCGCCTCCCGTACGGGCGGCGAACCGGCAGCCGAGCCCGCCGCCGCACCGGGCGCCCCGCAGCGCTCGCGTCCGCGTCCGCAGGCGGGGCGCTCACCGGGCGCCGGGGACGGCGGTACTTTCTCCAGCGGGCCGGGCCCGTCGGGGTCTTCGACGCGGCCGCGCACCCCGGGGGCGGCCGTGCCGTCGGGCCGCCCCACCGGTGCGGAGACGTCGCGTGGGGTCGTGGGCGCCGTGCAGCGCGCGTTCTCCCGGCGTACCCCGGAACGGGCGGGCGGCCGGCAGGCAGCCGGTCACGCGTCTGCCCAGGGAGGCCCGGCGACCCCCGGCGCCGCCTCAGACGCAGCCGCACCCGCGGACCCACCGCGTGCACTGCGCGGTCGCCCCCGCGGGTCGGCCCCGAAGGCGAGCGCCCTGACGCTGCCGCAGCTCCGTCCGGCGTCGCAAGGTGTTGCGGCGCCGATGTCCGCAGGACGCCCGAGCGCCGCTGCCGCCACTTCACCGTCCGTTTCGCCGTCCGCCTCGGTGCCCACCGGGCGCCCGCCGGTCGTCCGGCTCAGGCCCGTGGGTGCCCCGGCGATCCAGCGCCTCCCGGCGACGTCCCGGCTGCCACAGCCGTCCCCACAGCCGTCCCCGGCGCAGCCGCCCACCGTCGTGGCCCCGGCGGGTACCGGTCGGGCACCGGCGCCGCAACCCCTCACCGCCCCCGCACCCGTCGTGTCACGGGCCCTGCCGGTCGGGCCTGCCGCCGTCAAGGCCTCGCCCGCGACCCCTTCGCCCGCCACGGCGCGGCTGTTGCAGCGGGTGGCCGAGCAGACGGGCCTGACCGGGATTCCGCTGACCGCCGTGCCGGCGCGCACCCCCACCACGGTGCAACTCGCCCCGCCGCCGCAGCCCGCCGCGCCGTCCTCAGCCGCCGCGGCTCCCGGGAAGGCCCCCGGCGGCCCGCCCGCCGATCCCGCCGACCTCGACGAACTGGCCCGCCGACTGGTCGAACCGGTCGGCCGGCTGCTGCGCACCGAACTGCGCAGGGGCCGGGAGCGCAGCGGCAAACCGTACGACATGCGCCGCTGAGCGAGGACCGGAACGCGCACCACGGCGTGGACGGGAAGAACGTGAACCAGACGGACGGCCGACACCGGGCCGCAGTGACGTGACCGGAAGCAGGAAGCGGGACCGATGACCGACAACATCTTCGCGAGCAGCGTGTTCTTCAGCCTGACCATCGGCGGGAACGACCTGGGCGAGTTCACCACCTGCTCCGGTCTCGGCGCCCAGGTCGAGATCGAGCAGTACGCGGAGGGCGGCAACAACGGCTTCTCCTGGCAGCTGCCGGGCCGCATCACCTGGACGAACATCACGCTGACCCGCGCTGTCACCTCGGACAGCGCCAAGATCACGCGCTGGCTGTCCGAGATCGTCCGGAAGGTGGAGCCGAAGGACGGGGAAATCGTGGCGCTGCGGCCCGACTTGAGCCGGATCGTCGGCTGGCAGGTGCTCGGGATCGTCCCGGTCCGCTGGGAGGGGCCGTCCTTCGATCCCGCCAGCTCCCAGGTGGCGGTGGAGACCCTGGAGATCGCCCACGCGGGCCTCCGCGCGGCCTGACCCCCGGCCCTTCGTCCCCAAGGGAGCCCATCCCGCACCGAACCGGTCCCGCACCGAGCCCGCCCGTCCCCACCGGCCGCCCCACCCACGCAAGGAGCACCAGGATGTCCGCAGCGGTCCCCGCGAGCGTCACCCGGGCCCAACTGACCATCATGGAGCCCCCGTCGACGGTCGGCGCCCAGCCCGGTGGAGTGCTCGCCCAGCTCCGCCTCCAGTTCAACCCGGCGAGCCTGGTGCTGCGCAAGACCACCGAGTGGCGACGCACGCCGTCCCGGATGGCGGGCGAGTCCGCGTTGCCCGAGTTCGTCGGCAGCGGCCCGCGCTCGCTCTCCCTCGACGTGTTCCTGG
This sequence comes from Kitasatospora sp. NPDC029312, assembly GCF_055569215.1. Taxonomy (NCBI): domain Bacteria; kingdom Bacillati; phylum Actinomycetota; class Actinomycetes; order Kitasatosporales; family Streptomycetaceae; genus Kitasatospora; species Kitasatospora sp. NPDC029312. Next base: position 8,706 of record NZ_JBVHXY010000016.1, on the reverse strand, counting down.
ACTCGACCGCGACCCACGACAACTCGGTGGAGCGGGCGGTGGAGCAGCTGATGACGGCCTGCGTGCCCACCCCGAACAGCCTCGCGCGCAAGACGCCGGCCAGCCCGTGGATCCGGCTGGACTGGGGAACCCTGAAGACGACCTCGTTCAACGGGGTGCTGACCGGCCTGTCGGTCACGTACTCGCTCTTCGACGTGGACGGCAAGCCGCTGCGGGCGGTCTGCTCGCTCTCCATCGACGAGGCCAGCGTCGACCCGGCCGGCCAGAACCCGACCTCCGGCTCCCCGGAGGCCCGCAGCACCCACCGGGTGATCGCCGGCGACAGCCTGCCGCTGCTCGCCTGGCGCGCCTACGGGGACGCCACGGCCTGGCGCACCATCGCGGAGGCCAACGACATCGACGACCCGCTGACGCTGGTTCCCGGCGCCGAGCTGATCGTGCCGAGCATCGACGAACTCACCCTGGGCGGCCGCCGATGACCACGCCCGAGGCCCGGGGCGGCCGGTCGTTCGCCGCCGATCCCGTCGTCGAGGCGCCGGGCCCGCTGCCGCCGATCTGGGTGACCCAGCTGGTCTCCTGCGACATCGAGGAGAGCGTCGGCCTGCCCGACACGGCGGTGCTGTCCTTCCGGGACGCGGACCACACCTTCCTCTCCGCGACCGGCATCACCATCGGCACCCGGCTGACGGTCTCCGTGGTCACCGTGCAGGGGAACACCCGGGTGCGGCTGTTCACCGGCGAGGTGACGGCGCTGGAGCTGGAGGTGGACACCACCGGCTCGTACACCGTGGTGCGGGCCTCGGCGGTCACCCACCGTCTGATGCGCGGGCGCCGGGTGAAGGCCTTCCGCAACATGACGACCGCCGACATCGTCCGCCAGGTCGCCGCGGGCGCGGGCCTGTCCTGCGGCCGGGTCGACTCCTTCCCGGTCGTGCACCAGCAGTTGTCCCAGGCGAACGTCCCGGACTGGGACTTCCTCCAGTTCCTGGCGCAGGAGAGCGGCGCCCAGGTGCGGGTGGACGACGACGGGCGGCTGGAGTTCGTCCGGCCCGAGCCCGCCTCCGGCGCACCGGCCCCCTCCACGCCCGCGCCGCAGAGCCCGCTGGTGCTGGAGTACGGCCGCAACCTGCTGGAACTGCGCGGGGTGCTGACCGGCGCCGGCGGCGCGGACACGGTCGAAGCGCGCGGGTGGAACGTGACCACCAAGAGCGCCCTGGTCGCCACCGAGCCGTCGGTGACCTCGTCGACCGTGCAGCCGGGGATGAGCCCCTCGACGGTGGCCTCCGCCTTCCCCGGCCGGGCCCGGCTGACCGTCGCCGACACCCCGTACCGCACCCAGGCGGAGACGACCGCCGCCGCGCGGTCGCTGGCCGCCTCGGTGGCCGCCGGCTTCGGCGAACTGGAAGCGGTCGCCGAGGGCAACCCGCGGCTGCGGGCGGGCACCGCCGTCGCCCTGGGGAACGTCGGCGCCGCCTTCTCCGGCCGCTACACCGCCACCGCGGTCCGCCACCTGCTCGAACCGTTCCGCGGCTACCGCACCACCGTGGTGGTCAGCGCCGCCCCCGACCGCTCGCTGGCCGGCCTGGTCAGCGGCGGTAGCGCCCCGCCGCGCGGGCCGCGGATGCCGGGCCTGGCCGTCGCCGTGGTCACCGACGTGCGGGAGCCGGGCGGCGGGCAGCGCGGCTGGGTGAAGCTGAAGTTCCCCTGGCTGGACGACACGTACGTCTCCGACTGGGTGCGCACCGTCCAGTGGGGCGGCAACGGGGGCGGCGGCGTGGTCAGCCCCGAGGTCAACGACGAGGTGCTGGTCGGCTTCGAGCAGGGCGACCTGGACAGCCCCTACGTGCTGGGCGGCCTCTACAACGGCGTGGACCGCCCCTCCCCGCACGACGTGCCGCTGGTCGACGCGGCCTCCGGCAAGGTCAACCGCCGTTCGGTGGTCTCCCGTTCGGGCCACCGCATGGAGCTGCTGGACGTGCCGGGCGGCAAGTCCGGCGTCCGGCTGGCCAGCGGGGACGGGAAGTTGGAGGTCAAGCTCGACCAGCAGCGCGGCGAGATCGTCCTGACCGTCCACGGCCTGGGCGGTGCGGCCGCGAGCACGGTGCGCCTGTCCTCCACCGGCATCACCCTGGACGCGGGCACCGGCGAGGTGAACGTGCGCGGCGGATCTGTGACCGTCCGGGGCACGACGGCGGTCACCGTGGACGGCGGAGCCGAGGCGGTGCTCAAGGGAGCGTTCGTGCACATCAACTGACGATCCGTCGAGTCGCTCGACCGACTCAGCAGCAGACACCAGACCATCGAAATGGAGACCGCACATGCCCCCCGCAGCCCGGACCGGCGACATGACCGATCACGGCGGCGCCCTGACCACCCCGCCGCCGGGCGCCGTCAGGGTGGCGACCGTCCTGATCGGCGGCCGCCCCGCCGCGGTGGTCGGCAGCGTGCACGCCTGCGTCCCGCACGTGGAGCTGGGCCCCGCCAACCTGGTCGAGCCCTCGCTCGGCACGGCGACCAGGGGAGTGGTCCTGATCGGCGGCCTGCCCGCGGCCCGCATGGGGGACAAGACGACCTGTGGCGCCACCATCGTCGCCGGCGCGTTCAACGTGCTGATCGGAGGTGCGGTATGACCGGGAACTTCATCGGTCGCGGCTGGGCGTTCCCGCTGCGGGTGAACGCCACCGGCGGCATCGGCATGGTGGACCGGGACCGGGAGCTGGCGGAGGCCATCCGGCTGATCCTCGGCACCGCCCCCGGCGAGCGGCCGATGCGCCCGGAGTTCGGCTGCGGTATCCACGACTACGTCTTCGCCCCCGGCGACAGCACCACCGCGGGGCGGATCGCGCGCGAGGTGCGGATCGCGCTGGAACGCTGGGAGCCGCGGATCGAGGTCGACGACGTGGTGATCGCCTACGACAGCGTCGACGAAGGCACGCTCTACATCGACGTCCACTACACCGTGCGCGCCACCAACGACCGCCGCAACCTGGTCTTCCCCTTCTACACCATCCCGGAGTCCCCGGCCGCGCTGGACGGGAGGGCGAGCTGATGGCACTGCCCTCCCCGAACCTGGACGACCGCCGGTTCCAGCAACTCGTCGACGAGGCCAAGCGGTACGTCCAGCAACGCGCGCCCGAGTGGACCGACCACAACGTCTCCGACCCCGGCGTCACCCTCATCGAGACCTTCGCCTACCTGGTCGACCAACTGCTCTACCGGCTCAACCGAGTCCCGGAGAAGAACTACGCGGCCTTCCTCGACCTGCTGGGCGTCCGGCTCTTCCCGCCCGCCGCGGCCCGGGCCGAGGTCGACTTCTGGCTCTCGGCCCCGCAGCCCGAGACGGTCCTGCTCCGGGCCGGCACCGAGGTCTCCACGCTGCGGACCGAGACCGACGAGGCGGTGGTCTTCGCCACCGTCGAGGACCTCCCGATCGTCCCCAGCTCGCTGGAACGGCTGGTCACCGTCTCCGCCTCCGGCGAGCAGTCCGACCGAACGGCCCGGCTGGCCGACGGCGCCGACGTGCCGTGCTTCCAGCCGCGCCCGGTGGCCGGGGACGCCATGCTCTTCGCCCTGCCGGCCGTCACCCCCCGCTGCATTCTGGTCGTCCGGCTGGACAGCCGGGTGGAGGGCGTCGGTGTCGACCCCCGCCAGCCGCCACTGGCCTGGGAGGTGTGGGACGGCGCGCGCTGGATCACCTGCGAAACCGGCAGCGACACCACCGGCGGCCTCAACCGGCCCGGCGAGGTCGTGGTGTTCGTGCCCGCCGGGCACACCGCCTCGGTGGTCGCCGGCCGCCGGGCCGGCTGGCTGCGCTGCCGGGTCACCGAGCCGCAGCCGGGCCAGCCCTTCTACTCCGAGTCCCCGACCATCCGCCGGGCCGAGGTGTTCACGGCCGGCGGCACCGCGACCGTCGTCCACGCGCAGACCGTCACCGACGCGCCGCTCGGCTCCTCGGAGGGCGTCGCGGGCCAGAGCTTCCGGCTCGCCCGCCCGCCGGTCCTGCTCGACGGCGGCTCCCCGGTGGTCGAGGTCGCGGCCGGCGAGGGCTGGGAACGGTGGACGGTCGTCGAGCACTTCGGCGACTCCGCACCGAGCGACCGGCACGTGGTGCTGGACGCGACCAACGGCGAGTTCCTCTTCCCGCCCGCCGTGCGCGAACCCGACGGCAGCCTGCGGGCCTTCGGCGCGGTGCCGCCCAAGGGCGCCCAGCTGCGCGTGCCGCTCTACCGCACCGGCGGCGGGATCGCGGGCAACGTCGCCCGGGGCACGATCACCGTGCTGCGCAGCTCCGTCCCGTACGTCGCCCGGGTGGACAACCGCGAGGCGGCCCGGGGCGGGGTCGACGGCGAGACCGTGGAGAACGCCAAGCTGCGCGCCCCGCACCAGCTGCGGCTGCAGGAACGCGCCGTCACCGCCGGGGACTTCGAACTGATCGCCCGGCAGGCCGCGCCGTCCGCGGCCCGGATCAACTGCGTGCCGCAGACCGGCGGAGAGGCCGGAGCGGTACGGGTGCTCGTCGTCCCCGACGCGGTCGCCGACGACGGCGACCGGCTGCGGTTCGAGCAACTCATCCCCGACGAAGACGTGTTGGCCACCGTCGCGACCGCCCTCGACGAGCGGCGGCTGATCGGCACCCGGATCCTCGTCCAGCCCCCCGCCTACCAGGGCGTCACCGTGGTGGCCCGGCTCACCACCCGCGCCGCCGATCCCGACCGGGTCCGCGAGACGGTGCTCGCCGAGCTGTACCGGTACCTCAACCCGCTGCGCGGCGGCGCCGACGGCCGGGGCTGGCCGTTCGGCCGGGCCGTGCAGTACGGGGAGGTGTTCGCCGTGCTCCAGCGGGTCGCCGCCGTCGCGGGCGTCGAGGAGCTGCGGCTGTTCCCGGCGGACCCGATCACCGGGCGCCGGGGCGCGCCCGCCGAGCGGGTCGACGTCCCGTCGGACGCCCTGGTCTTCTCCCACCAGCACCAGGTCGTGGTCACCGCGGCCGAGGGCCGGGAGGCGGGCGCATGAGTCGCGCAGCCGTCCCGGGCCTGCCGAGTCCGCACCCGATCGGCGAACTGCTCCCGGCGCTCTACGCCGACGACGACTTCGCCCAGCGGTTCACGGCCGGCCTGGACACCGTCCTCGCCCCGGTCTTCGCCACCCTGGACAGCCTGCCCGCCTACTTCCGGCCCCGCCTCGCTCCCGCCGACTTCCTCGACTGGCTGGCGTCCTGGGTCGCGGTGGACGTCGACCCGGCCTGGCCGGAGGAGGTGCGGCGCACGGTCGTCGGCCGCGCGGTGGAGCTGCACCGGTGGCGCGGCACCCGGCGTGGACTCACCGAGCGCCTGCGGCTGGTGCTGGACGCCGGCGCCGAGATCAGCGACGGCGGCGGCGTCTCCTGGTCCACCGCCCCCGGCGCCGCCCCGCTGCCCGCGTCGAGCGGCGAGGTGCTGATCCGGGTCTGGCCGCTGCACGGCCGGGAGCTGGACGAGGACCAGGTGCTGTCCGTCGTCAGGGCGGGCTGCCCGGTCCACCTGACCTGCCGGGTGGAGATCCTGCCCGGTCCACCCGGGCGAGCGGAGGACTGACGGATGCGGGTGTGCCCCGACTGCGGAACGGCCAACGGGGAGGACGACGACTTCTGCGGCAACTGCGGCGCGTACCTGGGGTGGTCGCGCGGCTCTGCCGCGTCGTCGGGCGCTGCGGTGACGCTGGCTCCGGCTCCGTCCCCATCGCCGCCTCCGTCTCCGGCTCCGTCTCCGGCCTCGGCTCCGTCTCCGTCGGCTCCGACGCCGACGCCGACGCCGACGCCGGCACCGGCTGTCGCGCCCGCGCCCGGACCGGACGCGCCGTCCGCGCCCGCCGTGCCCCCTGCGCACGACGCGGCGCGCACCGGCTCCAGCTGGCGGACCGTGTCGCGACGGGTGACGCGAGCTGCCAGGCGGGAGCAGCCACCCGTCCCGGACGACGCGCCCTCGACCACGCCCGCTCAGGAGCCGCCGACCCCGCCGACCCCGCCGACCACCGAGCCCCCGGGGTCGGCCTCCGACCGGGTGCGGCCGGCCCGGGCTCCCGAACCGACCGCCCCTCCCGAACCGACCGCTGCTCCCGAGCCGACCGCGGCGCCCACACCGACCGCGGCGCCCGGACCGGGTCCCGTCCCGGCGTCCGTACCGACCCCGCCCCGGCCCCCGGCGCCGCTCCCGCACCCACCCGCCGTCCCCGAGCCGCGGACCGATCCCGTGGCCGTGCAGCCGGCCAAGCCCGTCGGCCCGCGCCCCGTCGTCCGGGCATCCGCGGCCGAGGAGGCCCAGGAGGGGCCGCCCTGCCCCCGGTGCGGCACGCCCAACCTGCCCGGCCGGCGGTTCTGCCGTCGGTGCGCCGCCCCGCTGACCCCCAGCGCACCGGCGCCGAAACTGCCGTGGTGGCGCACCCGTTGGCCCTTCCGGCGCCGGGTGCGGATCGGCGGCTCCGGGAACGCGCTGCGCCGCACCATCGCGCTGCTCGTCCTGATCGCTCTGGTGGTCGCCGGGATCCTGCTCTACCCGGCCGGCAAGAACGCCTACCAGGACGTGCTGGACAAGCTCCGCAGCACCGCGCCGATCACCCCCGCCCTGACCACGGCGAGCGCCGAGGTCGAAGGCCATCCGGCGGCCGCGGCCGACGACGGCCTCAGCAACACCTACTGGGGGGCACCCGCGATCGGCGACTCGGTCACCTTCGGTTTCCGCACGCCGTTCCGGCTGGTGGACCTGATCATCCACACCGGCGACTCCGTCGACCCGCAGCACTTCCAGCAGCAGGGCCGCCCCCTCGTCCTGTCCCTGGAGGTCACGTCCTCGGACGGGGCACTGCACCGGCAGCAGGTCACGCTCAACGACCAGCCGGGCCCGCAGACCGTGGCGACCGGGATCAGCGACGTCGTCCAGGTGAAGCTGACCGTCCGCGAGGCGGCGGGGACGGGCCCCGGCCGTGCGATCGCCCTGGCCGAGGTGGAGTTCTTCAAACGCACCTGACGGGAGCTCACCATGACGGATGAGCGGGCGAGGTGGATCGATTCCGGACAATCGCGCCCGTTCACCGCTCATTCATCGTTCGACGACGTACCGTTGGTGAGGTGAGCATGTCCACTTCAGGACTCCGAGAAGAAGGAGCACCTTTCTTGACCCCTCACCTCAGGCGCGGCGCGAGCCGGCGGACGCTTTCGGCGATGACGGCGATGACGGCGACTCTGTGCGGGGCCGTCGGGGCCACCGCCCTCGCCGCCACTCCGGCAGCGGCCGCCGACCAGCGCCACGCGATCTACGCCATCGCGCACCGGGTCGACACCGTGAACGGCGTGGACGCCGCACTCAAGCACGGTGCCAACGGCATCGAGATCGACGTCTGCAGCTGGTGGAACCCGAACGAATGGCGCGCCTACCACGACTGTTCCTCGGCCGGAGACAACCGGCTCGGCCCCAGCTTCGACAGCATGATCGACCGCATCGTCTCCAACGCCAACGCGGGCCGCCGTCTGTCGCTGGTCTGGCTGGACATCAAGGACCCGAACTACTGCGGCGAACAGGAGAACCGCGGTTGCAGCGTCGCCGGGCTCCGGGACAAGGCCCAGCGGCTGACGGCCGCCGGGATCCAGGTGCTCTACGGCTTCTACGAGTACCACGGCGGCAACACCCCGGACGTCGGCGGCCGGGGCTGGAAGAGCCTGGAAGGCAAGCTCGGCCCGCTGGAGGGCATGACGACCACCGGTACCCGCGACCAGGCCGAGAACGCGTTCAACCGGTCCGGCTCCGGGATCCCCAACGGTCACCGGGCGATGGACTACGGCGACACCGACATCACCAAGGGCTTCGGGAACTGCACCGAGGCCGGCTACAACACGTGTGCGGAACTGAAGAAGGGCGCCGCCGACCGCGCCGCCGGCAAGCTCGCGGCCACACTGTCCTGGACGGCCACCTACAACGACCCGTGGTACGTCGACAAGCTGCTGGGCGACGCCCGGGTGGACGGCATCATCGCCGGCTACGGCGCCTTCACCGGCGTCCGCGAGTACGACGACAGCTGGCAGTGCGCCAACGCCGTCAACCTGGTCCGTGACTGGGTGAGCCGGCACGGCTCCACCCACCGCATGGCCACCAGCGGTGACCGCCTGTTCCGCTGACGGGAGACCCCGGGCCGGGGCCCTGGCGGCACCTCCGCCGGGGCTCCGGCCCGTCCGTTCTCCTCGGTACGCCGAACGAATCCGGTGGGCGGCATCGAGGGCGTTTGTCCTCGGGCGTGGAGGAGGAGTACTGTTCCTCAGTCGCTCGGCAGGGAGCACCGGACACGCATCTGCACACGCAGGCTGCGCGGACGGTCCCGGGGCGGCCAATCCACAGGAACAGCACTTCCGGTTCGTGCCGGTCGTTTCGCTTTGCGCGGTGCGGCTCGGCGCTTATTCGGCGTGCTCGTTTTATCGGATTGCGGCCGATTGGCTTTTCGGAGCGGGGATCGGCTAGAGTTTGAAACGTCGGACGGGGCGTCAAACCCCGGAAGTCGCCAGCGAGTTGGATGAACGAAGCGCCGGAAACGGAGCGGAAAACATCTGATAAGCTGGGAACACGAAAGAACGAAGCGCCCGGAGGGTCCGCTGGAAGGCGGCCTGAAGGAAGTGTCCGTTCCTTGAGAACTCAACAGCGTGCCAAAAGTCAACGCCAGATATGTTGACATCCCCGGCCTCGG
>NZ_JBVHXY010000015.1:106548-160841 GCF_055569215.1 Kitasatospora sp. NPDC029312 | reverse complement strand
CCCCCCCCCCCCCCCCCCCCCCCCCCCCCCCCCCCCCCCCCCCCCCCCCCCCCCCCCCCCCCCCCCCCCCCCCCCCCCCCCCCCCCCCCCCCGCCACCGGACGGCGGAGGGCGGGACGCCCGCCACGGCCGGCGACCCCGCGCCGACAACGGGCGCAACTTACGCATACGCCATTTCTACCCGCACTCCCGCGAACCGCACGTCGCCGCCGGTCCCGGCCCTGGCGGAGACTCACGGGCAGTGCCCGACCCTCCGCGATCACCACGGCACCCTCAGCGACCAGGGCGCCCTGTCCGCCCCGCTTGCGGCCCGGCGATGCCGCTGCCGCAGTCACCGTCGCCTCGGCAGCCCGGACACCGCCTCGCGCAGCTCCGCTGCGGCGTCCGGCCGGTGCTCGACCCGCTGGGGGCCGTGCTCCCACTGGGGGGCGGTAGCGGTTCCGCTCGTTGAAGGTGGCGCCGGCATGGGCGGCGCCAAGTTCGTCGGCGAGCACGTGGACGTCGGCGTCCGGGAAGTCGGCGAGGCCGCCGGCGTGGTCCGGGTCGAGGTGGGTGAGCACGACCGCGCGGACGTCGCGCGGGTCGTGTCCGAGGGCGCGGACCCGGCCGTCGCATCGCTGGTGAGCCGCAGGCTACCCGCAAGTAGCCGGCGAATGGCCCGGCACCGTTGAACGCGCCCGCCCGTCGGTCCCGTTGACGGAGAGGGGCGCGCACCAGGGCGCCCGCAGACCCGGGGAGGACATGGATGCAGTCCCGACGCGACCAGGTGCAGGCCCACCTGTTCGTGGTGAGCAGGCTCGCCTCCGGCATGCTGCGCGCCGAGCCCGACGCCGCCGACACCCCGACCGGGCGCACCACCCGGGGCGCCGTGACCGGGCTCGCGCTGGGCGTGCTGATCGGCCTCGGGGCCGCCGTGTACGGGGTCATGGTCCCCGGCGGCGACACGGCGTGGGCCAAGCCCGGCACGCTGGTGATGGTCAAGGAGACCGGCGCCCGCTACCTCTACGTCGGCGGGCAGCTGCACCCGGTGCTCAACGACACCAGCGCGAAGCTCGTGGCCGGCGAGCAGATGGCCGTCGAGGAGGTGAGCCGCGCCTCGCTCGCGGACACGCCCCGCGGCGCGCCGGTCGGCATCGCGGGCGCCCCGGACGGGCTGCCGCCGGCCGCCGACCTGGCGGGCGGCACCTGGCTGGTGTGCGGGACGGTCCAGCCGGCCCCGGGTGGCGGCGCGCCCGCGCCGAAGCTGGGCGTGCAGCTGGACCCGGCGAGGGAGGGCAAGGCGCTGGCCCCCGGCCAGGGCCTGCTGGTGACGACCCCGGACGGCGCCGTCCACCTGCTCTGGCAGGGCCAGCGCCTGCGCGTCGACACGGCGGACAAGGCGGTCCAGGCGCTGGGCTACTCGGGCACGACGCCGTTCCCCGTACCGGCCGGGCTGCTCAACGCGCTGCCCGCCGGGCCCGACCTCGCCGCCCCCGCCGTTCCCGGGCGCGGCGACCCGGGTCCGGCGCTGGCCGGCGGCCCGACCCGCGTCGGCCAGCTCTTCGAAGCCCCCGGCGGGGTGCACTACGTGCTGCAGCGGGACGGCCTGGTACCGCTGACGAAGACGCAGTACGGGCTCCTGATCGGCGATCCGAGCACCCAGAGCGCGGCGTACGGCGGCACGGCTCCGGCGCCCGCACGGATCGGCGCCGCGGACCTCGCCGCGCACACCGCACCGGGCGCCGGAGCCCCGGCAGCGGGTCTGCCGGAGTCCCCGCCGACGCTCGTCACCCCGCTGCGCGACGAGGGCGTGTGCGCGGACCTGCACGTGGGCGCCGGGGCGCCGGTCGGCTCGGTGACCGTCCTGGCCGCGGCGGACGCCGCGGCGGGCCGGGCGCCGGCACCACCGGTGCCGGGCTGTTCGGTCGCCGACCTGATCGCCATCCGTCCTGGCCGCGGCGCGCTCGTCCGGGCGCTCTCCGGTGCGGGCACGGGCAGCACGGAGTACCTGGTGACGGAGGCGGGCGTGCGCTACCCGCTGCCGTCCACCGCCGCCGTCAAACAGCTCGGCTACGCCGGTGCCACCCCGGTCGCCGTCCCCTCGGGCGTCCTGGGACTGCTGCCGACGGGTCCGAGCCTGGACCCGTCGGGGCTGGGCGCGGGCGCCTCCGCGAGCGCGCCCGCCAACGCTGGCGGCGCCACCGCGAGTTCACCCGCCTGCGGCTGAACCCCTCAGCGAACAGCCTCCGTTGACGAGATAGACCGACGAACGAAAGGAGCTCCGATGGCCACCCCCGCACCCGGCGGCATGCTCAATGTCGAGCAGCAGGCGATCCAGAACGCCCTGCAGAGCCTTGAGGGCCAGATCTCGGAGATGATCACTTCCGGCCAGACGGTCGAGCGGATCAACATGGAGATCGCCGCCAACTACGTGTCCGGGGCCAGCAAGGCCTTCCAGGACAAGGTCAGCGACTGGGTCGTGAACTACAAGCGGGTCATGCAGGCCTTCGACAAGCTCACCCAGGACCTCGGCAGCGCCCGCCAGATCCTCACGAAGGCCGAGGAGGACGCCCACGTCCACGGCGGCAACTGGGGCGCCTCGGACGGCGTCTACCACGCCCTCGGCGGCGCGAGCTGACGGGTAGCCAGCGCCCGCCAACACGACCACACCCACCGAACACGAGGAGGAGGCGCCCATGAGCGGCCCCACCGACATCATGCTCAGGCACGAGTCGATCGACGCGGCCTTCCAGGACCTGCTCAGCGCGGCCCAGACCATGCAGAACGGCCTGACGGAGCTGATCCGGCAGCTGCAGGGCATGGAGGCGAACGCCGGCCAGTACAAGCAGGCGTTCGGCGAGTTCCTGACCACCGCGCGGATGAGCTCCGAGGCCATGCACGACGACATGCGCGACGGCGCCAAGGCCCTCAACGAGATGAACGAGGCGATGAGGTACGCCGACCGGGCCGCCGCCGCGGGCTTCTGAGCGGGGCACGGGCATGGCCAAGGAGTTCCGTACCACCGAGGACAGCCTCAACGCCATCAGGACGCGGGTCGACCTCTGGCGGAGCTGGTTGCTGGGCAACGCGCCGCCGGACAACATGCCCAAGCGCGCGGATGGCGACAAGCACACGAACCTGGTCCGGCAGATCCAGGCCTTCGCGCTCGGCGCGGAGGGCCTGGGGAGTGTGGACAACCCGGACGGCTACGGCAAGTTGCTGGGCGCGCTCGGGATGCCGACGTCGACGCAGATGCAGACGGACTTCCAGAACTTCACCAAGGCGGTGAAGGCCCAGCTGGACGTTCTCGTCAAGTCGTTCGACCGGGTGTCGGACGGCCTCGATCTGGCCACGGTGAAGTTCAAGGACGGCGAGGAGCACGCGCTCAGCGCGTCCGAGATGTTCACGATCCTGTCCGGCTCGCCGAACACGAGCTCGACCAACCCGGTGACGCCCCCTCCCGGGCCTCCGCCGGCCCCGCCGAAGCCCTGAGGGGTGTCGCGGGCCCGGGCGTCGTCGCCGGGCCCGCGACGGCTTCCGTGGGTGGCAACCCAAGTCGTTCGCAGTGATTACAGCGTTCGCAGGACCCGCAGGAGGGTGATTCGATTGGCCGACAGTGGTGGCAGCGGTGGCGGTGGCGGTGGTGGCGGTGGCGCCGATTACCCGTGGGAAAATGCGCTGAAGGCCTTCGGCAACCCCAGCCCCGTCTCCCGCGACGACGTGGCCAATCCCGCGGTCGTCGGGGACTGGATCAAGGGATCGATCGTCCGGTCGGGGACCCTGCTGACCGAGGGCAAGGACAACGACGTCGTCGTCGCCGCCGTCCTGACGAAGTCGGACGGCTCCACGTGGTACGTCGGACTCAACGGCAACTACAAGGGCAACGGCGATGACAAGCCGGGCTTCGACTTCGCGAACAACAAGTGGGACCTGTTCGTCAACAACGTGGACGTCTTCCTGCCCGCTCTGACCTTGGGCGGGGAGAACAAGGCCACGAGCCGGCCGAGCCTCCGGTCCGGCGCCTATCTGGTGAAGAACCTGGGCGCCCTGCTCGATCTGATGAAGTCCGACATCCACTCATGGGGGAACGACCTCGACGTCGCGGACAGCGACTTCCAGGGCAGTGCGGCCGGCGAACTGAAGTCGTTTCTGGCCGGCATCGAGGACGCCCTGTTGCTCCTGGAGTTCCGGATCAAGCGGCACGGAGACCCCGTGACCACGCTGGACAAGGCGCAGCTGGCCCTGGGGGACGCGTACACCAACCTGATCAAGGCGCGTGATGCCTGGAAGAACTTCAGTACGCGGTGTTCGCCCATCCCCTGTCTGCGGGACGCGCTGACGGAGCTGCTCAAAGATCCTACGTTGGGCAAGGGCACCGACGGGAATGACACGGTCCTCTCCGGTGGCCTCGACGTGAGGAGCGACGCGTTCCTCTCCGCTGTGGAAGGCCGGGCGAAGCAGCTCTGGAAGAACTACGTCATCGACAACCTCGACAAGGCCGCGATCGGGTACATGGGCGCCCTCAGCGGCGCGTTCGTCGACGTCTCGGAGTCGCTCTACACGGACATCCCGACCGAGACCCCCGCACCGGCCCCCATCGCCCCGCCGAATCCCGGCGGCACGGACGGAGGTGGGCCGGGTGGGAAGGACGGCGCCGGCGGCCCGGGAGGGAAGGACGGCAACGACAAGCTCAACCTCGACGGTGGCGGAGGTGGCGGTGACGGCAAGGGCGGCGACAAGCACGGCGGCGGCCCGCTCCACCTCAACGGCGGGGGACCGCCCCCGCCGAAGCACGGCGGGCCGCTCACCCTGGACCCGAACGGCGGCAACACCGGCGGCACCCGCATCCCACTGCTCGACAAGGACGGGAACAAGCTGCTCGGCAAGGACGGCCAGCCGCTGACCGTCCCGCCCGGTTCGACCATCGACGGCCAGGGGCGGGTGATCGGACCAGACCACAAGCCGGTGATCGGACCGGACGGCAAGCCGCTGGTGGTCCCCAAGGGCACCAAGCTGGGCACGCCGACGCCCGTGGTCCCCGGCGGTGGGTTCTTCACGGTGCCGCCGGGCTCGAAGATCGATGAGAACGGGATGGTCGTCGGCCCGGACGGCAAGCAGCTGCGGGATGCCAGGGGCAATCCGGTCTACGCGGGCAAGAAGGGCTCGATCGACAAGGAGGGCCGGCTCCTCGGCGCCGACGGCAAGCCCGTCACGACGAACGAGCAGCTGTTCGCCGACGAGGAACACGCCCTGAACTCCCTGACCACGCTCGACCCCGCCACCAGCAACGGCGGGTTCGACCTCGGATCGCTGCGCGGCGGGAACCGGTGGCCCGATCCCGGCTCCTTCAACCTCGACAGCGGCCTGTCGGGATCGTCGGACGCCAGCCGCCTGTCCCTTGCCGACGTGGGCGTACCGAAGCCGGAGACCGGGTCCGGCTCACCACTGACCCTCGCCGGCGGTTTCTACGGCGACAAGGCGGTGCGTGAGGGCGGAGCGGTCAACTCTCCCGAGGACCTCGCCCTGTTGGAGACCGCCAAGAAGGCCGCTGCCCAGCAGTCGCTGAGTGAGAAGAGCGGCCCGAAGACGCCCAACCCGGCCCAGGAGGAGGCTCAGCTCCAGGGCCGCAGCGTCACCACCACCGGCGGAGGCATGCCGCCCATGATGCCGCCCGGCGGCATGGGCGCGGGTGCGGGCGGCCAGCAGGACGGCAAGGAGCGCCAGCGCACCACCTGGCTGGCCGAGGACGAAGAGGTGTGGGGCACCGATGCGGGTGCCGTCAGCGGGGTCATCGGTCGGTGACCGCACCCGCGCTGAACGCGTCCCGGCGACCGTCCCGTTGTCCCGAGTAGCAACCCGAAGGCCGATGCGCACCGGGCCCCGCCCCCGTGTGGCCCGGTGCGCGTCCTTCTCCGAGAGAGGCGTCAGATGGCGGTCTCCCCGTTCGCGCAACAAATCGAAGAGGCCATGGAGACCCTGCGCGAGCAGCAGGGCAAGCTGGCCGAGGCGACGCGCAAGCTCCAGGCGGAAACGGTCTCCGTCACCTCCAAGGACCGCATGGTCACGGCCGTCCTCGGCGCGCAGGGCCAGGTGGTGTCGCTCACCTTCCACACCACCGGCTACCGCTCCATGGCCCCGGCCCAGCTGAGCGCGGCCCTGGCCGACGTGCTCAACCGGGCCCGCGCGGACATGGGCGCCAAGGTGACGGAGTCCCTGGGCTCCTTCGAGGGCCTCGGCGAGACGCTGCGCACCTCGATGACCGGCGGCACCGAGCTCGACGAACTGCTCGCCCCGCTCCAGGCGATGCGTCCCGGATTCACCGCCGGGGCCCGGCGCGAGCGGCAGGAGGAGTTCCGTGGCTGAGTTCAAGGCGACGGCGGAGATGGGGTCCGCCTTCTCCAAGTACCCCGAGATGTCGGCCCTGCTCCTCAGGATGCAGGGCAGGGTCCACGAGATCGACGGATTCAACACCAACTCGGCCGGCCACGACGAGATCGGCAACGCCTACTTCGAGACGGTGAACCCGCCGACGAAGGGCCTCCTCAAGCTGCTGGGCCAGGTCAGCGCGATCGCCGAGAAGGCCGGCCACAACGGCCAGACCGCCGCCAAGCTGTTCGTCCGCACGGACGACGACCTCGCCTCGGGCGTCTGACAGCGCCTCCGGACGACCCGGCCGACGCACCTCGTACCTCAGGAGTCCCACCGCCATGTCGATCCACATCCCGGACGGGCTCGCCAAGCTCTTCCACGGTCTGACCGGCATGGCGTGGCCGGAGGCGGACGAGGACAAGCTGCGCCTCGCCGGCGACGACTACCTCCTCGTCGCCAAGGACATCCCGCAGTTGGAGGACTATGTCCGTGACCTGACCGTCTATTGCCAGAACCAGGTCTCGGGCCAGACCGGCGACGGCTTCGCCGAAATGGCGGCCACGCTGATGGGCATCAGCGGGGGCAACGCCCTCGCCCAGGCCGTCGAACAGGCCAATCAACTGGGCAAGGTCGCGCACGACACGGCCAACCAGGTCGAGTACACGAAGTGGATGATCATTGGTCAGCTCGTGCAGCTGGCCATCGAGATAGCCTGGGCGATCGCGGCCGCCCCGTTCACCGGCGGGTTGTCCCTCGGCGAGGCCGTGGCCGCCAAGCTGGTCACGCAGGCCGTGCTCCGCAAGATCCTCGCCTGGCTGATCGACCGGATCGTGATGCACACCTTCGTGAGCATCGCGGGCGGTGTGGTGATGGACACCATCATCCAGCTCATCCAGATCGAGAAGGGCCACAAGGACCACTGGGACACCAAGTCCCTGCTCCAGGCGGTCGAGTTCGGTGCGCTCAACGGCCTCGTCGGCGGCCCGCTCAGCCTGCTCGGGGCCGGCCTGACCAAGCTCTTCCGGAACGTGATCGCCAAGAGCCTGGGCAAGGAGGCCGGCCGCGTCCTCGGCGGTGACCTGGCCAAGGTCTCCAACGGGCTGGCCAAGGACAGTCTGGGCGGAGTCCTGTCCAAGGACGGCCTTCGGGCGATCGAGAACGACGCGACGAAGGCCGTGGTCGAGAACCTCGGGAAGGGCGCCGAGAACGCCCTCGCCAACGAGGCCGCGCACACCGCAGCGGGCGCGGCCGCACGGGACGGCGAGAAGTGGCTGGCCAAGGAGTCCGCCGAGGCCTTCGGCAACGACCTGGCGCAGACCATCGGCCGCTACTCCCACGACATCGCCAACGCCTTCAAGGGCGGCCTGCGCGAACTCCCCGCCCAGGCGGTGGCCCGGTTCGAGAAGGACGTCGCGCAGGTCTTCGAGAAGCACTTCGGCGCCATCCTCGGCAAGGAGGAGGCCGCAGCCCTCGGCAAGGACTTCGCCCGCGCGATGGCGGCGAACGGCGGGCGCGGCGCCGCCGAGCACGAGGCGCTGCGCGACGCGATGAAGGCTGCGCTGAAGCCGGGCGGGTTGAGCTCGGAGGGCGTCGACCAGTTGGTCGAACACCTCCCCGGCCTGCTCGACAAGGTGGGCGGCGACACCAAGCTGTTCAAGGTGGGAATGGCGCTGGGCGGTTACCTGGCCGGCGGCGTGCAGAACGGGCTCACCGAGGGGTTCTACAACCTGACCTTCGGGCCCGACCACGAGTTCTCCGTGAGCTGGGAGAGCTTCGTTTCCGGCATGGCCATGGGCTTCGTCGGCCACATGGGGCACAAGGCCGTGGCCCCGCTCGCCGAGCACTACAGGATCTGGGTCTCCAAGAAGCTGGCCGATCCGAACGACACGGGCCCGGGCACCCAGTACCTTCCCTGGAACCACCCGCTCACCATCCTGTCGGCGGTAGCCAACCTCACCGGTCGCTCCACGCCGTTCCCCGTACCGCGGCCGAAGCCGGTCGCGGGCAAGGTGGAACACGTGGGCGAGTCGGCGCACACGGAGATTCCGAAGGCGGGGAGCACGTCGACGGTCGGGGGCAAGACGGCGCCGTCCCCGTCGTCGTCCCCGTCGTCGTCGGAGAAGGCCCCGATCGCGCCGGTGCCCGATTCGGTGAAGGTCCAGGGTGGTGCGGAGCACCAGCAGCCGTCCGGGCAGGAGACCGGCGGGCAGCAGGGGGCGGTCAAGACCTCGTCGGAGGACGGGAGTTCACCGTCCGCGCCGCCGTCGAGCGAGCCCGAGGCGCCGGCACACGCGGCGACGTCGGGCGGGGAACCGGGGCAGGTCGCCCCGCCGGGGCGGGTCGCGACGTCGGGGTCCGGGGCGCACGGGGTGCCCGAGGAGCCAAGGAACGTCGACGTTCCCGTCCTGCCGGTCGCCGAGGGGACGCCGGACGTCACGCCGCCGCACGACGCCCCGGCGGTCGGTCGCCACCTCCCCGACGGGAGCGGCTGGCTCCTCCACGACCCGGGCGCGGACGCGCCGCCCGTCCCGACGGACCTCGGGAGCGTCCTCGACCGTACCCAGCAGGACGGCACCCGCTTCCCCGTGCTCGTGCACGTCGGCGAGAACGGCCGGCCCGTGCTGGACGGCCAGGAGGTGCCGCCGGAGCGGATGGCCGACCTCCTCCGCCGTCGGGAGGCGGACGGGGAGTGGGAACCCGGCGCCCAGACCGTCGAGTTCCTCGGTTACGGCGACCGCCGTGCCGTCGACCCGCGGTACGTCCAGCATGTCGTCGACGAGCTCGCCCGCTCCCCACGCTTCGCGGACACCCAGGCCCGGACGGCCGGAAACAGCACCGGGGCCGGGTTCCGCAGCACCGAGTCCGCCGAGCGCGCAAGGGCGTTCGACGAGTCCTCCGCCGACCGGCGCACCTTCGGAGACCTTCTGCGGACGTCGTCCGACGGCGACACCGGTCCGTCCGCCCACGATCGGGCCGGCTCCGAGGACGGCGCGCGCCCCGCGGCGCCCAGGGTGAGCCCGGACCGGACGCCGCGCTTCGTCGTCCGCTCCGGCTTCGAAGCCCGGCGGTTCGAGCACGATGGCCCGGTCACCGACCTGACGGTGCGGGTCGCGTTCCGCGACGGCGCTGCGGGGCACGAGGTCGGGCCGGTGTGGGAGAAGGTCGTCCGGGGTGTGGAGGACCACCTCAACGCACCCGGCTACCGCCTGGCGAACGGTGATCGGATGCACGTCACCGTGCTGCGAGCCGAGCCGGGCGAGCAGGCGCACCTGACCGTCGACCTGGTGGGCCGCGAGCGCGGCATGGACCAGCACTCCTGGTGGCCGGACGCCGACCCGGTCGACTACGCCCACGAACTGGGCCACCAGCTCGGCCTGCGCGACGAGTACCGTGAGGCGGACCTGCCGCACCGGCCCGCGGTGGCCGGGAGCCTGGCCGGCGACTACCGTGCCCCGGCTCCGGACGGTTTGCGCGGGGGTGGTCTGCGCAGCCGCCACCTGGACCTGATCTCCTCGGTCGTGGGACACCTGGATCCGCCGGTACGCGGCGGGGGCCGCCATTCCTGGGGCCAGGCGCGGGCGGCTGCGCCTCCGCACGCCCGGAGCCACGTCTGGGTGGATCCCGTCTCGGCTCCGCGCGGGCCCGTCCGGCCGGACGCGTCCGGTGGGCCGGGCCGCCCGGAGGTCTCGCCGCGCACGCACGGCGGAGACGGGACGCCCGGCGAACAGCATCCGAACCCGCCCGGCGCCAACGGGGCGGCCCAGAGCGACACCTCGAACAACTCGATCATCATGCACCCCAGTTACGCCTCCGGTGACCAGTTCGGCGTCGCCGTCTCGATGCTCCACGACCGCAACCTGCACGTGGTGATCGCCCGCGGGCCCGAAGCGGGGCAGCCCGGGCACGACCCGGTGAACGACAAGTCCCGGGAGATCGCGCGGTTCTACCTCGACTCCGGCATCCCGGCGGACCGCATCCACGTCGTGGACGTCCCCAGCGTGGAGAAGAGGGGGCAATGGAGGGCGCTGAACCGCGAGGCCGAGCGGATCGCGCGGGAAGACTGGGGCATCGCGAAGTCCTTCGACGAGATGTACCAGGTCAAGGAGATCTGGGGCGTGACGGACGGCACCGACTACGTTGCCCGGACCTTCTCGAAGGACCTGCGCAGCAGGGTCCGCGACGCCTGGGGAATGACCGACGAGCACGACGGACGGATTCACGAGTGGCTGGAGGGCCGCGGGATCCACCTGCCGGATGACCGCAGGGGGAAGGTCCTGGTCCTCTGGTCCCGCTTCACCGGCAAGCGCACCCAGTGGTCCGACCTGCGGGCACGGATGGAGCACGACACGAGCTTCGAGGGGACGCGACAGATCCTGCGGGAGGTCGCCCGCGACTACGACGCCGTGATCGTCACCGGAGATCCCCACCCTCGCCGGGGCGGCAAGTGGGATGCGCTGGTCGCGGAGATGCGCGAGGAACTCGGCGTCGACAACATCCACAATGTCACCGGCTTCTGGCGCGACACCCGCTCGGACGTCACCGGCTGGACCGAAGGCACGAGGACCGGGCAGCTCCGGCTGTACGACTACCTCCACCGCAACCACAGGCTGGACCACCTCGGTGCCCGCTCCGGAAACCTGGAGGCCTCGGCGCTCATCGGTCACCGGGTCTCCTACCTGGAGGAGGAAGGTGCCAGCGGCTCGAAACGGATGGAGCAGTGGCACGACGCCGGCGGCGGCCGCACGAGGCTCGGCGGCCTCGCGCCGCGCTACGAGCGGGCGGTCATCGCCGAGCCGCCCACCGCGTCCGGGCGGTACGCCAAGCCCTACGACAACAACCGCCAGGACCGCACCGGCACGCACCGCTACGACGCGCCGGACCGAACCGCCTGGTGGCGCAAACCCATCGACGTGTACGGGAAGGAACGCGGCTTCGACTACATGTCCCTGAGCAGCATCCGGAGGAGGCTCGACCTCCCCACCAGGCGGTCCGTCGACTACCCGGCCTTCCTCCAGCACCGCGCCGAGCACCTCCAGCGCCGGTACGACAAGCTCCGCCGCGAGGTCGAACCGTACCTGGCCGGGACCGAGGAGGAGGCCGCCTACCTGGCCGGCTTCGACGCCTACTTCCGGGCCACGGCGCCGCCGCCCGGCCACGACAGCCTCTACCAGTGGTACTCCTCGGAGCTGCTGCCCCACCTGCCCGCCCTCTGGGCGTACTGCCGGAGCCGCTACAACGCCGGTTCGCTGTACAGCTGGGGCTACGAGTTCGTGACGGACGTACCCCGGGACGGAGACTGCCTCTACCACTCCGTCAACGCCCTGCTCGGCCGGACCGAGGGTGCGCAGGCACTGCGGAACGAGGTCGTCGGCTGGATGGACCGGAACCGGCAGGCGGTCGCCCAGTACGCCGCCGAGTTCAGCACACCGCAGTTCCCCGTGTCGTTCCGGGGACTTCGCGAGCTGATCGCCGCCCAGGGCCAATGGGCCGGGACCGCGGGCGACCTCGTCCCCCGGATCGTCGCCTCGGCCCTGAGGACCCGGCTGCACGTCTTCGACGGAGAGGTACAGCACAGTGTGGAGCCGCTGGACGGCGTGGTCGAGGGCGAACTCCACGTGTTCCTCAACGAACGCCACTACACGCCTGTGCGCCCCTTAGGGAGCGCCGCGGCCGACGGCGCGCTCAAGCGGACGCACGACGCCCGTGACAGTGACGGCGAGGGCGAAGACGGGGCGGGACCGCAGGGCCAGGGCGGCAAGAAGGCCCGGCCGGCCGCGGCGCCGCCCGCCGGCGAGGCAGCGGCGGAGCGACAGCAGCCCCCGGCACCGCCCGGCGGCGGGGCTCCGGCGCGCACTCCCGTGCACGAACGCGTGGCCGCGCTGGAGCACCTCGACGCCGGGACCAGGCGGCAACTCGCGGGCGACCCCGCCTTCGTGAACGGGCTGCGGTCCGACCTCGGGGCTGCCGACTTCGCCCAGGTGACCGCCCGGCTGATCATCGACGTCGACCCCCGCACCCACCAGCCCGTCACCGCTCGTCGGGAAGCCGAGGCGCAAGTGGCCCGGATGCTTCACGACCCGCAGACGGCCGCGCGGCTGCTCCGCGAGGGCGTCCGGGTCGTCGTCGTGCCGCGCGACGTGCCGATGACGCACGTCCAGGGCATGGAGGGGCTGCGCGGCCGGAAGGCGGGCGGTGACGCGGGCGACGGCCGGGCCTGGGACACCGTTAGGGGCGCCTTCCTGGACAGGGTGGTCGCCGTCACGGAGGAAAACCTGCTCGGGGCAAGGACGGGCGTCGAGCCGGCCGGCGGGCCCTCGACCGCCCACCCCGAGGGGTACTCCATCACGACTCACGAACTCGCCCATGCCATCCACGAGTTCGTCCTGACGGACCACGAGAGGGAACTCGTCAGGGATGCCTACCAGGGCAAGCGCCAGGCCGACGGGCTGACGGACCTGTTCGGCGATGAGCCCGTCACGGCCTGGCCCGACGGCGGACGGCGCAATGCGGCCGACGAGCTGGTCGGAAACTATTCCTCGGCCGACGAACACGAGTTCTTCGCCCAACTGACCAACGCCTACCTCGGCACCAATCGCGGCAACGACCCGGGCACCGGACTGCCCCGCAACAACGGCGCCGACTGGGTCCGCCGGAACGAGCCCGAGCTGCTGCCCCTGCTGGAACGCCTCTACGGCCCCGACCCGCAGGCCGCCCACCTCGAACCGGCCAACCCGGTCAGCCGCACCACGGCCGAGGAGGCCCTGTTCGACGGCTTCCGGGAGTTCATGCGCGCGGCGACCGGTGAGCCGCACTCCGAACCGCATGAGCAGTATCCGGCGGCCGAGGAGCCGCACCACCCCCTCACCGAGGTCGACCTGATCGAACTCGCCCTCAATCCCTCCGCAGCCCATGTCGCCCTCTCGTCACCCAAGGGCGAGGACCCGAAGCCCGTCCCGACTGTTGAGCAACTGGTCACGCCGCTGGTCAACCAGATCCTCCCGAGCCCGCACCCCGGCATGACCTTCGCCATCGGGCATCTGCGCCTGGAGGGGAAGGACAGGGACGGGAACCCGTACGAGTGGACGTCACCGCGGGCCAACAGCGGCGCGAGGCAGTTCCCCGGGATCAATGACCGGGAGCAGCTCGAGGAGCTGAAGGCGCAGTCCTGGCCCGAGGACGAGAGAGCGATCAAGGAGGGGAAGGGCTACCAGAGCGCGGAGAAGTGGCGGGCGGATACGGTCGCCGCGGTGCTCCGCGACGCGGCCGCGGAGCACCGGGCCGCATCGGCCGGCCTGAAGGACGCGGCCGCCGAGTACCAGTCCGCGCTGGCGGCGCTGAAGACCTGGGTCACGAAGCCTGGCGAAAGGGCAGCGGCCGAGGAGCGTCTGGTCGCGTCCACCAGGAAGATCGACGATGCGCTGGCCGTGGCCGCGGCCGCGCGGGAGAGGACGACGAAGGACGAAGAGTCCGAAGAGACGCCCGAGTTGTGGCGGAAGGTCGAGCTGGCGAACAGCCGCCACGCGGAGGCGGTGAGCCTCCACGAGCAGGTCGTGGACATCCAACAGGCGCTCAAGGATGCCAAGGCCCGGAACGAACCGGCGGCCAGGATGGAGGAGTTGGGCAAGCAGGCGGAGGATCTCCACAGGCGGGCCTTCCAGAAGGTGCTGGACTACGCGCAGGCCGAGGAAAGGGTGGTCGTCGGACTCAGGGGGACCGCAGCCAAGCACTCCTTCGGGTACCAGCGGAAGGATGCGGAGGTCAGCCTGCTGAACGGGACGTACCGTCAGCTGGAGGCGTGGGGTTTCAAGGAGAAGAACCGGGTGACGGGGACGTTCACCGTCTTCTCCAGCAAGGGCACCTGCGAGAGCTGCAAGGACGTCGTGCGGGACCTGAACGCGCGGTATCCCGGGATCCGGGTGGTGGCCGCCTATCCGAAGGACGACGGCAAGGCCGTGCCGAGCCGGGAGGTCACGTTCAAGGGCGCGAAGATCAATGTGGCGATCCCGTACGGATACGAGCACGTCGACGGAACCTTCGAGGTCACCGTCGCCGACGCGCTGGGAAGGAAGAGGAAGCACTGGATCGAGTACAAGACCGTCGCCCCCGTCGTGCGCCCGAGCGATCCGTCGGTGAAGTCCACGCCGCAGCCCGTGAAGGCGGCGTGGGGCAAGCCGGCGCCTCAGTCGTAGTCGTCCGGGCCCCACGCAGCGCCCGCAGCCCCCGCAGCCGGACACGAGGACCAGCCGCACTCTCCGCCGGCCACCCCGGCGAGCAACCAGGCGGACCGGCCGCAGCACCAGCGCGTGCGGCGGGCCGAGGCTGCGCAGGAGGCGGCCAGGGCCGCGTTCGGCGCAGCGATCGCGGGCGGGGAACAGCAGGTGTGGCCCGGGACCGGAGCCGACCCGGCGGCCGTGGCCGCCTGGTACCGGCGCATCTGGGAGTCCTACGGCGGTGCCGATGGGGGCGCCGAGCCGGAGCCGACGGAAGAGTGAGCACCACTCGTCCGGGGCCTGCCGGGAGCTGCCGGGCCTCGCCGCCCGACAGACCGGAGCCCCGGCCGTCATCGGCGGCCGGGGCACGAGGCGGGGGCGTGGGGGCTCAGCCGCCCAACGCGCGCAGCGAGTGGTAGAGGCCGCAGGCCTGGAGGGCCAGGGGGAGGAGGGCGAGGGCGGTGAGGGTGTGGAGGAGGTCGGCGATGCGGCCCCAGTAGGGCAGGAGGCGGCGGCCGGGGACGGTCCAGGCGGCGACCAGGAGGGCGGCGGTCAGGGCCACCAGGGCGCCGAGGAGGGCGAGGCGTTCCGCGGGGGAGGCGTCCGTGGTGAAGCGGGTGAGCAGCACGGCGCCGCCGAACACACCGGGCAGCAGGACGGCGAGGCGCTGGCGGACGCTGCCGATGGCACGGGCGTGGAGGACGAGCAGCAGCGCGAGCGCCCCGGCCTCGGCCGGGCCGGCCCAACTGCCGGCGAACGGCAGGACGGTGAGGCAGACCGCGCAGACGGCGCCGATCGCGGTGTAGAGCGCCATCAGGTGGTCGTCGGCGACGAGCGCGCGGGGGAGGACGGCGGCGGCCGGGACGGGATCGATGTTCTCCTGGAGCTCCTCGGCGTTGCGCGGCAGCATCGGCAGCCGCAGCCCGGAGAGCCGGAACGCGACGGACGGCACGAAGGCGCCGACCAGGACGGCGAAGACCGATATCAGAGAAACGAGTTGGTCCGTCGTGAGGCCGAGCAGGAGCAGCGCCCCGGCCACCACCCCGAGCGCGGCGACCAGCACCAGGCCTATGAACAGCGGCGCCGCTGCCCCCACCGCCGCCAGCGACAGCACGGCGGCGCCCGCTGCCGCGGAGGAGGCCGCGAGCACCCGGGCCCCGAGCAGGTCGCCGCCGTCCGGTCCGGCGGGTAGCAGCAGGGCGGCGAGTGCCAGGTACGGGACGGCGGCGGCGCCGAGCGCGGTGCCCGCGCCGGCGTCCGCCATCGCGCGGGAGGCGCTGGCCGCGCCGAGCAGCAGGAGCAGCGCGACGCCCGCCGCCGCGGCCTCGCGCGGCGCGGCCGGGCCCGGGAGGGCGAGCACGATCCAGCCCGCCGCGAGGGCGGTCAGGGCGAGTGCGAGGGCGAGGCGGCGGGTGAGGGCGGGGCGCCAGGTGTCGCCGCGCTCCCGCATGCCGGTGGCGACACCGTCGACCAGGTCGTCGAAGTGCACCGGGGGCAGGGCCTCGTGACGGGGGCGCAGGTAGAGCGCGTCGCCGTCGTGGAGGGAGAGCGCCTCGACGCTCTGCTCCTCGTCCAGCGGCTCCTCGCCGAGCCGCTGGAGCACCCAGCCGCCGTGCTCCAGGCCGGTCTCGGCGAGGTCGGGGCCGGCGTGGCCGATGATCGCGGGGAGCAGATCGGCCAGGGGGACGTCGGCGGGGACGGCGAGTTCGAAGACCGCCTCCGGCGCGTGGAACCTCAATCGGCACAGTCCTGCGACGGCGCTGGTGCTCACGCCTCTCCTCGGGGTCGGGGTCCGTAGTGTTCTCCGTCTTCTCGAACGGGCCGCGCGGGAGTCGGCGTTCAAGCACCCGATGAACCCCGCGCCCGCCGCCGCCCGTCAGCGGGAGAGGACGGCAGCGGAACGTGAGGAGCCCTGAGTGAGCGTGGTCCTGGTCAAGCGGACGCCCAGGCGCCCGGGGCCCGAGATGCCGGACGGCGACGTCCAGCTCCAGGAACCGCCGGTCCTGCCCGAGAAGCAGAGCGGCATGGCGGGCGTGATCGCCATGGCGCCGATGGCGCTGGGCTCGCTGTCGATGGTGTTCATGTTCCTGCGCCCGGCCGGGCCCGAGGGCGGCGGCGCGCTGAGCTACGTCGCGGTCGGCATGATGGCGCTGTCCTCCGTCGGCATGCTCGTCACCCAGCTGATCCGCGGCTCCAGCGACCGCAAGCACCAGCTGCGCGCCGAGCGCCGCGACTACCTGCGCTACCTCGCCCAGATGCGCCGCCAGGTGCGCCGCTCGATCGACGCCCAGCGGCAGGCGCTGGCCTGGCGCCACCCGGCGCCTTGCGAGCTGTGGTCGCTGGTGGGCACCACCCGGCAGTGGGAACGGCGGGCCGCGCACCCGGACTTCAGCGACGTCCGGATCGGCCTGGGCTCCCAGCGCCTCGCGACCCCGCTCGCCCCGCTCGCCACCAAGCCGGTCGAGGACCTGGAGCCGCTGTGCGCCCACGCGCTGCGCCGCTTCATCCACGCCTACGGCACCGTCGCCGACCAGCCGATGGCGATCCACCTTCGCGGCTTCGCCCAACTCCTGCTGCGCGCCGACGATCCCGAGGCCGCCCGCGCGCTCGTGGGCGCGATGCTCGCCCAACTCGCCGTCGTGCACGGGCCGGACGAGCTCCACATCGCCGTCGTCGCCGACCCTGAGCGGCGCGCGGACTGGGAATGGGCCAAGTGGCTGCCGCACGCCCTGCACTCGACCGACACCGACGGCGCCGGCCCGGTCCGGCTCGTCGCGGGCAGCCTAGGCGAGGTCGAGCAGCTGCTCGGCGAGGAGTTCACCGGCCGGCCCGCGTACGAGCCCGACGCTGTCCCGAGCCGGGAGGAGCCGTTCACCGTCCTCGTCCTCGACGGCCCCGGCGCGCACGCCGGCAGCCGTGCGGCGCTCACCGGCTACCGCAACGCCGTCCTCGTCGACCTCGCCGACACCCTGGAGTGGCGTCCGGCCCGCACCACCCTGCGGCTGCGCGTGGAGGAGGGGCGGCTCACCATGGTCGGCGCCGACCGCAACCGCAAGGACGTCGTGACCGACCTGGGCCGCCCCGACGCCCTCGCCCTGCCCGCCGCCACCCGGCTCGCCGCCGAGCTCGCCCGCTACCGCATCGCCGACGGCGTCGACGTCGCCGAGCCGATGGCCACCGACTTCGACCTCACCGCCCTGCTCGGCATCCCCGACCTGCACGCCCACGACGTCGAGACGCTGTGGGCCCAGCGCGGCATCCCGCAGCGCCTGCGCGTGCCGCTCGGCCTCGGCCCGGACGGCCGGCCCGTCGACCTCGACCTCAAGGAGTCCGCGCAGGGCGGCATGGGCCCGCACGGCATGCTCATCGGCGCCACCGGCTCCGGCAAGTCCGAACTGCTGCGCACGCTCGTCCTCGCGCTGGCTGTCACCCACTCCTCCGAGGTGCTGAACTTCGTCCTCGTCGACTTCAAGGGCGGCGCGACCTTCCTCGGCCTCGACACCCTGCCGCACACCTCCGCCGTGATCACCAACCTGGCGGACGAGGCCTCGCTGGTGGACCGCATGCGCGATGCCCTGCACGGCGAACTCGTCCGCCGCCAGGAGCTGTTGCGCGTCGCCGGGTACGCGTCCCTGCTGGAGTACGAGACGGCGCGGGACGGCGGCGCGGCGCTGCGGCCGCTGCCCACCCTGTTCGTCGTCGTCGACGAGTTCAGCGAACTGCTGTCCGCCCACCGGGACTTCATGGACCTGTTCGTGATGATCGGGCGGCTCGGCCGCTCGCTCGGCGTCCACCTCCTGCTCGCCTCGCAGCGGTTGGACGAGGGCCGGATGAGCGCGCTCGAATCCCACCTGTCCTACCGGATCGGCCTGCGGACGTTCTCGGCCATGGAGAGCCGGGGCGTCCTCGGCGTCCCCGACGCCTACCAGCTGCCCTCCCAGCCCGGCAACGGCTTCCTGCGCAGCGACATCTCCACCCTGACCAGGTTCAAGGCCGCCTACGTCTCAGGCCCGTACCGGCCCAAGCGGCGCGCAGCCCAGCAGGCCGCCGTCGCCGGACAGGTCGTCCGGTACGGCACGGATTACGTGATGCCGC
The DNA here is from genome assembly GCF_055569215.1 of Kitasatospora sp. NPDC029312. Taxonomy (NCBI): domain Bacteria; kingdom Bacillati; phylum Actinomycetota; class Actinomycetes; order Kitasatosporales; family Streptomycetaceae; genus Kitasatospora; species Kitasatospora sp. NPDC029312. The sequence goes on along the minus strand of NZ_JBVHXY010000015.1, from coordinate 142,189 downwards.
GGCGGATTCCGGCGGTGTCGGAGGTGGAGGAGGAGGCCACGGCGCCGGCCGGTTCCCTGCTGGAGATCGCCGCCGACCGCCTGCGCGACGCCGGCCCGCCGGCCCACCGGGTCTGGCTGCCGCCCCTCGGCGTCCCGCCCACCCTCGACGAACTCCTGCCCCCGCTCGTTCCATACGCCGACCGTGGCCTCACCACCGAGGACGAACGCACCCACGGCGCCCTGGAGTTGCCCGTAGGCGTCATCGACCGCCCCTTCCACCAGCTCCGCGACCTGCTCACCGCCGACCTCTCCGGCGCCGGCGGCCACGTCGGCATCGCCGGCGCCCCGCAGAGCGGCAAGAGCAACCTGCTGCGCACCCTCGTCACCGGCCTCGCCCTGACCCACACCCCGCGCGAAGTCCAGTTCTACTGCCTGGACTTCGGCGGCGGCACCCTCTCCGCTTTGCGCGGCCTCCCGCACGTCGGCGGCGTCACCGGACGCCACGACGGCGAACGGGTGCTGCGTACCATCACCGAGGTCAACGGCATCATCACCCGGCGCGAGAAGTACTTCGCCGAACTCGGCATCGACTCCGTCGCCGCCTTCCGCCGCCGCAAGGCGGCCGGCGACCCCGCGCTGGCCGGCGACCCGCACGGGGACGTCTTCCTCGTCATCGACGGCTGGAACACCCTGCGCCAGGAGTTCAACGACCTCGTCCAGCCGCTCACCCTCATCTCCCAGCGCGGCATCAACTACGGCGTCCACCTCGTCATCGCCACCACCCGCTGGGGCGAGATCACCGGCGGCCTCCGCGACCAGCTGCAGACCCGCTTCGAACTGCGCCTCGGCGACTCCGTCGACTCCGTCATCAACATGCGTGCCGCCGCCAAGGTGCCCAAGCTCCCCGGGCGCGGCCTCACCGACGACCAGCTCCACTTCCTCACCGCCCTGCCCCGCATCGACGGCGCCGGCAGCGCCGACGACCTCGGTGAGGGCGTCGCCGACCTCGTCGACGCCGTCGCCGCCCACTGGACCGGGCCCCGCGCCCCCGAGGTCCGGATGCTGCCGCTCAGCCTCGACGCCGGACAGCTGCCCGCGCCGGAAGGGCGGCTGCGCGTCGCCATCGGCCTGGAGGACACCGAACTCGCCCCCCTGTGGCACGACTTCGAGGAGAACCCGCACCTGCTCGTCGTCGGCGACAGCGAATCCGGCAAGACCAACCTGCTCGAACTCCTGATCCGCGGCATCACCAGCGCCTACACGCCGGCCGAGGCCCGCATCATGCTCGTCGACTTCCGGCGCGGCCTCTACGACGCCGTCCCGGAGGAGTACCGCCTCGGCTACGCGGTCGCCGTCGACAAGCTCCGCCAGATCGTCGACGGGGCGTCGCGCGCGATGAAGAACCGCATCCCGCCCGCCGACATCACCCCCGCCCGCCTCAGACTGCGGGACTGGTGGGAGGGCCCCGAACTGTTCGTCCTCGTCGACGACTACGACCTCGTCGGCGCCGGCACCGGAGCCCACCCGTTCGCCGCCCTGCTCGACGACCTCGCCCAGGGCGCGGAGATCGGCCTCCACCTCGTCGTCGCCCGCGGCGCCAACGGCATCGCACGGGCCATGGGCGACCCGCTGGTCCGCAAGCTCCAGGAGGTCAACTCGCCGACCATGCTGCTCTCCTGTCCGCCGTCCGAGGGCTACGTGTTCGGCAACCTCAAGCCGAGGGAGTTCCCGGCAGGGCGCGGGCTCTACATCACCCGGCGGCGGACCGCGCAGGTGCAGACCGGCCGCTTGGCGCACCCGGCCGGCTCGGGCGGAGATCCGGAGGGTGACCGGTGAGCCGGGTGGTCGAGCGGTCGACGTTGCGGGGGTTGGGTCCGCACTTCGTGATCGCGCCGCCGGGTGCGGAGGCGGCCGGGTTGGCGGCGGCGCTGGCGCCGGTACGGGCCGAGGCGCGCAGCCTGCTGGTCCTCGCGGCGGCCGAGGACGCGGCGCCCGTGTTGCGCGCGTCGCTTTCCGAGCTGACCGGTGCCGCTCTCGGGTCGGGTGCGGACACCCTCGTCCTCGCGGCCTCCGGCCTGGCCGCACCGGGTCCGGACGGCCGTCGACCGGCCGAACTCCTCGCCGGGCTGAGCGGGCTGACCGTCGTCGCGCCGGACGCGGTGGTGTCCGTCGAGCCTGACGGCACCCTGCGGGCCGCGGGCGGCTCCTGGTGGCGCTGCCGGCCGGGCGGCGGGCCACCGGAGGTCCTGGGCGAGCGCTGGCCGGCGGCGGTGACGCTCACGCCATTGGCCGGGGGCGGATTCTGGGTGACGTCCGGGCCATCCGAGAGGCGGCCCGCGATCCTCGACCACGCCTCGGGGCCGGACGGCGCCGTCGTGGTGGTGGTCGGCGAGCCGTCGGAGAAGCCGCCCTCCGGCTTCCACGTCGCGTACGCGGCGTCGGAGGCGATGAGGTCGGCGAGCCCGAACGCCGTGCTGCTGCTCAGCGCTCCGTGGGCCGAGCCGATCGAACTCGTCGAACTGGCGGCGGTCGTCGCCGTCTCACTGCGGTGCGAAGTGCGCGCCGCAATCGGCCTGCCCGTCCGCGACGGCGCCGGTCACCGGCACGTGCACGTGGCGCCCGACGGGACGGCCGGCTGGGAGCCGTACCTGACCGAACTGGCCGCCCGCCCGGTCGAACGCAAGGTCACCGCTGTCGGCTGGCGCAGCCGCCCCGGCACCCCCACCGCCCCCGGACCCGCCCGTTACCCCGCCTTCCCAGGCTGGGAACTGGAGGCGGTTGCGGCCGGCTTGTGGCTCCGCCCCACCGGCACCAGCAACCGCGGCCCCCGCATGCGCCGCCCCGACCCCGCCCGCCCGGTCCTCGTGGTCGGGACCCCGGACCGCCCGGTCACCGAGGACACCTGGGCCCACCTCGGGGACGCCCTGGTCGCCCTTCCGTCCGCACCCCGGCTCGGCCTGGTGGTGGCGGGCACGATGGACGCGGAGTCCCAGGCGGTGGGCCGCTTCTGCGCCCGCCTCCACGGGTTGGACTGGCTGGGGCCGGAGATCCCGTGGCCCGCCCCGGGGGCGGGGGAGACGGCCGGCGAGCCGTGGCTGGGCGGGGCTGCGGAGGCCGAGGGGGTGTCCGTCCCGGCACCGGATGGTACGGACCCCGGCACGCCGGTGCCGGGGCTGCCGGCGGGGCGGGGGGAACCGACGGCGCCGGCCGCCCTTGCGGCGGCCGTGCCTGTGGCCGTCGGCGGACCGGCGCCGGCTCTCAGCGCGGTACCGGACCGCAGCGCGGCGCCCGGGTTCGCCCCGGTGTCCGGACCTTCCGCCGGCGGCGTGCCGGAGTCGGACCTGGTGGCACCCGTGTCGGGCAGTGGCGGGGAGCCGGGGCCGCTGGCGGCCACGGCGCCAGAAGTCGGCGGGACCGACTTTTCGGTACCCGCCTCGCCGAACGCGCCGGAGCCGGGTCCCACCGAGGCGTCCTCGGCACGTCCCGAGGCCGAAGCGCCGGACGGTGAGGAGCCGCCCGAGGCCGCTCCCGAGCCCGTACCCGCGCCGACGCGGGTCTCCGCCGTCGGTGGCCTGGGGGACGGCGCGACACCGTCCGCCTCCAACGGGGCCTCCGAGCCGGCCGCCGCCACACCGACGCCCGGTGAACCGTCGTCGGACCGCGCGGCAGTGCCGCCCATCCCGACCGCCGCGGCACCGCCGGCGCGCAACACCGCGCCGGTCCCCCGTTCCCAGCCCACCGAAGCCCCGACCCCGGCCGGGGACCGTGCCGCGCTCGTCGCCCTCCTGGGGTCCGCATACCCGCGCCTCGCGCGCCGCGCCGAGGACGCCTCGACCAGGCTGCCAGGGCTGCGCCCCCAGGCCGCCGAGGGCGATCCCGGCCCGGAGCTGGTCGCGGTCCTGCTGCACCACACCGAGTCCGCCCTCCCCGCCGCTCGTGAAGACGTCGTCGCCGCGGCCCGGACGGGTGCGCCCGGTCCGCTGGGGTCGTACCTGCGGTGCCTCGCCGCCGGGTTGCGGCGACTCCCGAGCCACTACGGCGGCGTGCTGCTCGCGGCACCGGCCGACGGAGGCGACCTGGCGCGCTTCACGCCCGGCGCGGTCGTCACCGAGCGGGCGCCGGTGAGCGGGCTGGCCGCGGTGGACGCCGATCTCGGGGAGAACGTGGAGGTGGAGTTCGCGGTCTGGTCCGTCGGCGGGCGACGGTGCTCGGCCTTCGGCGAGCCGGGCGAGCCGGCGGCGGTGGTCTTCGCGCCGGGGACGAGCTTCGAGGTGATGGCCGTCGACGAACCGGACCCGGCCGCCGGCCTCCCCGCCCGCGTGCTGCTGCACGAGGTGGGGAGCATCCGTCCGGCCCCCGACCGCCTGCGCACGTGGCTCGCCCGCCGGGACGCGATCGCCCCGGCCGACCGCGTCCGCCCGCCCCACCCGGCGCACCACCGCGTGGACTTGGGAGCGGTCGGCTGATCCCGGAACCGCCCGGGTGCGCCGGACCGGGACCCCCCGTGTCACCGAGGCCGGACGCGGCGCGGTGCTCGTCGGGGAGCAGCAGCGGAAGGATTGGCGCGCCGCCTGGACCCGAAGGTCCGGCCGGGCGCCGCGCTCGCGGCCGCCTGGCGGCGCCTGGTCGCGTCACCTGGGCATGCTCCGCCGAATCGGAGCGCGCAGAGCAGATCGAACCGGTTCCGAGCACCTCTCCGTCACCACTTGTGAGGGCCGAACCGTCCGTTCGGCCCCGGCTGGAATCCGTGCCTCTTCCCTGGAGCAATCATGAAGCAGATCAAGTCCGTTGCCGTCGCCGTCGCGGCGCTCGCCGCCCTCGTCGTGGGCGCCGCGCCCGCGGTCGCGGCGGGTCCGGGTGGGGGCGGCTCGGGTTCGGGCGGCAGTGGGGTGAGCACGTGCAGCAGCCCGGTGTGGGGCGGCAAGTACCTGTGCGGCGGCGCGTACGGCGACGGCACGGCGACGTACTACTTCCGTGACGGTCGTCAGGAGGTCTTCGTGGTCGGTACCGACCACGCCATGTGGACGCGCTGGACCACCGGTGCGTCCGGCGGCAAGAGCGGCTGGCTCTCCATGGGCGGTGTCCTGGCCGGCCCGGTCGGCCTCATCGCCCAGGACATGGGGGCCGGCCGCTTCGAGATGGGCGCCACCGGCACCGACGGCCGCCTCTGGGCCCGCGCCCGCGACACCAACGGCAACTGGACCGGCTGGTACGTGATCTCGAAGTAGCACGGCAGCTGAACCTCCCGCCGCCGGCCGGCCGTCGGAGAGGACGTGGACCCCGGTGCGGATCGTGCCGGACGCGCGGGAGGAGTGCCGAAGGTGAGCGTGGGCGAGGAGAACGAGGAGAAGCACGGCACGGGGAGTCAGGGCTCGCCCGGTTTCCGGCTCCCCGTGGTGAACTGGGCGATGGCAGCCGAGGGGGACGGCGAGGAGGAGACGGTCGAGGTCGACCCGGTCGCCTCGGTGCCGGGATCGGTCGGGGTCGGCTCCGCCCCCGAGGTGCCGGTCACGGCCGGGCCCCCCACGCCGGTGGGCCCCGCCCCTCGGAACGCCTTCGAGACGGCGAGTGAGCGGGCGAGCGAGGCGGGGGCGCAGCCCGACACCGGTAGCGCGGCCGCCACACCGGAGGCGCTCGCGGAGGCGGCCGTGGCGGACCCTGAGGGCGCCGCGGCCGCCGCCAACGGCCCCCGCCCGGGGCGGGTCTCGCGTCCGATGGTCGCGGCCGCCGTCGCGGTGGGCCTGGTCCTGGTGGGTGCGTCCGTCGTCGTCACGCAGCTGGGCGGCGGTGACCCGAAGCACGGCCCAGCGCAGGCGGACAACCCGCCCGGGTACGGGCAGGGCGACGGCGGCAACGGGTACGTGCCGGGCACCGACGGCAACAACGGCGGTAACGGCGGTAACGGCGCGGCTCCCGGGGATCCGGGCGCGCCCGGTGGCACCACTCCGGGCGTCGCGGTGCCCGTCGGCGACCCCGCCGCGGCGGCGCCGACCACGGACGCCGGTCAGCCAGGCGCCCCCGGCCAGCCGGCCGGTGCCCCTGCGGCCGGCGTGCCCGGAGCGGCCGGCGTGCCCGCACCCCGGCAGGCCGGCACGGTGAGCCAGGGAGGTGGCAACCCGGCCACCACGACCGGCGGTTCGTCCGGAGGCGGCACCCCGCAGCAGCCCGCATCGGGGGCGGCGAAGCCCGCCGTCCCCGGCCCGCAGCAGCCGGCGCCCCAGCAGCCGGCCCCGCAACAGCCCGCCCCGGCCGCGAAGCCCGCCGACCCGCCGCCCGTGGTGACGGTCCTCGGCCCGGGATGCAGCGGCAAGGGCGCCTACCGGGAGGTCGGCCGGTTCAGCAAGGGCATCGAGGGCTGGATCGGCAACTCCGGCGGCTGGAACGGGGACGGCTGCAACGGGAGCTACACCTCCGTCCCGATGTCCGGCGACGCCTCGAAGGACGACCCCTCCGCCTCGGTGGTGTGGACGTTCACCGTGGGCAACGTCAGCACCTGCGCCCTGTCCGTCCACGTCCCCGCGAGCGCGGACGTGACGAAGGTCGGCGGCCACCCGACGTACTACACGGTGCAGAGCGGCGGATCGGGCCGGTCCTTCACCGTCAACGAGACGGCCAGTCAGGGAAGGTGGGTGGACGTGGGCAGCTTCGCCTACAGCGGCTCGCTGGCCGTCACCCTGCACACCCGCGGCGTGGACTGGGGCGGCGGCGCGTCCCACGCCCACCACGCGGCGAGCGCGATCCGCGCGACCTGCACCTCTTGAGCTCCTCCACGTCACACCTGAGCCACCAACGAAGGGAATCCCCCGGCATGTCGCGCGCGGTGCTGACGGTCTGTGCGGAGCAGCGGGAGTCCGGCTCGCAGCCGGGCTTCTACCGCACGATCGGCGAGGCCCTCCAGGCGGCCCGCAGCGGCGCGGTGATCTCGGTGCGCCCCGGCCGGTACGAGGAGAACCTGGTGGTCACCAAGATGGTGACGATCACGGCCGAGGACGTCCGGGGCAGTGTGCGGATCAGCCCGCGCCGCGGCTCGGTGCTCCAAGTGCTGGCCGAAGCCGTGCAGTTGACCGGCCTGGTGCTCCAGGGTCGGGACGAGGAGCTGCCCGCCGTGGACGTGCCGCGCGGCCAGCTCGCCCTCCAGGACTGCGAGGTGGCGGGCAGCGCGTGGACGGCCGTACTGACCCGCCAGCAGGGCGAGTTGGTGATGCGCGGCTGCCGCGTGGTGAACCCGGCGGGCGCCGGGCTGGTGGAGACCTCGACCGGCGCGAGCGTCATCGAGGACAGCGTGATCGAACACCTCGGCACCTCCGCCCTGGTGATCGGCGAGCGAGCCAACCCCACCGTGCGCCGCTGCGTGCTGCGCGACGCCCGCGGCAACGGCGTGTGCGCCAACGGCGAGTCGCGCGGCGTGGTCGAGGACTGCGAGATCTCGGCAACGGACAAGCCCGCCATCGCACTCGAGGAACAGTGCACCACCCGCGTGGTGCGCACCGAGATCCGAGACAGCGCGCTCGGCGTGTTCATCGGCTCCACCGCCCGCGTGGAGCTGGAGGACTGCACCGTCAGCGCCGTGCGCGCCCACGGCTACGTGCTCACCAACGGCACCGACCCGCTGCTGCGCCGCTGCCGGGCCGTCCGTTCCCAGGGCAACGGTCTGCACATCACCGGACGCGCCAGGGGCACCTTCGAGGACTGCGAGGTCACGGCCGCCGTCCAGGCCGGCATCCACATCGGGGAGTCCGCCGGGCCGAGCCTGGTCCGGACGGTGGTGCGCGACGGCGAGACGGACGGCGTCGAGCTGACCGGCGAGAGCGCGGCCGAGTTCGACCGCCTGGAGGTCCGGGACGCGGCCGGTGCCGGGGTCGTCGTCCGCGACGGCGCCAACCCGCTGCTGCGCCGGCTCGCCGTGACGTCCGCGGCCGGACACGGCGTCGAGGTGCTGCGCGACGGGCGCGGCCGGATCGAGGGCGCGACCGTCGTCGACTCGGGCCGGGACGGGGTGCGGATCGAGGACGGCGCGAACACCTACGTCGGCGGCAGCACCGTGCGCGGCAGCAAGGGCTGTGGGATCTCGATCGGCCCCGACGGCATCGCGACGCTGCGCGATGTCGAGGCCGAGGACAACGCGTACGACGGCGTGAGCGTCGAGCACGACGGCGAGCTGACCGCGACCCGGGCCGGTCTGCGGGCCAACCGGCGCCACGGCCTGCGCCTCCTGCCCGGCGCGCGGGCGACGCTGACGGGCTGCCGGATGACCGGCAACGCGGTGGACGGCGTCCGTTCGGAGTCCGCGGAACCCGTCCGGCTGAGCGACTGCCTGGTCGCCGAGAACGCGGGCGCGGGCCTGCGGCAGACCGAGCCGACCGAACGGCTCGCCGTCGAGCACCTGGACAGCCGTGACAACCGCTCCGCGGACGCCCACGGCACGGCCACGGCCGCGGCCGCGACGACCCCGCCGGGCGCGGAGGGCGCATCGGACGGCCCGGTCGGTGAGGCCGCCGCCCCCGTGAAGGAGCAGGGCGCGCAGGCCGTCCTGCAGACCCTCGTCGGCCTGGAGGGCGTCAAGGACCAGGTCGCCACCCTCGTCAACCTCAACAAGCTCGCCCGCCGCCGCGAACAGGCCGGCCTGCCCGCCCTCCCGATGAGCCGCCACCTCGTCTTCGCCGGCCCGCCCGGCACCGGCAAGACCACCGTCGCCCGCCTCTACGGCGCCATCCTGGCCGAACTCGGCGTGCTGCGCAGCGGCCACCTGACCGAGGTGGCGCGCGCCGACCTGGTCGCGTCCATCATCGGCGGCACCGCGCTCAAGACCACCGAGGTGGTCAAGGAGGCGCTCGGTGGCGTGCTGTTCATCGACGAGGCCTACACGCTCTCCGCCGGATCGGGCGGCAGCGGACCCGACTTCGGCCGCGAGGCCATCGACACCCTCGTGAAGCTCATGGAGGACCACCGCGAGGACCTCGTGGTGATCGTCGCCGGGTACGAGGACGAGATCCGCGAGTTCCTGGCCTCGAACCCGGGCCTCGCCTCCCGCTTCAGCCGCACCGTCGAGTTCGAGAACTACAGCGACGACGAGCTCACCACCATCGTCGAGCGGGCGGCCGCGAGCCACGGCTACGAACTCGGCGAGGGCACGCGCGAGGCCCTCGCCGTCCACTTCGAACGGATGCCCAAGAGGCCGGACTTCGGCAACGGTCGGGCGGCGCGCAAGGTGTTCGAGGAGATGGTCGACCGGCAGGCCGGGCGGCTCGCCGAAATCGAACACTTCTCTGACGGCGACCTCACCCTGCTCCTCCCGGCCGACGTCGGTGAGGAGGCCGCGGCGGCGGCGTCCCGGGCCGCGGCGGGGGAGGAGGAGCCGACGGCGCCCGGCCTGCTGGACCGGCTGCGCGCGATGGTCGGCCTCGCAGCGGCCAAGGAGCAGGTCGAGGACCTCGTCAACCTCACCCGCCAGACCCGCCGCCGCACCGAGGCCGGCCTCCCGTCGGCGACCATCAGCCACCACCTCGTCTTCTCCGGCCCGCCCGGCACCGGCAAGACCACCGTCGCCCGCCTCTACGGCGAACTCCTCGCCGAACTGGGCGTGTTGCCCGGCGGCCAGCTCATCGAGACCGCTCGCGCCGACCTCGTCGGCCGCTACATCGGCCACACCGCCCAGCTCACCCGTGACGCCTTCGAACGCGCCCGCGGCGGCGTGCTGTTCATCGACGAGGCGTACACGCTGACGCCCCGGCACGGCGGTGGCGGCGACTTCGGCCAGGAGGCCGTCGACACGCTGATGAAGCTCATGGAGGACCACCGCGACGAGGTCGTCGTCATCGTCGCCGGCTACCAGGACGAAATGCGCGGCTTCCTCGCCTCCAACCCCGGCCTGGCGTCCCGTTTCTCCCGCGAGATCACCTTCGACCACTACTCGGACGACGAACTCCTCACCATCGTCCGCCTCCAAGCCGAGGCCGCGGGCTACACCTGCACCCCTGACACCCTGACGGCCCTGAGCGACCTCTTCCGGGCCGTTCCGCGCGACAACTCCTTCGGCAACGGCCGCTTCGCGCGCCAGGTGCTGGAGGCGATGATCACCCGCCAGGCGGGTCGCCTGGCCCGCCTGGACATCGCGGACCTGGACGAACTCAGCCTGTTGCTGCCCCAGGACATCTCGGCCGAACGCATCGGCAGCTTCGCGTGAGCCGGGGGGCCGGGGCTGGAGCAGGGGCGGGAGCGCTGCCGGTAGGGCCGGCAGTCGGGGCATCGGCGACCGTACTGGCCGCTGCGCTGCTGCTTCCGGCGGGGGCCGCCCGGGCCGACACGCCCGTGCCCGCGCCCCTGCCTTCCGCTTCGTCCGGGGACGCCCTGCCGGGCGTCAGCCAGCTACGGCGGGAGGTGTCCGGAAAGCCCGCGGGCTGCCTGCCCGCGTCGGCGAAGGGCACCCAACTGACGCCCTGGCCACAGACGTTCCTGCGACCCGACCGGGTTTGGCAGCTGAGCCGTGGCGACGGAGTGACGGTCGCGGTGCTCGGTTCGGGGTTGGGCGACGGCTCCGGCCTGCTCACCGGCCGGACCGACTTCGCGCCGAGGCTCGACGGCGCCGCCGACCCGGCCCACGACTGCGTCGGCCACGGCAGCTTCCTGGCCGGACTGATCGCCGCCGACCGGCGCGACGGCACCGGCTTCGCCGGCCTCGCGCCCCGCGCGAGGGTCCTGGCGGTGGGCGTCACCGACGACACCGGCATGACCACCGCCGACCGGCTCGCCCAAGGCATCAGCGCAGCGGCCGACCGGGGCGCGCGCGTCATCGCCGTCGGCGTCACCGTCCCCGAGGGCAGTGACGCGCTGGCCGGGGCCGTGCGCCGGGCCCGGGCCAAGGGCGCGTTGATCGTCGCCCCGGCGGCGCCCGACACCCCACCCGGCGCGCAGACGAGTCCGGGCCCCGTCTTCCCCTCCGCCTACCCCGAGGTGCTCGCGGTCCGCGACCTCGGCCCGGCCGGGGCGCTGCCGGAGAACACGGCGGTCGGCGGCCGGGTGGACCTGGCCGCGCCGGGCGACGCGGTGACCGGTCCCGGCCCAGCAGCGGGCGGCTACTACACGGGAGCGGGGCCGAGCTTCGCGACGGCCATGGTGGCCGGCACGGCGGCCCTGGTCCTCGGCTACCGCCCGACCCTCACCGCCGACCAGCTGACGGCCCGCCTCGAAGCCACCGCATACCGGCCGGGCGGCCCGGTGCCCGACCCGCAACTTGGCTACGGCACGGTGGACTTGGTCTCCGCCGTGACGAGCACGCTCGACCACGAGACATCCCCGAGCCCGCACCGCGCCACCTCGGTCGCGTCCGCGCCGGCGATGCCCCCGCCCCGCCCGACGTCCGAAGCCCCGGCCCAGGCCACCACGGTGGCCCTCACGGCAGTGGGCACAATCGGCTTGGTGGCCATCGCCGCGACCGTAGCGCCCCGAGGCCGCGCCCGCCGCTGGCGGCCCGCAAAGGCGGACGACGCGTCGTAGCGCTTCCGGAGCGCCGACCGCACGCGGAGCGGAAAGTCGACGGGCCCGACTTCCCACTCCGCCCGTCAGGCACGCCGATCGACACGGCCCTCGGCCGTCGGTTCGGCTGAGCGTGACCACACCAGGTCCCGGGCCGGTTGGCCCGGGGCTCGTTCAGGCGAGCCGGTCCGGGGACGGGAGCCGGGTGACCGGATCGTCGGACCAGGAGTAGACCTCCAGGCCGGACAGGTACCCCTCGGTCACGAACAGCATGGCGCCGCCGACCGGTTCGCCCGTCTCGTCGAGGACGGTGGCCTCGGCGACCGGGCTCCCGGCGACGGGCGCCGCAGGCACCGCCGTCCGGTCGAGGGGGAAGTCGATGCTGGGGCACGGGCAGGAGCAGCGGCCGGCGACGCGCAGATGGGGGATCTGCGCGGACAGCTCCGGGTGGGCGTCCCCGAGGAGGGCGTTCAGGAGGTGCACCGCTTCGTCGGATACGGGTTCGCCGGTCATGACCCGACCCGATCATCCGCTGGGCGGGACGGTCGAATCCGACGGTCGGCCATCGCGCCACCGGCGGCGGCCAGTTCGGGCCCCGATCCCGCCGGGGCCCGCTCGTCCGCCCGCCCCGGGGCGGCCCGCCCAGCCGGAACTACGGCGGCCGGTGCGCGCCGGGTTCAGTCGGGAGCGCGGGGCGCCGCTCGCCGGGACGGTGCTGAACCCCGTTCACTGGGGGGCCCGTTGAGCGGGTCAGGGCGCACCGTGCGTCCTGATCGTGCTTGGAGGAACCCCATGCGCACCACCACCCGCGCCGTCGGCCTGCTGTTCGCGGCCGCCGGCCTGGTCGGCCTCACCGGAGTCTCCGCCGCGCAGGCGGCCACCGCCCCACTGACGCCGAGGATTCCGGCGCAGCCGGGCGTCCCCGTCACCCCCGGTACGCCGGCGCTGCCGAGCGGCACCTTCGTCCTGTGCTCGGGCGGGACCTACGCGTCGTACGCGGTGTTCCCGAAGCGGGGAGGCCTGTCGACGCACATCGTCGCACCGCACCAGTGCGAGCAGCTGACGCTGACCGGCATCGCCAAGGAGCAGGTGGTGCTGTACGGCCTCAAGCCCGGCGGCGCCTCGTTCCGGATCGCCACGGACACCTTCGACGACCGCGACGGCGAGCGGATCCGCACGCTCGGCACCCCGGACGCCAACGACTGGACCACCTTCTAGGACGGGCGGCCCAGCCGCCGACCGGGCGGCGACCAGGCCCGGCCGGCGGGTTGCGCTGTCCGCGGACCCCCGACCGGGCCGGGCCACCGGTCGGTACCGTCTCCGGGGCACGTCCGGCCGGTTCAGGCCGGTTCCGGGCTGCTCCGGGCGGCCCCGGTGGAACGACGGAGCGAGTCCCGGCCGCGGGACGGGGGAAGGACCACGAGACATGGGAACCGAGTGCGCGGAACCGCGTGAACTGATCGCGGCGCTGCTGGCCGAGGGCGCGCGGGCCGTGCCGGGGCCGTCGGTGCTGCCGGTGCGGCCGGGGACGGCGGAGGACGTGATCGCCGTCGCCCGGCGGCTGGCGCTGAACGGGCTGCCGTCCGGGCGCTGGCGGCCGGTGTCGTCGCCGGGGCTGCTGGAGCTCGCGGCGGCGATGGTGGTGGACGAGCACCCGTCGGCGCCGGGTTGGTCGGCGAAGGAGCGGGAGCGGTTCACCACCTGGGTCGCCGTGCTGATCGAGCACCGCGGCGAGGACGGCGTGCAGGACCTGGTCCGGGCGCTCAACGAGGAGCGGAACGCCGCCTGACGCCGGGCCCTGACTCCACTGGGGGAGGAGCGTTGGCGCGGAGTTGGTGCATCCTTGGCGGCCGTTGACAGTCTGCAGTCACAGCCGCCGGGGGATCCGGTCGGACTGTCCCCTGACCCCGACCCCCTGTGAGGTAGCGCGTGTCCAAGCAGCCTGTCGCCCCGACCGCCCCCGGCGTCCAGCAGCCCGCAGAGTCCGCCGCCCAGGCCGCTCCTGCCGTGGAGACCGCCGCGCAGCCCGCCACGGGGACCACCGCGCGCCGGGCGGGGCGCCCGACCCTCGACCCGCAGGAGCTCGCCGAGATCCACCGGCTGCACGGCGGCTACCTGCTGAACGTCCTGCTGCGCACCACGCGGGGCGACCGCGGCAAGGCCGAGGACATCCTCCAGGAGACCCTGCTGCGCGCCTGGCAGAACCCGGAGGCGCTGAAGGCCGGGCCCGAGCACAGCCGCCCGTGGCTGTTCACGGTGGCCCGGCGGATCGCCATCGACCACTACCGGATGGCGGCCTCCCGGGCGCCCGAGGCGCTCGGCGAGACGGTGGAGGCCCGGCCGGTCGCGGACGACCCGTACGAGCAGGTGGTGGCCTCCCGGGACATCGCCCTGGCGCTGCGGCGGGTGCAGAAGCACCACCGCGAGGTGCTGGTCGAACTGCACCTCAAGGACCGGTCGGTGGTGGAGGCGGCGGCGAAGCTCGGGGTGCCGCCGGGGACGGTCAAGTCCCGCAATTTCTACGCGATCCGCGCCATGCGCCCGGTCCTCGCGGCCGAGCACGGGTACGCCCCGAAGGCGGCCGATCGCGGGTCTGTCGCCGAGGCCGCGATGAATTGACGGTACGTCAGGCGAGACGGCGGTACGTCAGCGCGTGCAGCTGCTCCTCGACCGCGCCGACGAAAGCCCCAGGGCTGGCGGGAGCCGGCCGGTAGCGGTCGAGCGCCGCCCAGTTCCGCCCATTCCAGTTCCGCCCCGGGCAGTTCCGCCCGCGCGTCAACAGGCAGGACTACCGGCAGTTCTGCCACTGCCGCCACGCATCCGCCCGGCCGGACGCCCGTGGGGACACGTACCGGGCGACGCCGTGGCGCCGGACCCGGGCGAAACCGCGCGTACTTCTGCCTGCGCGTAGTGATGGCGGCACAAGTGGTGACAGAGCACAAGTGGTGACAGAACTGCCGAAAGGGCCGGCGGCGAGGCCGGTGGATCGGCTCAGGAGAGCGTCGCGGGAACGAGGTGGTCGAGGCCCTGCGCACTGGCCGTCGCGGCTTCGATCGAGCGCGGCAGCATGGTGCTCTCGTAGGCGCGGACGGCCTCGCCGATGGTGGATTCGGTGGCGAGGGCGTGGGCGAGGTCGGCGCCGTCGAGCATGGCGAGGTTGGCGCCCAGCCCGACCGGGGGCATCAGGTGCGCGGCATCGCCGAGCAGTGTGACGCCGGGGACGTGCTCCCAGGTGTGCTCGGCGGGCAGGACGAACAGGGGCCGGTTGACGTATCCGCTGTCGTTGTCGCGCAGGAGGTAGCGCAGGCTCTCGGCCCAGCCGTCGAACATCTCCAGCAGGTGCGCCCGTACGGCCGGCTGGTCGCCGAGCTCGAGGCCGGCGGCCACCTGCCAGTCCTCCGGCGCGCGGAGTGCGATGTAGGCGCGGATGTGGCCGTTGCTGTTGCGCTGGGCGACGAGGGACCTGCCGGCGCCCTTCGCCAGCATCGAGCCGTTGCCGACCAGCCGGGCGAGGTCGGGGTGGCGGGTGTCGCAGTGGTCGAACCCGGTTTCGACGAAGGTGACGCCGGTGTAGCGGGGGGTGGCGTGCGACAGGGCCGGGCGGACGCGTGACCACGCGCCGTCGGCGCCGACCACCAGGTCGAAGTCCTCCTCGGTGCCGTCCGCGAAGAGCAGTCGGCAGCTGCCGTCCGGGAGCGGGGTGACCGCGCTGACGGCGCGGTCCCAGCGGACCGTGCCCTCGGTGAGCGAGTCGAGGAGCAGTCCGCGCAGTTGGCCCCGGTCGATCTCCGGCCGGCCGTCGCCGGTGGAGGGCACCTGGTGCGACAGGAGCGAGGCGTCGGCGAAGTCGAGTACGCGCCACTCTTCGCCTTCGGGGCGGGCGAGCGCCTGGAAGTCGCTGAGGAGCCCCGCCGCGCGCAGGGCGGTCTGACCGGTGTCGGCGTGCAGGTCGAGGGTGCCGCCCTGCGGCCGGGCGTCGGCGGAGGCCTCGCGTTCGAAGACGGTGACGTGGCGGCCGTGTTGCTGCAGGACGCGCGCGCAGGTCAGGCCGCCGAGGCCGGCGCCGACGATCGCGATGCGGGGATCACGGGCAGAGTTCATGGGGTGTCCCTGGAAGGGTGGGTGAGCTGCCGGGAGGTCCGACACCTCCACAAAAGCACACTCACCCAATAAGTGCAATGACTAAGCTTTTGTAGTCGATGCACCATGGGTTAGGGTGGGCGAGTGACCGAACCGACCGGGCGCCGCGAGCGCAAGAAGGCCCAGACCCGCCAGTCCCTGGCCGACGCCGCACTCGAGCTCTTCCTCGACCGCGGCTACGACCAGGTCGGCGTCAAGGACGTCGCCGACGCCGCCGACGTCTCGGTGACCACCCTCTTCAAGCACTTCCCCAGCAAGGAAGCCCTGGTCTTCGACCAGGAGGACGACCTGGAAGCAGCGCTCGTCGCCGCCGTGCGCGAGCGCCCCCCGGGCCGGTCCATCCCGCAGGTGCTGCGTGAGCACATCCTGCTGAAGCAGACCCAGCTCGCCGTTCACGCCACGGACCCGCGGTTCGCCGACTTCACGCGCATGGTGCAGGAGACCCCGGCGCTGCGCGACTACGCCCAGCACATGTGGACGCGCCACGAAGCAGCCCTGGCGCGGGCCATCGCCGAGGCCGTCGGCGCCCCGGTGGACGACGTCAGCTGCGCCGCCCTGGCGCGTTTCGCCCTTGAGGCCCGCGGTCTCATCCTGCGCCACCCCGAGCCCCGCCGAGCCGCCGAGGAGGCCTTCGAGCTGCTCGAACACGGCTGGGCGGCTTCCCACCCGGGCAGCTGACCCGCCCTCCGGACGGCCCGACCACCCCCGGCGGCCTCCACCGCGCGTCTGGTCTCCCGCTGGTCATTGCTGGACAAGACCCTGGCGTGGTGGCCGGTGCTGCCGCTGCCCGGGGCCGGCTGCGCTGGTGCAGCCCTGAACAAGGATCAGGTGTGCATACGGCTGATCGCCGACTGCGTCGAGCGGTGGCGGCGGACGGCGTCGCGGTTGGCGCACCGCTGGCAGCAGTAGCGCTGTCGGCCGGTCCGCGTGGTGTCGGCGAAGATCGTGCTGCATTCGGCGACGGCGCACCGGCCGAGCCGGTGCATGCCGCGCCCCACCAGGTGGAACGCGGTGCCGACGGCGATCAGTGAGGACAGTACGGCGGCGAGCGGCTGGTGGTCGTCGCGGTAGTGGAGGTGCCAGACGCCGTCCGAGTGGTCGGTCAGCCGGGGATGGGCGGCGCCGGCCGCCAGCAGGCGGTTGAGCCGTCCGGCCCGCTCGCGCTCGTCCGCCGCGTCGACCACCCCCTCCCAGGCGTCCAGCAGAGCGAGGGTTCGGGCCAGGTCCGACGACGTGGCGGGCCCGTCGATCACCAGGCCGGCGGCGCGGCAGCGGTCCGCCAGTTCGTCGACGGTTTCCGGGCGCCGGTTGGCCAGGTCCGCGGCGAGGTTCACGGCGTCCGCACCGTAAGGGTTGAGGTGCATAAGACCATTACATCAGGCTGGACGGCATGAGTCACCACACCCTCCTACGGGCGCACGCCGCCACCGCCCTGCCGAGCCACGCACGCACCGGCGCACCGGCAGGTCCGCGAATCAGCCCGCGAACCGCCGTAGTTGACGACATCGAGGAGATCGTCCGGCTGTGCACGCTGTCGGTCGAACGCCCCGGCGGAGACCGCGGCGCCCCACCCTCCGGGCGGGAAGCCTGGCGGGACGTCCTGCCCGCCGGGCTGCGCGGACAGATCACGGCGGACACCACGCGCGTCCTCGTCGTCGGCGCGAGCGGCCGCGCACTCGGTTTCGCGGACTACTGCTGCCCGGCCCCGGACCGGCGCCCGTGAAGCACACCTCGACCGCCCCTGCTGCGGCGGACCCGGCCACGACCGGCGGCGCCGTGGCCGGGGCGCGGAACGGCTCCCGGGGCGCCGCCGACCCGCTCCGGTACCGCTGGGTGGTCCTGGGCATCGCCACCTTCACTCAGGCGGCCTCCTGCTTCTTCGTACAGGGCATCGGGGCGATGGCCGTCCCCCTGCAGCACGCGCTGGACCTCAGTACGGCGCAGCTCGGGCTGCTCCTTTCGGCCTCCCAACTGGTGCCGCTGGTAGGCCTGTTGGTGGCCGGGGAGCTACTGGACCGCCACCACGAGCGCTGGGTCGTCGGCATCGGCGCGGCCGTGGTCGGCGCAGGGCTGCTCCTGGGGAGCCTGGCGCAGGGGTACGCCTCGCTGCTCGTCGTCCTGCTGGTCGTCGGCGCGGGGTACAGCACCGCGCAGCCCGGAGGCAGCAAGTCGGTGGCCGCCTGGTTCGACCCCGCCCAGCGCGGCCTGGCGATGGGCGTGCGGCAGGCCGGACTGCCGCTGGGCGGGGCCACCGCCGCCGCCGTCCTACCGGCGGTGGCCACCTCGTACGGGTGGCGGACGGCACTGGTGGTCGGCGGAACGGTCGCGCTCGTAGGCGCCGCGCTCTTCACGGCCCTCTACCGTCGGCCACCCACCGCCGTGGTCGCCCGTCCTGCCCGGGGTGAAACCCCGGGTGGCGCGCCGCCCGCAGTGCCGGCGGGGAGCCGGCGTGCTTCGCCGTCGGCCCGGCTCGGGATGCTGCGCGACCCGTCGATGAGAAGGATCCTGCTGTCCGGGATGAGCCTGGTCTCGGTGCACGGCGGCGTCGGTGTCCTCGGCGCGCTGTACCTCCACGACGTGACATCCCTCGGCGCCGGCCCGACCGCCGCCGTTCTGGTCGCGGCCCAGGTGGCGGGGGCGATCGGCCGGATCGCCCTGGCGGCGTGGAGTGACCGTAGCCGTGCCGGCCGGTACCGGCCGGTCCTGGTCAGCCTGGGCGCCGTGGTGGGGGGCCTGACGGCCTTGACCACACCGGTGGGCCAATCCCCCCTGGCGGCCGCCCTGCTGTTCGTCTGGCTCGGCTTCTTCGGAATCGGCTGGTACGGCCCCTGGGTCGCCCACCTGGCGGAAGCCGCCCCTCCGGACCGCACCGGCTTCGCCCTCGGCCTGGTCATGGCCATCAACCAACTGGCCGTCATCCTCGTCCCACCCGCCCTCGGACTGCTCCGCGACACCACCCACAGCTTCACCCCCGCCTGGGCGGCCCTCGCCGGGGCCACGGCGGCGACACTCGCGGTCACCGCGCGCGGCAACCACAACCTTCGGACGAAGGCCGCGCCGTGAACGCTGGGCGGCCCGCACCGCGACTTCGGTGGGGTGAACCCCCTCCCGGCAGGACCCGCGCAGGTCGCGGCCCCAGTCGACCGGGGCCGACGACGACCGGGGGAGGGAGGCCCATGCCGCGCACGCGGAAACCTGGCCTGCCGCACGCCACGACCGTGCCCAGGAGTTCCGCACCCGTTGGCGTCGATCGGACCCGGCTCGACTCGCCGGAAGCCCCTCAACAACGTCGCGGTATCCGGCGCCAGGAAGGCGTTCCGTGTTCGGACGGGTGTGGGTTCACGCTGTGGTTGGCATGACGTTGGTGTCGCCGCCGCGGATCTCGTGGATGATCCGCGTTGCCCAGTCCGCAGGCCGCTCGTGGCCGAGGAGGCCGGAGAGCTGGTCCATGCGGGCGCGGCGCTCGACGGGGGTGAGGTCGAGGGCTCGGGACAGGACGGTGGTGAGGTCTTCGAGAGAATGGGGATCGGTGAGCAGGGCCGCGTCGCCGAGTTCGACGGCGGCGCCCGCGTGGCGGGAGAGCACCAGGACGCCCGGTGCGCCGGTGCGGTGGTGGGGGAGAGCTGCCTGGGCGGCGATGAATTCCTTGGCTGTGAGGTTCATTCCGTCCTGGAGCGAGGTCACCCAGAGCACGTCGGCGGCCAGGTACTCGTCGATGACCGCTGTGCTGGGCAGATTGTGGGGGAGGTAGTCCACGGGCTGCCAGCCGCCGGACCCCCAGGCGTCGTTGACCTCGCTGATGCGGTGCTCGAGGAGGCGGCGGGTGGTGTCGTAGGCGGTGAGGCCCGGCTCTGGCGGCGGGCAGATGAGCCGGAAGGTCAACTGTCGGCGCAGCTCGGGCCGCCGGGTGAGCAGTAGGGCGATGCTGTCGACCTTCTGGACGGGGGCTTTGGCGTAGTCGAGGCGTTCGACGGACAGGACGAGCCGGCCGGTGGCCGGTGGGTGCAGGGTCGCGCGGTGCCGGGCGAGCGCCTCGATGGCGGGACGGTCGATCCCGAGGGGATGGACGGCGGTGCGCGGGCGGCTGCGGGTGCGATCGGGCGGGCCGTCCAGGGCGCGCCGGAAGCGGTCGGCGAACGCGGGGGTGTGGAATCCGGCCCAGTCCAGGCAGGCCAGGGAAGCGCGCAGTTCCGCGGCGACCGGTAGCGTGGCGAAGACCTCCGGGGGCGGGAACGGCGTGTGGTGGAACAGCCCGGTCCTGAGGTCGGGGCGGATGGTGCGCAGCAGACCGGGCACCAGCCAGAGGTTGTAGTCGTGGAGCCAGACGGTGGCGCCAGGGGCGGCTCGAGTCCTGATCTGGTGCGCGAAGCGGGCGTTCACCGCGCGGTAGTGGGCCCAGGTGCGCTCGTCGAAGACCGACCGGCCGGGTTCGGACATGAGCACCGGCCACAGTGTCTCCTTGCAGGCCCGGTGGAAGTAGCCGGTCCACTCGTCGGTGGTGAGCGGGACGAGGGACAGCGGCAGTCCGGTGGGCTGCGCGCGGGCGGCCTCGGGGTGATCGCCGGCCGTGGCCGCGACCCAGATGCCCGGCAGGCCGTCGGCGAAGGCGCTGGTCAGGGTCGGCAGAATGCCGTTGGGACTGGCGGGCCGCTGCCAGCACGCTCCGGTCCAGCGCAGCGGAGGGCGGTGGTAGCCCACCACCAGCGCGTGCCGCTGCCCGGCAGGCTCGGCGTCCGGCGACACCCAGCCCAGGGCGTGAAGGGCCGCCAGGATGCCGGCGGCGCCGCGGCGGCCGGGGCGGTGGACCAGCGGATCGCCTGCCAGCGCGGCGAGCAGGGCGGGTTCGGCGTCACCGACTACCACTGCCGGCGTGCCGAGCCGGAACAGCGACAGGTCGTTGAGCGAGTCCCCGGCGACCAGGATCTGCTCGGCCCGCCAGTCCAGCTTCTCGGCCAGGGCCCGTAGCGCGCTGCCCTTGGAGGCCGCTGCCGGCAGCACGTCGAAGAACCGGTTGGCGGAGTAGGTCCAGCTGCAGCCGAGGTCCTCGACCGCCTCGGTGAGCTCGCCGGTGAGCTCATCCGGAGCCAGGTGGTACGAGCAGCGTCCGTCTTGGACCACGCCGTGCTGGTAGGCGAGCCCGGGGAAGCGGCGTAAGACGGCCCGAACGCGCTCCGGCCCCGGCCAGCCGGCGCGCAACTGTTCCTGCAGCGGTTCGACGGTGGACAAGTCGGCGCCGTCGAGCACAGTGGCGCCGACGTCCGCGATGATCCACCGGGGCCTCGGGACGAGTGGATCCCGCAGGAGCCGCCGGATCGAGGCCACTCCGCGGCCGGTGGCGAAGACCACGGTCAGCTCTGGATGATGGGCCAGTGCGTCACGCAGTCGGCGCCGGTCCGCCGGATCGCCACCGAGGAGGGTGCCGTCCAGATCGGTGACCAGAATCCTCGACATCCGACGGACGCTAACACGACCACTCGGCGCGGTGAAGTGTGCCCGCTCGGCAAGGTGACGGCTCATCAGGGCTGCGGGCTGCGGGCTGCGTGCCACCGCCACCGGGTGCACCTCAGGAAGGCGCGGGTTTGTGCGTCGACCGGGTCGGCGTGATGGACCGTCAGGCCCTCGTGCCGCCCGTCACGGCCGGGCGGGAATGCTCGGCTCGGCCAGCAGGCGGTAGCTGCCCTGGTGGCTGCGCACCACGCCGGCGGTGGGGTGCGGGAAGTGCGTCCCCAGCAGCAGCCCGTCAGTGTCGGCCAGGCCGGCGAGCAGCCGGTGGCGGGTGCGGACGGCCTGCTCGGGGTCGATGTCGACGCAGCTGGTGAGGTGGGGGTGGGAGAGCTGCACCGGGTGGTGGACGCTGTCACCGGTGATCAGGGCCGACCGGTGAGCGCCACGGATCTCCACGGCGACCTGACCGGGCGTGTGGCCGGGAGCGGGGATCAGCCGTACGCCGGCCGCCACCTCCTGCCCCTGCTCGGGCACGTCGACGAGGTCGAACAGACCACTGTCACGGACGGGGTGGACGGAGTCGCGGAACATCTGACGGCGGTGCTCGTCCATCTCGGCGGCGGCCCAGTAGTCCCACTCGGTCCGGCTGGTCAGGTAGCGGGCGTGCGGGAAGGTCGGCACCCAACGGCCCTCGTCGAGCCGGGTGTTCCAGCCGACGTGGTCGGTGTGCAGGTGGGTGTTGACGACCAGGTCGACGGACTCGGGCGGGAAACCGGCGGCGGCGAGGCGTTCGAGGTAGTCGGTGTGCAGGTCGTTCCAGGCCGGGTTGGCGCGGGCCTTGTCGTTGCCTATGCCGGTGTCGACCAGGATCCGCAGCCCGCCGATCTCCACCGCGAAGGTGTGGCTGGCCAGGTGGGGGGTGTCGGCGTCGGCGAAGTCGGGGCGCAGCCAGGGCGCTTCGTCGATGACCTGCCGGGTGACGCCGGGGAGCAGCCAGCGCCCGGTCTGCGGGGGAAGGGCGATCTCGTCGACGCGGTGGATCGCGACATTGCCGAGGTCCCAGCGGGTGTGACTGCCGGCGGTGGGCTTCTGCTGCGGGGTGGCGGGGGTCATGGTGAGTCCTCTCCTGGTGGTCGGTGGTGGCGAGTGGCGGGGTGGGGTGGCGGGACCGGATTCACCGGCTCCGCAGTTCGCCGACCATGGGCAGCAGGTCCCACTCGACCACCCGGCAGCACCATGCCGAGGTCACGGTGTCACGATCCGCGGACACGCGAACGCCGAGTTGTCGATGACGACATCCGATTCAGGATGCGCTTGGCGATCTCTTCGACCAGCATGCTGCGCTCGATGGAGGCCGCCGGAGGACAGGGCTGCCGCCAGGACGAAGCCGAGTGACGCACGCCCGCCTGTGGTGAACTCATGGAATGAACCTATCGGCTGGCCCGACGGCCGGGAAGATCAGCGATCAGTGATCAGCAGTCGAGCGGGTCGACCGGGCGGCCGAATCCGTTCCGTCAGGTCTGTGGTCGCCGTGGCACCTGGGGTTCGGCCGTGTCCGCAGGCGTCGGTGCACCGGGGCGCGGGCGGGGGCGGTCACGCTCTGTCCGCGTCGCTCGCGCTCCGACGTCCCAGGGCTCCGGCTCTGCCGTCACCGCTAATGCCTCGATAGGATAGCCACAGGTGTGCCGGGAAGCCTGGTCGGCGCGGGGGATGACTGCAGCGATTCGGCGGCGGTGACCCCGGTTCTTGCGAGGGGTCCTTTCCACCGATGCATGTCGTGGCGATCGTTCTCGTCCTGGTGGTCCTGGCCACGGCCGTGGCCACCTTCGCCCGGCGCCTTCGCGTCCCCGCGCCGTCATTGCTGGTCCTGGCGGGCATCGGGGTGGCCCTGCTGCCCGGCGTCCCGGCCCTGCACGTCCCGCCGCAGGCGATCGCCATGGTGGTCCTGCCGCCGCTGCTCTACGCCTCCGCCGAGGAGCTGTCGCTGCGCGACCTGCGCACGGTGTGGCGCCCGGTGACGATCCTCTCCTTCGGCCTGGTCTTCGCCTCCGCCGCCGCCGTCGGCTTCACGGCCGTCGCCGTCGCCGGGCTGCCGCCCGCGATGGCCTTCGTGCTCGGGGCCGTGCTCTCCAGCACCGACCCGGTGGCCGTCACCGCGCTCGGCCGCCGGCTGGCGCTGCCGGGGCGCGTCCAGGTCCTCGTGCAGGCCGAGAGCCTGTTCAACGACGCCACCTCGCTGGTGCTGTTCAAGGTCGCCATCGGTATCGCCGTCGCCGTCGGCGCCTCGGTCAGCCTGCCGGCGGCGGGCGGGGAGTTCCTGCTGCTCGGCGGGGGCGGCAGCCTGGTCGGCGCCGCCGTCGCGGGCCTGGTGTGGCTGGTGCGCCGCCGCACCACGGACCCCGTCCTGGAGACGGTGATCGCCCTCGTCACCCCGTACGCGGCCTACGTCCTCGCCGAGTCCGCCCACACCTCGGGCGTCACCTCCGTGGTCGTCGCCGGCGTGCTGCTCGGCCGCTCCGGGCACCGGCTCACCGACGCCCACATCCGGCTGCAGCTGCACGCCGTGTACGCGGTGGTGGTGTTCCTGCTGGAAAGCGTCGTCTTCAGCATCGTCGGCCTGGAGCTGCCCACGCTCGTCCGGGACCTGCCGGCCGGCACCGGCTGGTGGCCGTTGCAGGCGCTCGCCCTGGCTGCGGTGCTGATCGCGGTACGGGTGCTCTCCACGCTGCCGCTCACCCGCGCCGTCAAGCCCAGCCAAGGCCGGGGCCGGCTGTCCTGGCGGGTCGCCGGGGTGGTCACCTGGGCCGGCACCCGCGGCGTCATGCCACTGGCCGCCGCGCTGTCCATCCCGCTGCTCGCCGACGACGGCACCAAGCTCGCCGGACGGCCGCTGGTCCTGGTGCTCACCACCGCCGTCGTCGTCTTCACTCTGGTCGTCCAGGGCTTCACCCTCGCCGCCGTCGTCAACCGCTCCGGCCTCGCCCTCGAACCGGAACACACCGCCCGCGAGGAGGACGACGCCCGCGACGCCCTCAACCGCGCCGCCCTCGACCACGTCGACCACCTCACCGAGCTGGAGACCCTGCCGGACACCGCCCTGGACCGGGTGCGCCGCGGCCTCACCGCCCGCCTCGACCGCGGCGCCGAAACCCCCGACGGCACCAGCGCCGACGCCGCCTACCGCCAGCTGCGCCACGAGGTCATCGCCGTCCAGAGCGCCGAACTGCACCGCCTCTACGACGAGCACCGCATCAGCGACGCCACCCGCCGCCGCCTGCAGCACGACCTGGACCGCGAGGAGGCCGCCCTCGGCACTCCGTGACCCGCCGGGGCCGTACGGGTGCCGGCGAGGCGGCCGTGGGGGAGGAGTTCAGCGGCGGCGCCGCCCTGGGGCGCGGGCGGCGAGCGCGGCGCAGACGGTCGAGCCGAACAGCATGCCGACCCACGGCACTTCGCCGCCGGGGCGGTGAGCCACCAGCGCGCAGACGGCGTAGCCGATGGCGCCGCCGACGAGGAAGAACGCGAAGGCGCGAGCTGCGGAGCGCCACCTGGGGCGAGTCGATCCTGAGGTCACGGTCGGGATTATCCACCTGAGGATCGCCCCATCCTCCGCCGGGGTCGGTGGGGCCGCTGCGACTGGTCGCCGAAGTCGCCGATGGATGGTGGTTGCCATGCGGGCGATCGAGCGGTTTAATAAATGAACAGGCATTTATTAATGACGGAGGTGGCTATGGCCGGACGTCCCCGAGGTGTCGAGGATGTGGCGATCCTGCGTGCGGCGGCCGAGGTGATCGGCCGGGTGGGCCCGGCGGGGCTGACCCTGGCCGCCGTGGCTCGCGAGGTCGGGCTGGTGCCCGGCACGCTCGTGCAGCGGTTCGGATCCAAGCGCGGCCTGCTCGTGGCGCTCGCCGAGCAGTCCGCGAAGGACACGGACCGGCTGTACGGGCGCGTGCGGCAGGAGCACGAATCGGTGCTCGGGGCGATGGCGGCGCTGGTCGTGGAGTGGATGGCTCCGATGGCCACGCCGGAGAGCTTCGCGAACCATCTGGCCTTCTTCTGCAGCGACCTGACGGATCCACAGCTCCACGAGCACGCCCTCGCCGTGCACCAGGCCCAGCGGCGGGTGATCCGGTCACTGCTGGCGGAGGCCGTCGCCGCAGGTGAGCTCCGGGACGGCACGGAGGTCACGGCGTTGGCCCGGACCGTCCAGGCGATCACCGCCGGTGCGGGCCTCTCGTGGGCGCTCGATCGCCAGGGCACCCTCGAACAGCGGCTCCGGCAGGAGCTCGACACCGTAATGGCCCCGCACATCCCGCCGCGAAACAGTCACGACCCGGAGGAATCATGATGAACGGCATACGGCCGCTGGCCGGGAAGGTGGCCCTGGTCGCCGGCGGAACCCGGGGCGGCGGGCGGGGTATCGCCGTCGAGCTCGGCGCAGCCGGTGCGACGGTGTACGTCACCGGCCGCAGCAGCGCGGCCGCCCGCTCCGACCTGGACCGCCCGGAAACCATCGAGGAGACCGCCGAGAAGATCACCGCCGCCGGCGGCCTCGGCATCCCCGTCCGCACCGACCACAGCCGTCCGGAGGAAGTCCGTGCCCTGGTCGACCGGATCGCGGCCGAACAGGACGGGCGGCTCGACGTCCTGGTCAACTCCGTGTGGGGCGGGGACCAGCTGACGGACTGGGCGAACCCGCTGTGGGAGCAGGACCTCGACACCGGGATCCGGCTGCTGCGACGGGCGGTGGAGACCCATGTGATCACCAGCCGGTTCGCCCTCCCGCTGATGGTCGCCCGCAGGAGCGGGCTGGTCGTCGAGGTCACCGACGGCAACACCGCCCGCTACCGCGGCTCGTTCTTCTACGACCTCGCGAAGTCCGCGGTGATCCGCCTCGCTGTCGCGCAGGCCGCCGAGTTGAAGGAGTACGACGTCGCGGCCGTGGCGCTCACACCCGGCTTCCTGCGCTCGGAGGCCATGCTGGAGCACTTCGGAGTGAGCGAGGCCAACTGGCGGGACGGCGCGGCCAAGGACCCGAACTTCGCCCACTCCGAAACCCCCGCCTACCTGGGGCGGGCGGTGGCCGCACTGGCCGCCGACCCCGACATCATGGCCAAGAGCGGGCGGGCCCTGGCCACCTGGGGCCTCTACAAGGAGTACGGCTTCACCGACGCCGACGGCACCCAGCCGGACTTCGCCGCCTACTGGGCCGACTCCCTGGAAGCGGACTTCGGACCGCTGGGCGACCCCCTGTGACACCACGGCGCGACGCACCGGTGTGATCCCGCACCGAAGCCCGGGCACGGTCGGCGGCACCGGCCCGGGCGCGTCGGGCGGCCGCCCGGGCCGACGTGGGTGCGGGCCATGGCGCCGACGCCGCCACCGGGGTGGTGGAGTGGTGAACGGCCCGCGATCGCCCCTGACGGATCATGGGGCAAGGGGCGGGAGCACCCGGTTGTGGGTGTGCTGGTAGATCACCGAAGTGCGGAATCCGACGACTTCACGGCGCGCGGTGAACTTGTCCATCAGGAAGCCGTGGAGGTAGTCCACGCTCGGCGCGGAGACGTGCACGATCATGTCGTCGCCGCCCGTGACGACGTACACCGTGCTGACTTCGGGCAGGCCGGCGGCGTACGCCTTGAACGCCTCGATGACCGACCGGCTCAGGGGGCGGATCTGGAAGTGGATGAGCGCCTGGACGTGGCGGTTCAGGGCGGCCGGGTCGACCGCCGCGTGATAGCCGGTGATCACCCCGCGGGCACACAGCGCCCGGACGCGTTCGAGACAAGTCGAGGGGGCGATGCCGAGGGTGCGGGCGATGGCGCGGTTGGTCTGGCGCGCATCACGCTGCAGAAGCCGGACTATCGCCGAATCAAGTTCGTCCATGCGGTGAGTATCGCCCTCCCGCCGACTTTCGTTCGGCCGAAGGCCGCCGGCCATGCCGGAACGGTTACCTTCGCACCATGACAGCCGTACTTGAGCAAGCTCTGCCCCCCAACATCCCGAATCCCTCACATGAGTTGGTGCAGGTGGTGCGCGGCCGCCGCAGCGGCCTCGCCATCTGCGTCGCCATCCACTCGACCGCCCTGGGCCCGGCCGCCGGCGGCTGTCGGATCGCCCACTACGCCGACCCGGGCGCGGCGGTCGCCGACGCGCTGCGACTCTCGGAGGCGATGACCGCCAAGAACGCGCTGGCCGGCCTGGAACACGGCGGCGCGAAAACAGTCGTCGCCCTGCCGACCGAAGCCCGGCCGGTCGGAGCGGAGCGCACGGCACTGCTCCACGACCTCGCAGACGCCGTCGAATCGCTGGGCGGCCGCTACATCGCAGGGCCGGACGTGGGCACCAGCCCGGCCGACATGTCCGTGATCGGCGAACGCACCGCCCATGTCTGTTGTCGGCCGGTCGAGGACGGCGGCAGCGGCGACTCCGCCCTGCACACCGCGCGCGGCACCCTCGCCGCACTGGGCGCGGTGGCCGAAGAAGCTTTCGGGTCACCGCGGTTCACCGGCCGGACCTTCGGCGTGATCGGTCTCGGTGCGGTCGGCGGCCAGGTGGCGCGGCTGCTGGACCGGGCCGGTGCCCAGCTGGTGGTGACGGACGTCAACCCGGCCATGCGCAGTCTGGCCGAGGAGCTGGGCGCGACCTGGGTGGAGCCGGACGACGCCCTCACCATGGAGGTCGACGTCCTCGTTCCTGCGGCGCTCGGCGGTCTGTTGACCGCCCGCACGGTGCCGCGCCTGCGGTGCGCCGCCGTCGCCGGCCCGGCGAACAACCAGTTGGACGAGCCGGCCACCGCTCTCCTCCTCGCGGCCCGTGGCATCCTGTGGGCGCCGGACGTGGTGGTGAGCGCCGGAGGCGTCATCCACGCCACCGGGGTTGAACTGCGCCAGGAATCCGAGCAGCGGCTGACCGCGCGCGTCGACGGCATCGCGGCCACGCTCCGCCAGGTCTTCCAGCTGGCCAGGGGCCGCCGGATCACGCCCGCGGCGGCGGCCGGGGAGCTGGTTGAGGAACTGGTCCGCCGGGGGCCGGCGGCCTCTCGCACCGCGACGCAGGGGAGCTGACACCATGCCGAACCGTTGGGCCGGAGTGACCGTCGACTGCGCCGACGTCGAAAAGGTGGCGGGCTTCTGGAGCGCCCTGCTGGACCGTCCGCCGGGGCCGACCCGCCCCGGCTGGATCTACCTCGGCGACCGCGGCGATCCGCTGCCCCGACTCGTCTTCCAGCCGGTGGCCGAGCCGAAACGGGGCAAGGTGCGCCTGCACCTCGATGTCGTGGTCGATGACATTGCCGAGGGCATGGCCCAAGTCATCGCCCTCGGCGGCCGGTTCACCGGCGAACGGCACGACTACGACGAAGGCGTCGTCGTCGTGATGGCCGATCCCGAGGAGCACGAATTCTGCCTGGCCCAGTACTACTGAGCCCACGAACGGCACCCGCCGCGCTTGCCGCCGGCACGGCGGCGAGCACGGTGGACGGTCGGCGGACAGAGCGGCCGCCACTGCGGTCGTGGCCCCTGCGCCGCGGGAGCTCCCTGCGGTGACCAACCACCGCACGGAGCTGAGAGCGGGGGAGTGGCGGGCGACCCGGCGCGCAGCGGTGGTTGCGCTGCGTAGCGGGCGGCAGTCCGGCCGTCCCGATCCGCGTAGTACCGGGGTACCGCTCCAGCTGGGAGGTTCCGTCCCGGGTACCGCGGTCGGCCGTCCTGCTGCCGCTAGCGTGATAAGCAGGACAGCCGGTCGGCCGCCGGGGTGATCGGCTCGCCGAGGCGCCGTCCGGATCTTCCGGCGCCACGCGGCCCCGGGTCTTCCGGCGCCACGCGGCCGTCCGTGCTCGGGACCGGCACCACCGTCGACCATGCGGAGGGTGGCATGAACGCTGTGACCTGCCTGAACGGGAGCGGCCACGGGCTCGCCCGGGCCGTCCGGACGCCCGACCCGGCCGTCACGCCGGCGGAGTGGGCGACACGCAACATCTGGCCGACCTGGACGCCGGCACCCACGATCCACCGCACCCCGGGCTCGGCGGCCGCGGCCACCTGGACCGTGAAGACACCGGTGCCGCCGAGGTGCACCTGCCCGTGCTCGTCGTCCTCCGGGGCGTGCGCCCCATGGCCGGCTCCCTCGGCCGCCGCCCCCTGGTGACCCACGCCACGTCGAACGGCGCCCAGCCACTCCTGGACTGACCGAGCAACCGCTGCCGCGGCGATCATGAGGAGCGCGGCGCGAGCTCCGCGGTCCAGTCGTGGAAACGGCAAGGCGGTGGTGGGCGGGCCGGGGGGGGCGGTGCCGGCGTGGACGGTGGCGCGGGGTGGTGTCCGGGGCCCTACCCAGCGTGGTTTCCGCAGGTCGGGCTGGGCGGTAGCCTTGGGGCCCCGGTGGACGGGCCGGGTCTGGTGAGGGGAACGAAGAGTGGTGGGAGACGGGCGGACTCCTGCCCTGGTGGGGCGTCAGCGGGAGACGGAGCTGCTGACCGCGGCCCTGGTGCAGGCCGTCGACGGGGCGAGCGGGTCGACGGTGCTGCTGCGCGGGGAGGCCGGGGTGGGCAAGAGCACGCTGCTGGCCTGGGTCGAGCGGGCGGCGCGCGAGCGCGGGTTCACCGTGCTGCGGGCCGTCGGCGCGGAGGCGGAGACGGACCTCGCGTTCGGCGCCCTCCACCAGGCGTTCTGGTCCCCGCTCCAGCGGTCCGCCGGCCTGTCGGCGCACCAGCGGGAGGCGCTGGAGAGCGCGCTCGGCGTCCGCTCCGGGACACCGAGCGGCTTCGCCGTGGGCGCCGCCGCACTGGCGCTGCTGGAGGACTCCGCGCGCACCGCCCCCGTGCTGCTGCTCCTGGACGACCTGCACTGGATCGACTCGTCGAGCGCGACCGTCTTCGCCTTCCTGCACCGCCGCAGCGCCGGGCTGCCGGTGGTGATCGTCGGTGCCACCCGTCCGTACGGGACGGCCGCGCAGACGTGGTCGGCCGAGGCCGTCGACGTGCCGACGCTGCCCCGGTCGGACGCGGCCCTGCTGCTGGGCTCCTGCTACCCCGAACTGGCGGCGCCCGCCCGGGACCGGGTGCTGGCGGAGGCGGCCGGGAACCCGCTGGCACTGGTGGAGCTGCCGCGCCAGCTGGCGGCCGCCCAGCAGCGCGGGGCCGCTCCGCTGCCGGAACGGCTGCCGCTGGGGCGGAAGCTGGAGCGGATGTTCGCCGAGCGGCTGGGGGCGGTGACGCCGGAGGTGGGCCGCCTCCTGCTGCTCGGAGCGCTGGCCACCGGCCCGGACTTCGGCAGTGCGGTGTGGCTGCGCACCATCGCGGACGAGAACGCGCGGGAACTCCTGGCGCGGATCGAGGCGGAGGGCCTGGCCCGGATCGACCCGGCCGGACAGCTGGTGTTCCGGCACCCGCTGGTGCGGACCGCCGTGGTCTCCACCGCCTCGGACACCGCGCGCCGCGAGGCGCACCGGGTGCTGTCCGAGGCCCTGGCGCCGGACGACCCGAGGCGGCTGGTGCACGAGGCGGCCGCCGCGGTACTGCCGGACGAGGACCTCGCGCACCGCCTCCAGCAGGCCGGCCGCGACCTCGCCCGGCGTGGCGGTGACGCGGAGGGCGCGCTGCTGCTGGAACGCGCCGCGGTGCTCAGCCCGAGCACCTGCGACCGGGTCCGGCGGCTCACCTGGGCCGCGGTGATGTCGGCCCGCGGCGGCCAGCTGCGCCACACGGCCGCCCTGGTGGAGGAACTGAAGACCGTCACCGTGCCGCAGGACGTCGCCCCGCTGTTCGCGTACGCCGTCGTCTACGCCGACCAGAGCCACCACGTCGACTTCGCGTCCTCCGCGGCGCTGCTGCCCGCCGCCCTGGACGCGCTCACCGCACCCGGCGCGGACACCTTCGGCGGGCTGACCGAACAGGTCTTCTTCAAGCTGCTCCTGGCCGCCACCTTCACGGACGACCCGTGGGCCTGGCTGGCCCTGGAACGGCACCGGGAGAACGTCTCGGAGGCGGGCCGGCTGTGCCTGGGCGCCTGGACGGCCCCGGGGCCGGAGACGGCCGACACCCTGCGCGCCGTCGCCGAGGGCATGACGGAGGAACAGGAGGCCGGCGCCGCCTGGCTCCTGCTGTGGACCGCCTCGGCGCTAGACTGCCCCGACGGCGGCCTGTGGCAGCGCTTCACCGGTCTGCACGGCTACGCCACCCAGGGCTCGATCGCGAAGGCCAGGTGCCACCAGGACTTCCTGCTCGGGCACTGGGACCGCGCGGCCGTCTGCCTGCGCGAGGCCGAGATCGCGGACGAACTCGGCTACCACACCAACGCCTTGATGTTCCGGCAGTACTACGCCCACTTCCTGGCGGGCCGGGGCGACGAGGCCGGGCTGCGCGAGGTCGACCAGGCCGTCCGGCCCACCGCGACCAGGGCCGGGATGCGGTACGTCCTCGACCGCCTCACCCACCTGCGCGGCCTGGTGGCGCTCGCCCACCAGCGCTACGAGGAGGCGTACGCGCACTTCTGCGAACTCACCCCGCCCGGGCGGCTGCCCAGCGGCCCGCCCTGGCACCACGCGCTGGTCTTCGACCTGGTGACGGCCGCCGTGCACACCGGCCGGCACGCGGAGGCGCGGGTGCACCTCGCGGCCGGGCGGGCGGCCCGCACGGCGGAGATGTCCGGGCGCCACGGCTTCCTGTTCGCCGCCGCCACCGCACTGGCCGCCGAGGACGACGACGAGGCCGACGCCGCCTACCGCGCCGCGTACGCCGTCGACGGCGCCGAGCGCTGGGCCTTCGACCTGGCCCGGCTGCGGCTGGCCCACGGCTCGTGGCTGCGCCGCCGCCACCGGCCCGGAGCCCGGGAGCCGCTGCGCGCGGCCCACCACGTGTTCCGCCGCCTGCGGGCGGATCCGTGGGCCGAGCGCTGCGAGGAGGAGCTGCGGGCCGCCGGCGATCCGGTGGCACCCCAGCCCGGCGCGGCGGCCGCGGGACCGTCCGGCCTCACCGGTCAGGAGCTGCGAATAGCCAGGCTGGCCGCGACCGGTCTGACCAACAAGGAGATCGGCCGGCAGCTCCAGTTGTCGCCCCGCACCGTCGGGGCCCACCTGTACAAGATCTTCCCGAAGCTCGGCATCACCTCGCGCGCCGCGCTCGCCCACGCCCTCGACACCGGCTGACCTGCCGGAACGCCGCCGGCCCCGGCCCGGCGGCGTACCGCCCGAACACGACAGTCAGATGACCTAACGACCCGCCGCGCCCGAGCTCCAGGCTGAGAGTGCAGGACTTCGGCGAGAGGGTGGTCAGATGGACCTGGGCGTACGGGTGACGACCGCGTCGGTCGCGGACGACCGGAAGGCGGCCGTGTGGAGCGGCGCGGTGGCGCGGACACTGGTGCCGGTGGAGGTGCTCCCGCTCACCGGGGGGCCGTTCGACGGGCTCGTGGAGTCCCACCGGATCGGCTACGTGCGGATCTCCACGCTGGAGGCGGACGCCGCCCGGCTCTCCCGCACCGCGGAGCTGATCGCCCGGGCGCCGGCGAGCGAGCCGCAGGTCGGGGTCGGCGTGCAGGTGTCGGGCCGGGCCGTCCTGGAGCAGGAGGGGCGCCGCGCCGAGGTGCCGCCGGGCGGGCTCGTCCTCTACGACACGGCGCGCCCGTACGCCGTCGACTACCCCGAGCGCTTCCGCACCCATCTGTTCCACCTGCCGCGCCGGCTGCTCGGAGTGCCGGAGCACGACCTGAGGCACGCGGCGGCGACGGCCGTCGGCCCCGCGGAGGGGTGCGGACCGGTGCTGCTGCCGTTCCTCGGCGTCCTCGCCGACTCGGCGCACGCCTACCCCGCCCCGGTCGGCGACCGGCTGGCCGGCAGCGTGGCCGACCTGTTCAGCGCCCTCGTCACCCAGCTGGCCCGGGCGCGGACGGTGCACGGCCCGGACACCCCCAACGCCCACCTGCTGCGCAGGATCCGGCAGTACGTCGACCGCCACCTGGCCGACCCGGACCTGGCGCCCGAGCGGATCGCGGCCGCCCACCACATCTCCGTGCGCTACCTGCACCGGCTGTTCGAGGGCGAGGGGGTGACGGTGAGCCGGCTGATCCAGCAGCGCCGTCTGGAGGAGTGCGCCCGTGAACTGGCCCGGCGGGGCCGCGCCGCGCCGACCGTGTCGGCCGTCGCCCAGCGGTGGGGCTTCGTCAATCCGGCGCACTTCAGCCGCACCTTCCGTGCCGCGTACGGCGTCCCGCCGCGGGAGTGGCGCGCCCAGCCGGAGGGCTACGCGGGCTGACGGGGGCGTGTCCCGACCGACGGCGCGTGTCCGATGAGCGTCGGAACGACGCCCGACGCCGCAGTGCCCCAATCCGCAGAGCCCGACGGCCGCAGTGCCTCCCGACCGATGACCAGGAGCGAAGAGTTGTCCGACCCCACCCCCCTGCCGGACCGCCGCCCGGTGCTCGACCGGGCGCTCCAGGAGTTCCTGGACGCCGCGGCCGTCCGGTCCCCGACGGGACGGCCGGATCTGTCCTCCCTCCTGGCCGCCTGCGCCCCGGACGACCGGGCCACCGGCCGCCCGGACGAGGACGACCCGTACGGCACCACCAGCGAGTGGCTGGCCCTGCCCTGCGGGCCGACCGGGCGGGTGCGCGTCCAGGTCACCAGACCGGTCGGCGCGGCCGAGCCGAGCCCCGTGGTGCTGTTCCTGCCCGGCCTCGGCTGGTCGCTCGGCGACGCGGCCTGCTACGCCCGGCTGCTACGGGAGTTCGCCCTGGGCACCGACGCCGCGGTGGTCTACGTCGACTACGCCCGGGCGCCCGCGGCCCGTTACCCGGTGGCCGTCGAGCAGTGCTACGCCGTGGCCCGCTGGATCCACGCCCACGGCCGGGAGATCGGGCTGGAGGGCGTGCGGATGGCCGCCGTCGGCGACTCCGCGGGCGCCAACCTCGTCGCGGCGCTGACCCTGCTGGCCCGGGAGCGCGGCGGCGCGCCGCTGGTCCACCAGGTGCTGCTGTACCCGGTGACCGACGCGGACTTCGACACCGAGTCCTACCACCGGTACGCGACGGGATACTTCCTGCACCGCGACCACATGCGGCGGTTCTGGGACGACTACCTGCCCGAGCGGCGGCGACGGGGCGAGGCCACCGCAGCGCCGCTGCGCGCCTCGCTGGCCCAGCTCGCCGGGCTCCCGCCGGCCCTCGTGGTCACCGCCGAGGCCGACGTGCTGCGCGACGAGGGCGAGGCCTACGCGGCCAGGCTCCGGACCGCCGGGGTGCCGGTCGTGGCACTGCGCTACCAGGGCGCCGTGCACGGCTTCCTGCTGCTCGGCGGGCGCTGCCCCACCGGCACCGCCCGCGCCGCACTCGTCCAGGCCGTGGACACCGTGCACGTGGCCCTGCACAGCCCCGCCCGGTAGCCCGTTCCGCCCGCCCGGGCCCCGGAGAGGGACCCCGGGCCGATCCCCCCGACACCTGAGACCGGTCGGCCCGGCCGACCACCGTTCGAGGAGCACCGATGTCCTTCGTCCTGGACACCGCCGACGTACCGTCCACCGATCGCGCCGAGTACTGGCACGAAGCCGTCTCCCACACCTTCATCCCGCTGGACGTCGCCCTGCTGGAGAGCACGCCGGGCCCGGCGACCATCACCAGCCACCGCCTGGGCGCCCTCCAGGTCTCCCTGGTGCAGGCCGGCCCCCAGCGGGTCGAGCGCAGCGCGGGCCTGATCGCCCGCGGCGGGGAGGACCACCTCACGCTGGCGCTCCACCACCGCGGTACCGCCCGGCTGGTCCAGGACGGCCGTCAGGTGGCGCTGCGGCCGGGCAGTTTCGCGATCTCCGACGCCGGGCGGCCGTTCGCCAAGGAACTGCCGGACCCGTTCTCCTTCACGGCCTTCCACTGGCCGCGCTCGGCGGTGGGCGTCTCCGAGGAGGACCTGCGGGTGCTCACCGGGACGGCCTTCGACACCGGCGACGACACCGCCCGGCTGGTGGTCGCCTACCTGGAGTGCCTGTCCCGGTCGGCCGGCACGATGGAGCCGCAGGTGGCGTCCTGGCTGTCGACCACGGCGCTGGACCTGCTCGCGGTGCTCGCCCACGAACGCCGCGGCCGGTCCGTCCCGGAGGCGCCCGAGACGGCCCTCGCCACCCTGGCCCGGGTGAAGGACCACATGCTGCGCCACCTCGGCGATCCGGACCTCTCCCCGGAGCGGATCGCGGCGGCCCACCACATGTCGGTGCGCCACCTGCACAAGCTGTTCCGCTTCGAGGGGGTGACGGTGGCGCGCTGGATCCAGCGTCAACGGCTGGACATGTGCCGTCGCGACCTGGCCCGGCCGGCGGCGGGCCGGGCGACCGTGGCGGCGGTCGCGGGCCGGTGGGGCTTCGTGAGCGCCAGTCACTTCAGCCGGGCGTTCCGGACGGCGTACGGGATCTCCCCGCGCGAGTGGCAGGCCTGCGCCGGAACGGGCCTGACCCCGGCGGCCGTGCGGCCGCCGCTGCCCGGCGGTGTGCCGGGGCAGGGCGGCGGTGCGCCGGCCGGGTACGGCGTCGCGGTGTAGCCCGGTGGGGGGGGGGGGGGGGGGGGGGGGGGGGGGGGGGGGGGGGGGGAAAGGGGAGGGGGGGGGGGGGGGGGGGGGGGGGAGCG
>NZ_JBVHXY010000015.1:90675-106538 GCF_055569215.1 Kitasatospora sp. NPDC029312 | reverse complement strand
GCTATCGGTGGGGTCGCCGCTCCTTTGTCCCCTCTTCCCCCCCCCCCCCCCCCCCCCCCCCCCCCCCCACCGGGCGGACACCACTGATCACGGCTCACCGGCCGGCGGCGAGCAGCGAACCGGCGAGCGGCCAGCGCGGTCAGTGGTCACCGGTCGGTGTGGACCTCCGCGAGGTAGCCGCCCGGGAACCGCACCATCGCGCTCTCCCGGCCGCCCGCCGCGACCGGCCCCCACAGCACCGACGCGCCGGCGGCCTTCGCCCGCTCCAGGGTGGCGCCGAGGTCCGGCACGCCGTAACCGGTGAGCT
Organism: Kitasatospora sp. NPDC029312; assembly: GCF_055569215.1. Taxonomy (NCBI): domain Bacteria; kingdom Bacillati; phylum Actinomycetota; class Actinomycetes; order Kitasatosporales; family Streptomycetaceae; genus Kitasatospora; species Kitasatospora sp. NPDC029312. Next base: position 106,231 of record NZ_JBVHXY010000015.1, on the reverse strand, counting down.
CCCGGCCGAAGGGGTGCGGCAGGTGGCCGTCCGTCACGGCGACCGTGGTGGTGCCGAAACCGGAGGTCAGGCGCAGCAGCCGGTAGGTCGTGCCGGGCAGACCGATCGCGGCGCCGTCGGCCCGCCGGTCGTCGGAGACGACGCGGCCCTGGGTGAAGGAGAGGTAGCTGCGCAGGAACCCGCCGATCGCGTCGGGCGACAGGTAGAGCCGGTTCTCCGGCACACTGGCCAGGCCGGGGTAGGACGGCGGGCTGGTGTGCATGTAGAGCTGGGCGCTGACGCCGCCGGGGAACTGTACGACGGCGTCCCGCCCGATCGGGTCGGCGAACGGCGCGACGGTCACGGTCGCGCCGTCGGCGCGGGCGGTGCGCACCGCCTGGTCGAGGTCGGTCACCAGCCAGCCGGTCCGCTCGGTGCCGAAGGGGTACGGGATGGGCGTGGTGAAGTCGAACACCGACAGCGTGCCGACGGGGGAGAGCACCAGCTCGGACAGCGTCCGGCTGGGCGTCGGGGTCACCTGGGTGGCGTTCGGGCCGATCGTCGTGCCGCCGAAGGTGGCGACCCAGCCGGCGACGAAGGCCTGCTCGGTGCCGGGTTCGACGTAGACGTGAGTGGAGTCGTACTGCGGGCCGACGGCGAACTGCCGGTGCGAGCCCGGCTGCCGTGACGGGGCGCCCTGGGACGCGGAGGCGGTGGGGACCGCGGTCAGTGCGGCGATCGCCGCCATCAGCGGGACCACGCGCCGGAAGAGGCGTCCTGCCCGACCTGCCGTTCGGGCGGGCCGTGCCGGTCGTTGCGCTCGTGCCCGTTGTTCCGGCTGTTCCAGTTGTGCCAGTCGATTCACGGGGACCTCCCGGTCGTTGGCGCGCCCGGCGCCCGCTGAGCGGGGCCGGGCGCGTGAGGGTCGTCGAATGGAGTCGGGCTCAGGCCGTCGGCGGTGCCCAGGGGGCGTCCGCGGTCGAGACCCGGTGGGCGGTCAGTGCGGTGGCCAGGAGCAGCAGTGAGGCCAGGGCGAGGGCGGTGGCGGGCCGCCCGTGCAGGATCAGCGCCGCGCCCGCGAGGCCGCCGAGCAGCATCGCCAGTGCGGAGAGGATCCGCCGGCCCGGGCGCGGCGCAGCCCCGCCGGCCGCCGTGGAGTCGGCGGCCAGGCCGGTCAGGGTGAGGGTGAGCACGGTGGTGGTGAGGTCGGGCACGCCGAGCCGCCGGGCCACCGCGTTCTGCAGGCCCATGCCCAGTCCCAGCAGGACGATCAGCGAGTACTCGGCTCCGCCCCCGGCCCCGCCACCGCCGCCGATCCCGCCGACCGCGGCGGTGGCGGCCGCCGCGGTCAGCAGGACCGTCTGGACACCGGTGGCCAGGGCCAGCAGGCGTCCGCGGTGGGCGGCCGTGCCGCTGCCGAGCCGTCCGCCGGCGAGCGCCCCGGTGAGGAAGGACGCCAGCGAGACGAGCGAGGCCGTGGCCGACAGCCCCGGGGCCCCCGCCAGGGCGAATCCCAGGAAGACCACGTTGCCGGTCATGTTGGCCACGAACACGTGCCCGAGGCCGAGGTAACTCACCGCGTCGACCACGCCGGTGGCGACCGTCAGCAGCAGCATCAGCGGCGGCAGCGGGCCGTGCCGGTCGGTGCGCGGCGGCACGAGGGTCCGCAGGGCGTCAGCCAGCAGGGTGCGCACCGGGCGTCTCCCCCTCCGCCATCGGCGGCCGGTGCAGGACGGCCCGGGTGAGCAGTCCGCTGGCCGGGCCGAGGACGAGGCACCCGACCGACAGCCGGAGTGGCCAGGCGGCCAGACCGGCGGCGTGGTCAGCGGACCACCGGCCCGGGCCGGTGAGGGCGAGCGCCCCTGAGACGACGACCAGGACCAGCGGGTACTCGTAGCCGTCGTTCTGCACCCAGAGCCCGTGCGGCAGCTTGACCGTCATCGCCACCGTCATCACCCCCATGGCGACCATGGCCGCCAGCGGGGTGAGCGCGCCCAGGGCCAGGAACAGGCCCGACCCGATCTGGCCGGCGCCCGCGGCGAGGGCGGTGAGCGTCCCGCCGGCGAAGCCGTCGTGCCGGAACTCCTCCGTGCCGCCCTTCAGGCCGTTGCCGCCCAGGCGGTAGCTCACCTTCTGCACCCCGTGCCCGGCGATGAGCAGGCCCACCACCACCCGGAGGATCAGCAGTCCGGTATCCATCGTGTCCTGTTCCTGTCCCTGGTCCCTGTTCGTGTTCCTGACGCGGAGTCGGCGCGGGGCCGGCTCAGCCGGCGGCGTGCTCGCCGATGACGGCCTGGGCGTAGACGACCCCGAGGCCGTACGCGCCGGCGTGCTCCTTGACGATCTCCATGACGGCGCCGTAGGTCTCCGTCCGGGCCCAGTCGCGCTGGAGCTCCAGCAGCACCTGCACCCAGGTGACCGGCACGGCGCCGGCCTGCACCATCCGCTGGACGGCGTGCTCGTGGGCCTGCGGCGAGACGCCGCCGGAGGCGTCGGTGACGACGTAGACCTCGTAGCCCTGGTCGATCATCGACAGCACCGGCAGGACCAGGCAGACCTCGGTCCACAGGCCGGCTATGACGACCTTGCCCCGCCCGGTGGCCGTGACCGCCCCGACGACCGCCTCGTCCTCCCAGGCGTTCATCGAGGTGCGGTCGAGGATCTCTGCCTTGGGGAAGACGGCGGCGAGCTGCGGCAGCAGCGGGCCGGAGAAGGACTCGGCGGCCACGGTGGTCAGTACGGTGGGGACGTCGAAGGCCCGGGCGGCCTTCGCGAGGCCGACGGTGGCGTTGATGATCGCGGTGCGGTCGCCGCTGCCGGTGCCGAAGAACATCTGCGGCTGGTGGTCCACGAACAGCACCACGGCGTTGTCCGGGGTGAGCAGGTCGGGGCTCGGAGTGGCGCTGACCTTGGTGAAGTCGACCATGACGGCTTTCCCTTCGGTTCTTTCGGTTCTTTCGGTGGTTCCTTCGCGCGGTGGTCCGCGGAGGAGGTCTCGGGGGCGGGGGAGGAGCGGGGAGGACGAGCGGGGGCCGGGTCAGAGGAGGAAGCAGGGGTCGAACGGCGGGGTGTCCTCCGTCGCGAGGCCGCGCTCGACGCGCCAGTGGCGGTGCAGCTCCGATTCGGCGACGACCTCGCTGAGCAACTCGGCCTGCCGCGCACCGGATCCGGGGGCCGAGCCCCGGCCGGAGGCCTGGTAGCCGCCGAAGCGGGCGACCGGGCTCCAGGCGGGGCTGACCACCGGAAGCTCCTCGTCCATGCCCTCGTAGTCCGCCGCGGCGTGCACGATCCGGCCGCCGACGACCGTCAGCAGGGACTCGATGTGCGGGATGTCCTGCTCGGGCACGGTGAAGTAGTCGTCGGACAGGACCGCGAGATCGCCGTAACAGCCCGGCCGCAGAACGCCCTTGACGTCCTGCTCGCCGGTGACCGCCGCGCCCGCCGTGGTGTACATCGCGAGTGCGGTCCGCCGGTCCACCCGGTTCTGCCGCGGCCGCAGCGTCGCTCCGCCGACCGTGCGGCCGGAGACCAGCCAGTGCAGGGCGACCCAGGGGTTGTACGAGGAAACCCGGGTGGCGTCGGTGCCGGCGGCCACGGTCAGTCCGCGGTCCAGCATCGCGCGGATCGGCGGGGCCTGGGCGGCGGCGCCGGGGCCGTAGCGGCGGGCGAACACCTCGCCCTGGAAGGAGAGCCGGTTCTGTACGGAGAGCGCGCCGCCGAGCGCCGCGATCCGGTCCAGGCTGTCCGGGGAGACGGTCTCGGCGTGGTCGAAGAGCCACCGGTTCCCGGCGGGGAACAGCCCCTCGGCGGCGAGCTTCTCGAAGACCGCGAGGTCGCGCCGGATCGTCTCGTCGTAGGTCGCGTGCAGCCGGAAGCCCCAGCCGTGCTCCATGAGCAGGCGGACGGACTTCTCGAACTCCCCCTCGAAGGAGTCGAGTTCGGGGCGAGGCTCGGCGAAGTTCTCGAAGTCGGCGGCAGCCCAGGTGAGGTTCTCGCCGGCGCCGTTCAGCCGCAGCCACGCGTCGCCGTCGCCGGGGCGGACCGTCTCGATCCAGCGGGTCAGGTCGTCGAGCTCCTGGCCGGCGGTCTGCGGGAACAGGTGGTAGGCGATCCGCAGGGTGAGCAGTCCCTCACGGGCGAGTTCGGTCACCGTGGCGTAGTTCTCGGGGAAGTTCTGGAACCCGCCGGCGGCGTCGATCGCGGAGGTCAGCCCGAAGCGGTTCAGCTCGCGCAGGAAGTGCCGGGTGGAGGTCCTGCGGTCCTCGCCCTCCAGGGCCGGGGCCTTGGCGAGGGTGGAGTAGAGGACCAGGGCGCTGGGGGCGGCCAGCAGCATGCCGTTGGGCTCGCCGCCGCGGCCCCGGACGATCCGGCCGCCCCTGGGGTCGGGGGTCTCCGCGGTGTAGCCGACGGCCTTGAGCGCGGCGCGGTTGAGGATCGCCGACTGGTAGAGGTGGAGGACGAACACCGGGGTGTCCGGCGCGGCCTCGTTGAGCTCGGCGGGCGTCGGCAGCCGCCGCTCGGCGAACTGCTCGGCCGACCAGCCGCCGACGACCCGCACCCACTGCCCCTTGGGGGTGCGGGCGGCCTGCTCGCGCAGCATCGCCAGGGCCCGGCGCAGTGAGGTCACGCCGTCCCACCGCAGTTCGAGGACGTAGTTGAGGCCGCCCCGGATCACGTGCAGGTGCGCGTCGTTGAGGCCGGGCACCACGCGCCGCCCGAGGGCGTCCACCACGGTGGTGGCGGGCCCGATGAGCGGGGCGACGTCCGCGTCGTCCCCGACGGCCGTGATCAGGCCGTCCCGGATGGCCAGGGCGCCCGCCTGGGGGCGGCGGACGTCTCCGGTGTGGATCTTCGCGTTGCGGACGACGACGTCGGCCGCGTTCTCGACGGCGCGGGGGACCAGCCCGCCGACCGGCATTGCAGGCACCTCTCCAGCCTCCTGTCACGGTGAGGGGCGCCGCCCGATCGGGCGGCGCCGGGAGGCGTCCGGACGGGCCGGGGTCACGGAGGCCGGCCCGCTCGAACGTCTGATGGAAAGTTAATTCGCGGGCGCACGGGCGAGTTGGCGCTCAGTGCACGGCCTCCGGTCCGTCAGTGCACCGGCCCGGAGGAGCCCGGCCGCGGAGGAGGCCGGGGGCGGGGAGAGGCCGGGGGCGGGGAGAGGCCGGGGAAGGCCGGAGGGGCGGGGAGAGGCCGGGGGAGAAACGCGCGAAGCCCCGGGCTGTCCCGTCCCGCATGACGGGACAGCCCGGGGCTTCTGCTCATCGCCGGGCGGACGGGCCGCCCGGTGCGGCTACTTCGCGAGGAAGGCCAGCAGCGCGGCGTTCACCTCTTCGGCGTGGGTCCACAGCAGGCCGTGCGGCGCGCCCTCGACCTCCACGTACTCGGCGGAGGGCAGCGCCCGGTGGAACGGGCGGCCGGTGTTGTCGACCGGCAGGATGCGGTCGCCGGTGCCGTGCAGGATGAGCGCCGGCACGTCGATGCGGGGGATGTCGGCCCGGAAGTCGGTGTACCAGGTCGACGGCGCGGCCGCGGCTGCGTGGGCGCCGCCGCCCGCAGCGACGCTCCAGCTGTTGCGGACGGCCTCCTCGCTGATCCTGGTGCCGAGGTTCTCGTCCAGGTTGTAGAAGTCCCGGTAGAAGTCCGTGTAGTAGGCGAAGCGGTCGGCCTTCACCGCGGCGATGATCCCGTCGAAGAACTCCTTCGGGGCGGCGCCGTCCGGGTTGTCGTCGGTCTTCAGCAGGTACGGCTCCAGGGAGGCCAGGAAGGCGACCTTGGCGACGCGGGCGGAGCCGTACCGGGAGACGTAGCGGGCGACCTCGCCGGTGCCCATCGAGAAGCCGACCAGCACGGCGTCCTGGACGTCGAGGGTCTCCAGCACGGTGTTCAGGTCGGCGGCGAAGGTGTCGTAGTCGAAGCCGGTGGTCGGCTGGGAGGACTGGCCGAAACCGCGGCGGTCGTAGGTGATCACCCGGTAGCCGGCGTCGAGCAGCGCGGCGCTCTGCCGCTCCCAGGAGTGCCCGTCCAGCGGGAAACCGTGGATCAGGACCACCGGCTGCCCGGAGCCGTGGTCCTCGTAGTACAGCTCGATGGGGGTGGAGTTCTCCTGGCCGACGGTGATGAACGGCATGGGCTCTGCTCTCTTCCTCTCGGGCAGCGAGTCGCTGCGGTCCACCCACGCTAGGACCGGTGGTGTGCGGATGGTTGCCGCTGAGGGCACCGCGTGTCGTCCGAGAGCGGCCCCGCAGGGTGAGCACGGGACGCACGGGGCCGGCCGCCCCGGGGGTGCCCCGGGACGGCCGGCCTGCTGGTGGTGTGCGGTGTGGTGCGCACCGTCCGGCGGCGGATGGCCGTCCTGATGGACCGGCTGGAGGCGGCCAGCCGCTTCGCGGCCGGTCTGAAGACCGCCCAGCGCGGCTGGCTGTAGCACCGCGGCGGTAGGACGGGGGCCGACCGGCGCTGAGGCGGACGCGCGGGGGCCGGTGACTACCAGCGGTCGTGCACCTGCGGCCGGATGCGGCGGTCGTACAGCTCCCGCACGGCGTCCAGCGTGGCCGCGGGCAACGGCGCCAGTGCGGCGGCCTCGGCGTTGGACCGCGCCTGCGCCACGTTGCGGGCGCCGGGGATCACCGTCGTCACCCCGGGCTGCTGGACGACCCACCGCAGCGCCGTCTGCGCCGGGGTGGCGCCCTCGGGTGCGAGGGCGGCGAACTCCCGTGCCGCCTCGACGCCCGTCGCGAAGTCCACCCCGGAGAAGGTCTCGCCCTGGTCGAAGGCCTCCCCGTGGCGGTTGTAGCTGCGGTGGTCGTCCGGGGCGAAGGTGGTCTGCTCGCTGTAGCGGCCCGAGAGCAGCCCCGAGGCGAGCGGCACCCGCGCCAGGATCCCGACCCCGGCAGCGGTGGCGGCCGGCAGCACCCGCTCCAGCGGCTTGAGCCGGAACGCGTTCAGGATGATCTGCACGCTCGCGACGCCCGGGCGCGCGATCGCGGTCAGCGCCTCCGCGCACGTCTCCACGCTCACGCCGTAGGCGGCGATCCGCTCCTCCGCCACCAGGGTGTCCAGGGCGTCGAACACCTCGTCCGAGGAGTAGACGGGCGTCGGCGGGCAGTGCAGCTGCACCAGGTCCAGCCGCTCCACGCCCAGGTTGGCCCGTGAACGGTCCGCCCACGCGCGGAAGTTGGCGAGGTGGTAGTGCTCGGGCCGCTGCTCGGCCCGACGGCCGAACTTCGTGGCGACGAACACCTGCGCGTCCGGGCGCTCCTGCAGGAAGCGGCCGATCAACTGCTCGCTGCGGCCGTCGCCATAGACGTCGGCGGTGTCGAAGAGCGTGACGCCGGCCTCCACGGAGGCGTCCAGCACGGCCAGGGCGTCCTCCTCCCGGACGTCCCCCCAGTCCGCACCGAGCTGCCAGGTGCCGAGTCCGACGATCGATACGGGACGGCCGGTGCGGCCGAGTACGCGCTGTTCCATGGCGCGAGCCTCTCATGCCCGTTGGCCGGTCCGGGGGAACGACCCATCGGGGCGGCCGCCGGACGCGGTTCGTCGACGCCTGGTGTGAGGGAGCTCCCTCTTCTCAGCTCAACTGCTCGGCCAGTGCGAGGATGATTCCGCTCGGCCCGCGGAGGTAGCAGAGCAGGTAGCTGTCCTCGTAGCGCGTCACCTCGCCGACGAGTTCGGCGCCGTGCGGGCGGAGGCGGGCGAGGGTGTCCTCGAGGTCGTCGACGGCGAACATGACGCGGTGCAGGCCCAGCGTGTTCGCCGGGGTGGTCGCCGGCTCGCGGGTGATCGCCTTGGGGGAGTGGTACTTCGCCAGTTCGATCCGGCCCGGGGCGCCCGGGATCCGCATCATCGCGATCTCGCTCCGCAGGTCGTCGATCCCGACGACGCTCCCCGCCCAGCGTCCTTCGATCGGCATCCTGCCTTCCAGCTCCATGCCGAGTGCGGTGAAGAAGGCGACGGCGGCGTCCAGGTCGTCGACGACGATGCCGACGTTGTCCATGCGCTGAATGGTCATGGGCGCCAGGATAGGGGCCGGGGCCGACACCGGCGGCTCGACCGGCCGCCAGTGCCGACGGCCGGTCATGGCGGCCCGCAGAGGCGCTGGGCCGGGGGCGACGGGCCGGGCTCCGGCTCGGAGTGTCAGGCGGGGCAGCCGGAGTCGGCGAGCACGTAGAAGCCCGGGGACGTCTCCTCCAGGGTGTGGACGGTGAAGGCGTTCCACAGGCCCATGGCCTGGCCCGAGCCGTTGGCGTAGGTGAGGCCGCCGCTCTGGTGGGCGCGGCCCGCCGCCGTCTGGTCGTAGTTGCTCGCCGTGTAGCAGACCGGCGCCGGGGCGCCGCTGCCGCTGGTGGCGACGGCGGAGGACCGGGCGCCGACGGTGCCGGAGGAGTCCACGGCGGCGACGGCGTAACCGTGGGCGGTGGCGGTGTCCACGCCGGTGTCGGTGTACGTGGTGCCGGTGACGGCGCCGGTGTCGATCCTCGCGCCGTCGCGGTAGACGGCGTAGGAGGCCGCGCCGCTGACGGCGTTCCAGGACAGCGAGACCGAGTCGGTGGTGGTCCCGGTGACGGCGAGGCCGCCGGGAGCGGGCAGTTGGGCGGCGCCGAGGCCCCAGAACCGCGCCGTGTAGTAGCTGGAGCAGACGGCGCCCAGGAAGTACGCGCCGGTCGTCCCGCACTGATCGGTGCCCGAGCCGGGGTTGACCGCGAGGCCGTGACCCATGCCGGAGACGGAATACAGTGCGACGGCGGGACGGCCGCCGCCGTCGTCATAGGTGGTGACGGTGGTGCCACCGGGGAGGCTCTGCGTGCCGGACGGTGTCTGGCCGATGCCCCAGACGTCGGTCCACTGGTCGCGCAGCTCGGTGCCGTTGACCGGCCGGACGGTGTAGTCGCCGGTGCCCTGCCAGATCGCCACCCGCGGCCACGGCCCGGTGTAGCCCGGATCGGAGTTGCGGACCTTGTCGCCCCACTGGGCCGGGGTGAGGTGCTGGTCGTTGTTCTGGCAGCCGGAGGCGGCGCTCAGGGTGGTGGCGCACTGGGCCGGCAGGCCGGAGTCGACGGCACCGCCGGCGAAGACGTCGGGGTAGTCGGCCAGCAGGTCGGCGGTCAGCCCGCCGCCGGCGGACAGGCCCGTGACGAACACGCGGTGGGCGTCGGAGCCGTACAGCGACTCGGCCTTCGTCACCATCTGCACGACCGAGGCGGCTTCGCCGCGGCCGCGGGCGTCCTTGCCGGCGTCGAACCAACTGAAGCAGGACAGGCTGTTGTTGGCCGAGTCCGTCTGCGGGAAGACCACGGCGAAGCGGTACAGGTCCGCGTACTTGGGCCAACCGGAGTCGCTGTAGTAGTCGTTCGCGGTCTGGGTGCAGCCGTGCAGCGCGACGACCAGGGGCGCCCCCGCGGGCAGGCCGGCCGGCACGTAGCTGTACATCGCGAGGTTGCCGGGGTTCGAGCCGAAGCCGCTCACCTGCTGGTACGTGCCGCTGTCGGCGGCTTGGGCGACCGCGGCGGGGGCCGGTGCCGCGGCGGCGACGACGGCGGTGCCGGCGGCCAGGGTCAGCACGGCGGTGCCGACGGCGGTCCACCGGCGCAGGGCGCGTGCGGCCGGGCGGGACGTGCGCACGGGGTTGTCCATGGCGGGCTCCAGGGCGGGTGAGGGGGCCCGCCGGTCGCTGGGGGAGCCGGCGGGCGAGGTCGTGCCGTGAAGCATGGAGCCGGGGGACGACCGGGTTAATGGGCGGGACGTACACCCTTCGCCGCCCGCCCCTGTGACGGAGCGCCATGGTGGCGGTGCGGCCGCCGACAGGGCCAGGCGAGCGGTGAACCGCGCGGGGTGCTGAATCCGTGTGGCGGTACGAGAGTCCCGCCCCCGCCACCGCTCGCCGCCGCCACGGCCCCGGTGACGGCCCGGACTCGCCGCCTCGCGTGCTCCCCGCTCATCTCCCCCCGGGAGCGCGCGAGGCGCTTCCCGCTCAAGAACTCCCGAGGAAAGAAGCACAGATGAAGCACGTACGCCGGGCGGCCGCGGTCACCGGGGGCGCGGTCGCCGCGCTCGCCCTGGCCGGTACCGGTACCGGGACCGCCTTCGCCTGGAAGCCGAGCGACGCCTCGCTGGAGGTGGGCTGCCGGGCGGACTCCGGTCACGTCGAACTCGTCCTCGGGAACCACTACAAGGCCGCCGGCGACTACACCCTCAGCCTGGTCGGCGGCACCGAGACCTACCACGGCCGGATCGAGGCGAACGCGACGGTCAAGCTGACCGTCGGATACTCGGGCAACGGCGACACCTGGCGCTACACCCTGGCGGACACCCACGTGGACAAGCGGGTCGCGGACGTGCCGCTCTGCCCGTCCGCCACCCCGACGCCGCCCGGCACCCCGACCGGCACCCCGTCCGTCCCGGTGACGCCGGTGCCGACGCCGACCAAGTCCGCTCCCTCGTCCCCGGGCGTCACGCCCTCCACGCCAGTCCCGGGCGCGACCACGACGTCGACCACGCCGGCCGCCGGGCCGACCGCCACGCCCAGCGCGGGCACCAGCACCGCGCCGGCCCTGGCCCAGACCGGTGGCGGCGACAACACCCCGCTCGCGCTGGCCGGTGGCGCCGTGCTGGCCGTCGGCGCGGGCCTGGTGCTCGCCGCCCGCAAGGTCGCGGGCAGGCGCCGCGCCTGACGCGCCACCGGTCACCGTCGAGAACGGTGATCTGGGGCGCCGGGGCCCGGAGCGGTTCCGGGTGCCGGTGCCCCACGGCGTCGCACGCGAGGAACACGGGCGGGGTGAACCCGGGAAGGGGATGGGAATGTTCGTCAAGGGATCCTGGCGGATCACGGTGGCCGGCAAGGACGCCGACTTCGACCAGCGGGCGGTGGTGGTCGCCCCGTACGGCACCGTGGTGCTGCCCGGCAGGCCGGGGGAGTCGCTGGTGGTCGACGCCGACAGCTGGGAGCTGCGGCTGGAACACCTGTGGCCGGGCGGGGGTTGGCGGCCGGACGTCCAGGTGGAGGCCGGCCCGGTGATCGCCACGGGCGGCGCGCTCAGCCGGGAGATCCGTGCCCGGGACTGCTACTGGCCGGGAGTCCCGCGCCACGACCGGCCGCGGAACCTGGTGCTGCGCCTCGACGCGCTCGGCGCCGAGGCGCCCGCCCCGCGGCGGCAGCCGGCCGAGGCGATCGGCCCGGCCTCGGCACCGCTGGTCAGGACCAGCTCGGATCCGGTGGCCGGCTCCCGGCAGGCGGTGGAGCGGCGGGCGGTTGAGCGGCCGGCAGTCGAGCGGCGGGAGGCGTGGACCGGCCGGACGGCTCCGGGCGAGGCGACGGCCCGGGCCGACCGGGGGTCCGTCACCGACCGGTGAGTCCGCGGGAGCGGCGAAGAGGACGAGGAAGAACGAAGACCGTACGCCGAGGGGCGTCCGCCCGGGCGGACGCCCCTCGGCGTACGGTCTCCGTCAGTCGTCGATCTTGAACGTCTCGCCGTAGACCTTCCACGCCAGTGGGGGCTTGAGGTCGAGGTTGCCCGCGCGCAGGAACACCAGCTGCTCGGTGTCCACCCGGTCGGTCTCCTTGTGGGCGGCCTCGGTCTTCATCGCGGCCCGGCGGGCGTCGAGGAAGGCGGCCAGGTAGGTCTTTTCGTCGCCGCCCTGGGCGGGGGTCCTGGCCTTTTTCATCGCGGCGGCGCGGATGCCGCCGAAGCTGTCCGGCTCGTTGCCGGGGCCGTGCATGACGATGGCGTCGTAGTAGACGAACTGGCCGAGGGCGCGCAGCCCGTCGGTCTGGGCCTGCATCACCGAGGGGTTGAAGTAGACGCGGTCGCGCTCGTCGGTCTGGGCCTGCTGGAACAGCGGGTCCTTGGCGGCCTTCTTCCAGTCGGCGGCGAAGCTCGGGTCGAGTCCGGCGTGCGACGCGGAACCGTTGACCTTGCGCAGCGCCGGCAGGTACTTGCCGAGCGGGCTCCCCGGTTCGAGCTTCTCGTAGTGCTCCACCAGGTCGAGCATGTCGCCGGTGCCCGAGCAGAAGCCGACGATGCCGGCCGTGTAGCCGCGGCCGTCCTTGATGTCCTCGATGTACGCGAACTGGGCCTTCCAGTCGAGTGAGGAGTTCTCCGCGCTGGAGACCAGCTGCTGGGCGATGTCCTTCAGGTGGGGGTCGTTGAGGCCGTCCCCGGTGGAGGCGGACGCGGAGGCGGTGGACCCGGGCTTGGGGGGCTGGGTGGTGCGGTGCGGGCGCGCGTTGGCGACCGTGGCGGTGACGGCGGTGACCAGCACCGCGGCCATGGCGACGTGCAGGGCCCTGGGCCGCGACGGCCGGGCGTGGGCGGACGGCATGCGTTCTCCGGATTCGGTGGACGGTAGGGGCGGCCGGTGTCCGGACGGCTCCGGACACCGGTGAACCGCCGCCGGTGCGTTCGGGCCGGGGTACGGCCCGTCAGGCCTCGGCGGGCGGGTCGGGTTCGGGGGCCACCGGCCGGCGCGGCGAAGGGGACGGGCACCGTTCGGGGAGCAGCGCGCCCGGGGTCAGCCGGAAGCGTTCGGGCCGGGCGACGGTCCGCCGATCGGCCGGCGCGACCTTGTCCCGCCGCTCCAGCCAGGCGTGCAGCCGGCTGCGCGCGCTGCGGTCCCGGTCGTCGTCCGGGCCGGCCGCCGGGCCGGCTGTCTCCCGCAGCAGCACCCGGGCGGGCCGGACGGCGCCGTCCCCGGGTGCGACGTCGACGACCACGAAACCGGTCCCCGGTGGGAAGGCGACCTGGGGCACCTCCCGGTCGTCCCCGAACGCGGCGGTCCGTCGGCCGGTGGTCGACCAGACGACGAACTCGACCGCGGTCCCGAGGTCGGCCGCGGGTGAGGCAAGTCCGGCGACCGGCCCCGGCTCGACGAGTGCCAGGCCGACCGGGAAGGCGTCGAGCACCTCCGGCGCCGCTTCGGCACCCAGCAGCACCGCACCGTGGTGGCTCGGCAGCCGGCGCAGTCCCGAGCCCAGGCAGGTGAGGTACGGGTGCAGCGGCCCCGCGACGCCGCTGCGGGCCTCGGCGAGGAGGGCGGCGCGGTCGGCCGGGACGCCCGAGTCCTCGTGGTGCAGCAGTACGGCCACCAGGTCGGCCTTGAAGTCGTCCCGGCCGGTCGAGCGCAGGCCCGGCAGCCGGGTGACGGCCGGCTCCACCCGACCGGCGCAGCGGTGGTAGTGCTCGCCGATCAGCAGTCGGAAGGCGTCCCGGTCCGCCGGGGTGCTGACCGGTGCCATCGGCAGCACGTCCGCGGGGGTGAAGTACCGGGCGGCGAGGGCGGCGGAGACCGGCTCGGGCTCGACCGTCGGCGCCGCCGGCTCTGCGGCCGGCTCTGCTGTCGAGTCTGTCGGGTCAGTCGGCGCTGCCGGGCCAGTCGGGGCTGCCGGGGGCCGGGAAACCGGTGGTGCTTCGGGCCCCGCGGCCTCGCCCACGCGGGCTTCCGAGGTGGTCCCTGCTGCGGCGGCGGCAGTGCCGGCGGCTGCGGTGGCGGTAGGCGTGGTGTCCGGTTCGACGCCGGGGCCGGTCGGTCCCATCCGCCCGGGTGTCCCACCGGGGGCCCTGTCGAAGGCCCCGCCGGTGAAGTCGTCCGGAGCGGACGCGGGTACGGACTCGGCCGTCCCACTGCTGGTGACGACGCGACGGGCGCCGCCCGTCCCCCCGAGCGGGTCGACGGGCAGCCCCGGTGCCGTGGCGCCCGGCAGCGGCACCCCACCGCTGGTGGCCAGGCCCGTGGGCGCGGTCGGTGCGCCCACCGAGGACGTGGGCGCCGTCGGTGCCCCCACCGCGGGCGTGGCCGAGGGTGCGAGCGGCCCCGGGCCGGGCAGGGCGGGGCGCTCGACGGCGGGAGCCGCGGCGGTCCCCGCCCAGGCGGAGCTCAGCGCGTAGGAAGCGGGGGCCGCGCCGCCGGGCCCGACCAGCCCGCCCGCCGGAATCGCGGTGGCGGACCGGCCCGGCGGGTTGAGCCACACCAGGCCGTGCATCCGGGCGAAGAACCGTGCGCTGCTCTCCGACGCGGCGTCGACCAGCCCGTGCAGCAGCAGCCCGAACCCCCGGGCGCCGGGGGCCGGCAGCTGGTCGAGGAGGGCCCCGAGTTCCTCCCAGACATGATGCGGGATCAGCCTGGCCTGCTCCCCGACGACGACCACCGGGCGGGCCGGGTCCGGGCGCAGGAAGCGCGGTGCCCAGGCGTACGGCGGTTCCGGGCGGAGCCAGAGCCCGGCCGGTACGGCCTCCAGGCACCAGAACGGGAAGGCCCGGAAGAGCCCCGGCCCGATCGTCTCCCAGCCGGCGGCGGCCTTGCGCCAGCCGGAGCTGACGGTGTCGTACGGGCTGGTCGAGCTGAGCCGGATCAGGTACGGCTCCCAGGAGGCGGCCCCGTGGTGGTCGAGCACGGCCGTGGTGTAGCCGTGGCTGCCGGCGACGGGCAGTCCGACCGCGGTGTGGACGGGGCGCCCCAGCCGCTCGGCCAGGCTGCCGGACAGCAGGGCGACGGCGCCCGGATCGGCCCACGGCGCGCTCACCATGAGCTGGTCGGAGCCGACCGGCAGGGCGAGCGCGGCCTCGGTGAACTCCTGCGGGTCGAGCGCGGGTCGGGCGGGTGTGCCGACCAGCAGCGGGGTGGTCCCGGGGGGTGTCGCGAGCTGTCGGAGGAAGGGCATCGGCCCCTCGGGCCGGGCCGTGACGTGGTTGAGCCAGAAGCCGGTGGTCAGTCGGTGGACGGACACCGAGGCGGGCGGTGCGCCGGGCCCGGCGGGTGTGACGGCCCGTCCGGTGTCCGGCCCGGGCAGGAGACCGGGAGCGGGGCCGGCGAATCCGGACTCGACCGGGGCCGTGGCGGCGACCGTCTCGCGCAGTCGGCGGGCTCGGCCGCCCGGCGGGCAGCTCCACCAGGTCGCGGGCCCGGCGGAGCCGTTCGGGGCGGTCACCCTGAGGGTGCCGTCCGGCTGGATGGCGACCATGCCGTCCGGGGCGACGACCGTGATGCCCGCCTTGTCGGCCACCACCTCGGCGGGGCGGCGGCCACCCGGGCCGGCGGCGGCCAGACCGGAGGCGGCGAGGATCAGGCTGGACGCGCCGCGGGCGCGGGCGATCATCCCGAGTTCGGCCATCTGCTCGCGCAGCACCGGCGCCGCGTCCTGCGCCGCCGCCACGACGACCAGCGCGTTCGGGACCGGGCGCAGGCTGCCGAGCGCCGCCGACAGCTCCTCGTCGGTCGTCTCGGGCGGGGCGATGACGAAGTGCGGTCCGAGCACGCGCAGGATCGAGCGGCCGGCGCGCCGGGCCGGCGCGGTGTCGGGCGCGGTGCCGCGGCGGCCGAACCAGCGCCGGGGGGCCGGTGCGGTGTCGCCCGCCGCGGGACCGGCCGCGCTCATCGCGGGCTCCGGACGGCTCCGGCGGATGTCCGGCGAGGCTCCACCTCGGCCATTGGCGTCTGCCTCCCTGGTCGCTGATCGGTCGCTCATCGGTCGCTCATCGGGGCCCGTTTCGTACGGACCTCGCCCAGCTACACGGGATCGGGGGGGGGGGGGGGGTGGGGGGGGGGGGGGGGGCGGCGCAGGGGGGGCCTCTCCGGGGTCGGG
>NZ_JBVHXY010000015.1:62280-90665 GCF_055569215.1 Kitasatospora sp. NPDC029312 | reverse complement strand
ACTAACCCCGCCACCCTACCGCGGCCGCGCCTACTACCAACACCACCCACAGCAGCAAGTAGTACCCCACGCTCCCCCCCCCCCCCCCCCCCCCCCCCCCCCCGCCCCCCCCCACCCCCCCCCCCCCCCCCCCCCCCCCGCTCCCGCGCAGGGCGTATCCCGGGGCGGATTCCGGGGCAGCTCCCGGGCGTCGGCTTCAGTCGCTCTCCGCCCCCACCGGCTCGGGCACGCGTGCGGTCTGCAACTGGACGGTGCGCCGCCGGGTGATGTGCAGCGCCCGGCCGGGCGGCAGTACCCGGGGCTTGACGCTGCCGAACAGCACGCCCTCGCTCGGCGGGCAGGACAGCAGCACCGCCGGGGTGTTGACCTCCTGGAGCCGGCGCATCAGCGGGTCGCTCACGGCACGGCCGACGCCGTTGGCGCTGCGCGCCACGATCAGGTGCAGGCCGAGCTCGGTGCCCTGGGCGAGGTGGTCGAGCAGCGGGGCGAAGGGGTGGCCGGTGATCGGGGCGGAGATCAGGTCGTAGTCGTCGACGATGATGAACAGCTCCGGGCCGGTCCACCAGTCCCGCAGCTTCAGCCGGGCGGGGGTGATGTCCTCGCCGGGCACCCGGCCCTCCATGGCCCGGGCCGCGCCCTGGACGACCTGCTTGAGGACGTCGACCGCGACGGCGTAGCCGAGCCGGTACTCCTCCGGTACGAGGTCGAACAGCCCGCGCCGGAAGTCGATCAGCATGATCCGGGCCTGGGACGGCGTGTAGGCCGAGGTGATGCCGTTGACCAGCAGGCGTAGCAGGTTGGTCTTCCCGGACTCGCTGTCGCCGATCACCATGAGGTGCGGCGTCTCCTCGAAGTCGTGCCAGAGCGGGGCGATCTGGCGGTCCTCCAGGCCGAGCGGCACCCGCAGCCGTCCCTCGGCGGGGGGCAGCGAGGCGGCCTCCAGGACCAGCGGGAGCATCCGGACCTGCGGGGCGCGCGGTCCGGCCCAGTGGTCGTTCACCGCCTCCACCAGGTCGGTGACGCCGTCGGCGAGGTCACCGGCGTCGCCGATGCCGTCCATGCGCGGCAGTGCGGTGAGGAAGTGCAGCTGTTCGTCGGTGAGTCCGCGGCCGGGCAGCTTGGGGACGGTGGCGGCGGCCCGCATGTTGATCATGGAGTCGACGCTGTCGCCCAGTCGCAGTTCGAGCTTGGTGCCCAGCTGGTCGCGCAGCGCGCTGGTCACCTCGGCCCAGCGGGTCGCGGTGACGATCAGGTGGACGCCGTAGTTGAGGCCGCGTCCGGCGATCAGGCCGAAGGTCTGCACCAGCTCGCCGAACTCCTGGCGCAGGGTGTTCCAGCCGTCCACGACCAGGAACACGTCGCCGTGCGGGTCGTCGGCCAGGTCCGGGTCGCCCGCCGCCCGGCGGCGCCGGAAGGAGGCGGCCGAGTCGATCCCCAGCCGGGCGAAGCTCTGTTCCCGGCGGGCGATGATGCCGTTGATCTCGGCGATGGTGCGGCCGACCCGCTCCGGATCGTGCCGCCCCGTCACCCCGCCGACGTGCGGCAGCTCGCGCAGCGCCGACAGGCCGCCGCCACCGAAGTCCAGGCAGTAGAACTGCACCTCGCGCGGGGAGTGGGTGAGCGCCAGGCCGGTGATCAGGGTGCGCAGCAGGTTGCTCTTGCCGCTCTGCGGGCCGCCGGCGATGCCGACGTGGCCGCCGGCTCCGGACAGGTCGGCGGTCAGCAGGTCGCGCAGCTGCTGGAACGGCCGGTCGATGACGCCGACCGGTACGGACAGTCCGCCGCGCTGTGGCCAGCCGGCCGTGGTCAGCCCGTGCTCGGGGTGCGGGGAGAGCGGCGGCAGCAGCTCGTCGAGGGTCGGCGGCACGTCGAGAGGGGGCAGCCAGACCCGGTAGGCCGGCGGCCCCGCGTCGGTCATGCGTTCGGCGGCCAGTTCGAGCAGGCTGTGGACGGTCTCCTCCTCCACCACCTCGGGTTCCTCGACCTCCGGCACCGGCTGCTGCCGCGGCGCCACGTACTCGGTGCCGAACGGCACGACCTGCCCGGCCACCGCCGCCTGCCGGGCCGCGCTGGGCTTCTGCTGGCGGTACGGCCCGGACACGTAGGCCGCCTTGAACCGGGTCAGGGTGGAGATGTCGCTGCGCAGGATGCCGTTGCCGGGCTGCGTGGGCAGGTGGTAGGCGTCGGGGACGCCGAGCACGCCGCGGCTCTCCATCGCGGAGAAGGTGCGCAGGCCGATCCGGTAGGACAGGTGGGATTCCAGGGCGTGCATCCGGCCCTCGTCCAGGCGCTGCGAGGCGAGCAGCAGGTGGACGCCGAGCGAGCGGCCGAGCCGGCCGATCATGATGAACAGCTCCATGAAGTCGCGGTGCGCGGCGAGCAGTTCGGAGAACTCGTCGACCACCACGAACAGCGTGGGCAGCGGGTCCAGCTTCACGCCGGAGGCCCGGGCGGCCTCGTAGTCCAGCAGCGAGGTGTAGTTGCCGGCCGAGCGGAGCAGTTCCTGGCGGCGCATCATCTCGCCGTGCAGGGCGTCGCGCATCCGGTCGACCAGGGAGGCCTCGTCGGCCAGGTTGGTGATGACCGCGGAGGTGTGCGGGAGCCGGTCCAGGCCGAGGAAGGTCGCGCCGCCCTTGAAGTCGACCAGCACGAAGTTGAGCGTCTCCGAGGAGTGGGTGAGCGCGAGGGCCAGCACGAGGGTGCGCAGCAGCTCGGACTTGCCGGACCCGGTGGCGCCGATCAGCAGGCCGTGCGGGCCCATGCCGCCCTGCGCGGACTCCTTGATGTCCAGGTCCACCGGGGTGCCGTCGGGGCCCAGGCCCAGCGGCACCCGCAGGCGCTGCTCCTTGGACCGGCCGGCCCAGGCCCGGCGGACGTCGTGCCGGTGCAGGTCCTTGATCCCCAGCAGCGAGGTCAGGTCGAAGTCGGTGGCCAGCGGCTCGGCGCCGTCCGTGGAGTCGTCCAGCCGGTAGGGCGCCAGGGCGGCGGCGTAGCGCCGGGCGGCCGTCACGGGGAACGTGTCGGGGCGGCCCAGCGCCGTGATGCTGTCCTTGCGGTCGCGGTCGGAGCCGACCAGCTCCAGCGCGCCGTCCGCGGTGATCCGCAGCCGCAGCCGGTGTTTGGCGTGCTTCCACTCCAGGGCGTCCCGCACGTCCAGCACGGTGGCGTTGCGGTAACCGGCGAGCGCGGCCCGGCCGGAGGCGGGCAGCCGCACCCCGTCGACCAGGATCAGCGTGTACGGCTCCTCCCGGCCGGGCTGGGCGTCCGGCTCCCAGGGGCCGCGGGCGGCGAACTCGGCGCCGAGCAGCTGCTCCAGTTCCACCATCGAACCGGCCACCAGCCGGACGGGGCCGGCGCCGTCGCTCTCGTTCGGGTGCAGGGCGTGCGGCAGCCATTTCAGCCAGTCCCAGTCGGCCCGGCGCTCGGGCGCCGCCACCAGGCCGATCCGCAGCTCGTCGGGGGCGTGGAAGAAGGCCAGTTGGGCCACCATCGCCCGGGCGAGTGCGCGGGCGGGCTCGGCGGTGTCGGCCGCGTCGCCGTCGGGGTCGTCGGCGGCCTCCTCGGCCGTGCCGACCCGCAGCAGCACGTGCGCGTAGCCGCGGACGTGCACCGCGATCGGCTGCTCGGGCAGCGTGCCGTACGCGTGGATGAACCGCCGCAGCGCGTGGGCGCTCAGCGGCTCCAGGTCCTCGACCGGCTTGGTGGCCAGCGGGGCGAGCCGGACGGCCAGCCGTTGCGCGCCCACCGCGATCCGCACGTCGCCGAAGTCGGGGTGGGCCGCCCGCCGCTCCCACAGCCGCGAGGTGCGCACCATCGAGACCAGCGCGGCGGGCGCCGGGTGCCGCCAGGCCAGTGCCCGCTGCTGCTTGACGGTGTGGCGGCGGACCTGGCGGCGGATCTGCGACAGGTAGCGCAGGTAGTCGCGGCGCTCGCCGCGCAGCTGCCGCTTGCGGTCGCTCTCGCCCCGGATCATCTGGGTGAGCAGCATGCCGACGGCGGACAGGCCCATCATGCCGATCGCGACGTAGGTCAGCGGGCCGCCCGAGGAGTTCGGGTTGAGGAAGATGAACACCATCGAGAGCGAGCTCAGCGCCATCGGCGCCATGGTGAGCATGGTGGACAGCCCGCTCTGCGGCTCGGGCAGACCGGGCGGCTCCTGCAGCTGGATGTCGCCGTCGGGCATCTCCGGCCCGGAGCGCCTGGGCGGACGCTCAACCACGACCTGACTCAACGGGCCCCTCCTCACACACGCGTGGACTACTCCGCCCCAGGGCACGGAACGCGGCTCCGGAAGGTTCAGCGGATCGGTGCCGATCCCGGTGAACCGCCGCACCCGCCGTTTCCGTGCAGCCGGGCGAAGAGCCGCAGACCGGAGGAGGGAACGCATGAGTGGTGGAGCCGTGGCCGGCCTGTGCAGACTGAGGTTCCGCGCGCCCGAGTCGGCGTTCGAACTCGCCGTGCCGGCCGACGTCGTCCTCGCGGACCTCCTTCCCGCCGTGCTCGGGCACGCCGGCGCCGAGACCGAGGAGGCGGGCGCCGAGCACTCCGGCTGGGTGCTGCAGCGGCTCGGCGAGGAGCCGCTCGACGACGAACTGACGCTGGACGCGCTCGGACTGCGCGACGGCGAGGAGCTCTTCCTGCGCCCGCGCTCCGCGGAACTGCCTCCGGTCCACTTCGACGACCTGGTCGACGGGGTGCGCAGCGGGATGCTGGAGCGCGGCGACTCCTGGCGCCCGGCGCTCACCCACCACCTCGCGGTGGCCGCCGCGCTGGTCGCCCTGGCCGGTGGCCTGGCGCTACTGTTCCTGCCCGGCCCCGCCCGACTGCGCTGCGCTACCGCGGCGGTGATCGCCGTCCTGCTGCTGGTCGGTGCCGGCGGTGCCACCCGTACGGTGGGCGACGGCGCGGCGGGCACGGCCCTGGGCGCCGCCGCGATCGGCTACGCCGTCACCGGTGCCGCCCTGGTGCCGGGCCTCGGCGGCGCGGACCGGCTGCTGTCCTGCGGCTCCGCCGGCGTCGGCGCCGCCGTGCTCGCGCTCGCCGTGGCCGGCGCCTCGGCGCCGTTCTTCCTCGGTGTCCTGTTCGCCGCCCTGGTCGCCCTGGGAGCCGGCGTGCTGGCCCTGCAGGACGTGCCGCCGGGGCACTCCGCGGCGATCCTGGCCTGCGCCGCGGTGCTCTCCGGGGCCTTCGCCCCCGGGCTCTCCTTCAAGATCGCGGGACTCAGGCTGCCCGCCCTGCCGCGCAACGCCGAGGAGCTCCAGGAGGACATCGAGCCGTTCCCGGCCGAGTCCGTCCTCGCCCGCGGCGATGTCGCCGACGGCTACCTGACCGGCTTCCTCGGGAGCATCGGACTGGTCTGCGCCGCCTGCCTGACCCTGCTGGCCGGCGCGGACGGCTGGGGCGCGGCCGCGACGGCCGCCGACCTCGCCGTGCTGCTCCTGCTGCACGCCCGCGAGATCGGCAGCCTCTGGCAGCGCCTCGCCGTCCTGCTGCCCGGCGGGTACGGGCTGGTGCTGCTGGCCGGCCGGTTCGGCCTGGGGGACGACTGGCCGAACCGGCTCGTCCTGCTGGCCGTCCTGCTGGGCGTCGCCGCGGTCATGCTGGTCGTCGCCTGGACGGTGCCGGGCCGTCGGCTGCTGCCCTACTGGGGCCGCGCCGCCGACCTGCTGCACTCCCTGGCGGCCTTCGCCCTGCTGCCGCTCGCCCTGCAGACCCTCGGCTTCTACCAGCTGATGCGGGGCATGGCCGGCTGACGCCCCGCCCGCCGCCGCACCCGTCCGCACCACCGATCCCGGGAGAGGTCCCATGCAGTCCAAACGCGACCAGGTGCAGGCCCACCTGTTCGTGATGAGCCGGGTCTCCTCCGGGATGCTGCGCGGCGAGCCGGACGCGCCCGACACCCCCATCGCGCGGACCACCCGCGGTGCCGTGGTCGGGCTCGCCATCGGCCTGCTGATCGGTGTCGGCGCGGGCGTCTACGGGCTCGTCCAACCCGGTGGGGCGACGGGGTGGCAGAAGCCCGGCACCCTGGTGGTCGTCGAGGAGAGCGGTGCCCGGTACCTGTACGCCGGCGGACAGCTGCGTCCGGTGCTCAACCAGGCCAGTGCCCGCCTGCTCGCCGGGGAGCAGTTCCGGCTGGCGACGGTCAGCGCGGCCTCGCTCGACGGCGTTCCGCGCGGGCCGGTGGTCGGCATCGTCGGCGCTCCCGACGGTCTTCCGGTGGAGCGGGACCTCGACCAGGCCGACTGGTCCGCCTGCGCGGTCCAGACACCGCCGAGCGCGCCGGGCGCCCGGGCCACCCCGCAGCTGTCCCTGGCGATCGGCCTGCACCGCGGTGCCCAGCCGCTCGCCGACGACCAGGCCGTACTGGTGGCCGGACCCGACGGCTCGCCCCAACTCATCTGGCAGGGGCGCAGGTTGCGGGTGGACACCGGCAACGGCGGACTGCGCGCCCTCGGCTACGGCGGCGTGACGCCGTACCCGGTGACCGCCGGCTTCCTCGACACCCTTCCGGTCGGCCCGGACCTCAAGGCCCCCGAGGTGCCCGGCCGGGGCACGGCCGGCCCCGCGCTGGCCGGGAAGCCCACCCGGATCGGCCAGTTGTTCACCGGGCCGGGCGGCGAGCACTACCTGCTCGCCGAGGACGGACTCGTCCCGCTCGGGGAGACGCCCTTCCGGCTCGTCCAGGGCGACCCGCGCACCCAGCAGGAGGCCTACGGCGGTGCGCCCGTCACCGTCGGGCCGGTCGGACCGGCGGACCTCGCGGCGCACAGCGCCCCGGCGGCCGCCGCGCCCGCCGGGCCCGACGCCGAACCGCCCTCGACTCCACCGAAGGTGGTGACCGCACGGCAGGGCCAGGTGCCCTGTGCCGAGTTGCGGCCGACGGCCGGCCCGGTGACGGTCGCGGTCGGCCTGCTGGACGCCGCCGCCGTGGCCGGTCAGCCCCCGGCCGCCCAGCCCGGGGTCACCCCGGCCTGCAACGGGGCCGACCGGATCGTGGTCCGGCCGGGCGGCGGCTCCCTGGCCCGGGCGGTCACCGGCTCCGGCGCGGGCTCGACCCTCTACCTGGTCACCGACGCGGGGGTGAAGTACCCGCTGCCCTCGTCCGCGGCCGCCAAGCAACTGGGCTACACCAAGGCCGCCCCGGCGGCCGTCCCCGCCCGGCTGCTCGGCCTGCTGCCCACCGGGCCGAGCCTCGACCCGGCCGCTCTCACCAGCGGCGCAGTGGTCGGGACACCCACCGGGACGAACCCCTGCGGGGGCTGAACCCGAGGGCCCGCGCGTCCGTTCACTATGCCGGGCCGCGGACCCTGACCCACCGGAGGCACCGGCGACCGGCCGGCGCCCGCACCAGAGAAGGGATGTCGCATGGCCGGCAACAGCATGCTCAATGACCCGTTGGTCGTCCAGCAGGTGCTGACGACCGTGGAGTCGCAGGACCAGCACATGCAGGAGACCCAGCGCCAGATCAACGCCGTCGTGGAGGAGGTCAACGCGCACTTCCAGGCCGCCGCCAGCACCGTCTTCTGCCAGAAGATGGAGGAGTGGCAGCGCAAGTACGAGGAAGTCCGCGCGCAGTACGGCAAGTTCCACGAGCTGCTCACCAGCGGTGCGGGGCTGATCCAGGGCGCCGGCCAGGACTCGGTCCACGTCGTCTCGGGCCTCGGTGTCGGCGACGACATCGTCAAGGGCCTGAGCTGACGCGGGCCGGCGGCCGAGACCGCCGGCACACCCACCGGCCGGGTCAGGGCCGGGACCACCACCGCCCTTCGAAGGAGACCAACGATGTCCGACGGCAGGATCGAACTCCACCACCAGCAGATCGAGGAAGCCGCCGCCGCGCTGCGCCAGCAGGGCGAACTCATGCACCAGATGATGGAGCAGACGCGCACCTTCCTCACCCAGGGCCTCGGCCACGAACTGCACGGCACCTACGCCGACGGCGGCCAGGCGTTCGCCGAGGTGCTGTCCAGCGCCGACACCGTCATGGGCGATGACATCACCAAGGCCGCCGCCGCCCTCGACGAGGTGCACGGCCTCATCCGCGACTCGGACAACCGGGCCGGATCCAACTTCCACAACTAGGCCCGGGTGAGTCGCGATGACCGACGACGAGAAGGCCGACGAGGACTGGAAGAAGAAGCAGGAGGAGAAGAAGAAGCAGCAGGAGAAGGACTACCGGGAGAAGCAGGAGCAGAAGGACAAGGACGACGCCGACACCTTCAAGGTCACCGACTCCTGGCTGATCGACTTCGCCCACACCAAGCTGACCAAGATGCTGCAGGACCTGCAGACCCACCCGGCCCGGATGGCGCTCCAGCAGTTTGTCCTGGGGATCGGCGGCGGTACGGCTCCCGGCGACTACTCCCAGCTCCTCTCCGGCGGCAGCACGGTCCTGCCCAGCGTCAAGACGATCCAGGACACCTTCAAGAAGTACTGCCAGTCCCTGGAGCAGCAGTTCAAGACGCTGGAGGACCAGGTCAAGAAGATGATCGACGACCTGGAACGCGCCCAGCGGGACCTGAAGAACGGAGCGGACGAAGCCCTGTCGGCCGCTCAGATGATGTACCTGATCAGCGACGTCCTCGGCACCGGCGGCATCACCACGTAGCCCCCGCCGAGCACCCGCCCGACCGACGGCGTCCTCCGCAGCCGTCACCTCGACCCGCAGGGCGGGCCGGACCCCTCCCCGGCCCGTCCTGCGCCCTCCGACGATCCAGGAGCTGTGACACCGATGGCCACCACCAACTGGGAATCCTCACTGCCGGTGTTCGCGAGCTCCGACCAGACGACCTTCACCCAGCGCAGCGCCGTCAGCGGCGACGACAAGGTCACCTGGATCGCCGGACACAACTACGAGACCCTGGCGTACTTCAAGCAGACCGGCGGCAACGAGGGGTACGACTGCTGGTGGTCGTTCAACTACATCAATCCGGACGGGCAGCAGTACAGCCACGTGATCGGCTGCAACCTCAACTGGGCGCAGTTCGAGGCCGAGACGACCGAGCTCGGTAAGTGGATCCGGCAGGGCTACGACGTGCTCATGCCGCTCGCCCACTCGCCGTCCGAGAACGACGTCATGAGCGTGTGGAGTTTCGACGCCGCCGTCGACATGCTGCACGGCACCGAACAGCTGCTGCAGACCTGGGCGCCGGTGGTCAACCAGTGGTCGGGTGACATCGCGGCGCCGGGCGCCGACTGGACGGGTACCGCGGCGGGCCAGTTCAAGACCGTGCTGTCCATGTTCGGCACCGAGCTGGAGGACCTGGAGAAGGACGTCCACGCCCGGGACGCCGCCGGCAGGCTCAAGGCGGCCCGGGAGGCGATGGGGACGGCCGTGCTGGCCATGTGGAAGGCTCAGGAGGCCTACCGCAACAGCAGGAACGCCTGGCCGGTCAACCCGCTCCACGACGCGCTGGTGGAGGGGATGTCCACGGCGAAGGTCACCGCCACCCCCACCCTGGTGACGAGCGGGGACGGCGGCTTCACCACGTACGGCATCCCGGACTTCACGGTCACGACGGCCTGGGGCGACCCGCACGGCGACGACTTCTGGAAGAAGGCCGAGCAGCGGGCCAAGGAGATCTGGCTGAAGAACGTCGCCGACATCCTGGACCCGGGCGCCAAGTCCGCGCTCGACGCCCTCGGCGCCGGGTACGTCCCGGCCATCAAGGCGATGAACGACCCGGTCAAGCCGGTGCAGATGAGGCGGCCGTACACGCCTCCGGCCGACACCCCGCCGGGCGTCAACGACCCCACGTCGGGCTTGGACAAGAACCTGTCCGACATGAACAAGAACATGAACGACTCGCTCGACAACAACAAGGGGATGAACGACACCAGCCATCTCCCCGGCGGACCGGGCAGCCTGGACGGCGGATCCTCCGGCCTCGGCGGCAAGGGGGGCAACGGCCTGCCGGGGCTCGGCGGCGGGCCCGGTGGCCTCGGCGGCGGCCTGGGCGACGGCGGGATCGGCGGTGGCGGCTCCGGCGTCCCGGTGCTCGACGGGAACGGCAAGCAGATCTTCGACGCCAACGGCAACCCGGTCAGGGTGCCGCCGGGCAGCCACATCGACCCGACCACCCACCAGGTGATCGGCCCGGACGGGCGCCCGGTGCTCGGCGCGGACGGCAAGCCCATCACCGTGCCCGACGGGGCGACCGTCGGCACCGGCTCGGGCGACCACATGAAGGTCCCGCCGGGCTCGCACATCGACGACGGCGGACGGGTGATCGGCCCGGACGGCAAGCCGGTGCTGGACGGCAACGGCAACCCGGTCGTCGTCGACCCCGGCTCCCGGATCGACTCCGACGGCACCCTGCTGGACCCGGACGGCAGGCCGGTCTCCGAGGTCTCCCAGCTGCTGGCCGATCAGCGGCACGCCTTCAACGCCGGCACCGGCGACGGCGGCGACGGGCTGCTCGGCGGCGGGTTCGGCTCCGGCTCCTACCACCCGGGCGGCTCCCCGTTCGGCGGCTCCTCCACCGACTCGGACGGCCTCGGGGTCGGCTTCCCCGGCACCGGGCTGCTGCCCGGCGGCCGCAGCGGCATGAGCTCCAAGGCGGTGGCCGCGGGCGGCGACCCGAACACCGCCCAGGCGCGGGCCGCGGCGGAGGCGGCCGACGCCGCCGAGAAGGCCGCGGCGGCCAAGGCGGCGGCCGAAGCCGAGAAGAACGCGCTGACCGGAAAGAACATGTCCACCACGGGCGGCATGCCGCCGATGATGCCGCCCGGCGCGGGCGCCGGCGGGCCCAACCAGAAGGACAAGGACCGCCAGCGCACCACCTGGCTGGCGGAGGACGAAGAGGTGTGGGGCACCGAGAGCACCGCGGTCAGCGGCGTCATCGGACGCTGACCCCTCGTCAGGCGCTCGGGTTCCGCCCGCCACCCCGCCCCCAGTCAGCCCGCCAGCCCCGTCCGACTCATCCATCCCCGCGAGCCCGGCCCCGGCCGGAGACGAGGAAGACCATGCCAGCCGCCACCGACCACTTCGGCCCCGACGACCTGTTCGCCTCGATGAGCGAGGAGATCGGGCAGGCCATGGAGGCCATGCGGGAACACCGGGCGAAGGCCGAGGCCGCCCAGGCCGAACTCGCCAAGTCGTCCGCGACGGTGACCTCCAAGGACCGGATGGTCACCGCCAAGGTCGGCCCCCAGGGCCAGGTCCTGGCGCTGACCTTCCACACCACCGGCTACCAGGAGATGGCGCCCGCCCAACTCGGCAAGCTGCTCACCGACCTGCTCAACGAGGCCCGGGCCGCGATGGGCGAGCAGGTGATCCAGGCGATGAAGAGCTTCGAGGGCGTCGGCGACATGCTCCGGCTCTCGCTCAGCGGCGGCAGCACCCTGGACCAGCTGCTGGAGCCGCTGCGCGCGATGAAGCCCGGCTACGACGCCGACACCGAGGCGGAGCGGCGCCGGGCCGGCCGACAGGAGGAGTTCCGTGAGTAGGGCGGACGACGTCTTCGCGAAGACCCAGGACCTCAAGCGGCGGTTCGCGGAGTTCACCGACCTGACGGACCTGATCGACAAGATCACCCAGGACGTCAAGGGCATCAACGACGCCAACAAGAAGGTCGGCGGCGACGACGACATCGGCAAGCAGTACCACTCCCAGGTGGACCAGGCGACCAAGGACCTGGAGGACCTGATCAAGAAGATCAAGGAAACCGTGGCGAAGGCGGGCGAGAACGGCATCAACCTGGTGGCCGAGCTCGACTACGCGGACGACACCGCCCACGACATCATGAACAGCCTCTAGGAGAACCGCCCGTGTCGTACCCGTCCATCGATCCCGGCCAGGGAGGCGCCCAGTTCTTCACCGTGGTCTCGGGCATGCCCTGGCCCGCGATCAGGGAGGGCGACCTACGGGAGATCCGGGACGCGTACGAGAAGCTGGCAGAGGAACTCCCGAAGCTCAAGGAGCTCATCGCCACGGTGGCGGTCAAGGCCCGGCAGGAGTTCGAGGGCGAGGCCGCCAAGTCCTTCAGCATCGCGATGAACCAGTTCATCGGTGTGGGCGGCGGGTCGGACTACGTCGGCGGGTCGGCCGACGCGGCCAAGGCGCTCGCGGACTGCGCGGGAGACGTCGCCAACTCGGTCGAGTACACGAAGTGGATGGCGATCGCCCAACTCGTCCAGCTGCTGTTCGAGATCACCATGGCGACCCTGTGGGCGCCGTTCACCTTCGGGGAGAGCTTCTCCGGCCTGTCACTGGCCTACTTCTTCACGCGCCAGGCCCTGCTGACGCTGCTGAAGTTCCTGGTCAAGTCGATCCTGGTGCACTCCTTCACGGGCATCGTGAACGGCATCCTGATGGACTCGATCATCCAGGGCATCCAGTTCTCGCACGGCGACCGGCACTCGTACGACTGGGACTCCTTCAAGCAGGGCGTGCTGAACGGCTTCATCGGCGGCGCGCTGGCCGGGCCGATCAACCTGCTGGGCATGGGCATCGGCAAGCTCATCGGCAACCTGATCGGCAAGAGCGCCGGATCGGTCCTCGCCGAGGAACTGACGTCGCTCCTGAAGAACGGCGACAAGGAGGCCCTCAAGCACCTCCTGAACACCGTCACCAAGGACGTGGAGGGCTCGGCGCTCAAGAACCTGGAGAAGGCCGGCGCCAAGTCGATCGGCAAGGCCGACAGCGAGGCCCTGGACGGCGTGGGCAAGGCCGGCGCCAAGACCGGCGGCACGCTGCTCTCCGACGCGGAGTCCAAGGCCTTCGCCAAGTCCATCGGCAAGCGGATGCAGAGCGTCGAACCGTGGCTGAAGGAGGGCTTCGGCAAGGCCGGCGCCGGGTCGGTCGCCGAGCGCTTCAGCGAGAACCTCGCCGGCACCTTCGAGAAGCACCTCGGATCGGCCCTGGGCACGGACGCCGCGAAGACGCTCGGGAAGGAGTACGCCGAGGCCTTCGTCAACGGGTGGACCAAGCACGGCATCGGCAACGAGGCGCTCAGCCCCGTCCTGCGCTCCATCCTGGAGCACGGCGGCTCGGAGCTCGGGGACCACGCGATCTCCGCGCTGGCCGAGCACCTGCCCGACCTGGCCGCCCACATGGGCGAGGGAAGCAAGCTCTTCCAAGTGGGCTTCGCCATCGGCTCCCAGCTGATGGAGGGCGTGCAGGGCAACCTCTCCGAGGGCTTCTACAACCTCATCTTCGACGACAAGCACCAGTTCACGACCAGCGCGGCCACCTTCGGCTCGGGCATGGCCATGGGCCTGCTCGGAAAGGCCCTGCACCACGGGTTCGCCATGACGGGGATCGGCCACGCGTGGACCAACCTGATCCAGAGCACCCAGTTCAAGGCGATCGGCGAGGGACAGGGCCCCTACTTCCCGATCTACCACCCGATCACCCTGCTGTCCCTGGCGAGCAACTTCGCCGGCCATCCGGCACCCTTCCCGGTGCCCCGGCTCGGACCTGACCACGAGACGGTGACGGCGGGCCACGTCCTCGGCTACTCGCGAGGGTTGGGCGAGGCACCGGACGTCGAGTACGCGGCGCTGTTCGCCAAGGCCTTCGGCCAGGCGGACCTGGAGACGCTGTTCGCCGATCCCGCACCGAAGCCCGTGGTGACCACCGCCACCGGGGGCGGCCCCGCCGCGCCCTCCGGCAAGCAGGAAACCGCGGCAACCGGCACGGGCGCCGGGAAGCACGACCCCTCCGCCGGTCCCGGCACCGGAAAGGCCGACCGCCCGACCCCGGTCCGGACCGAGGGCGACGGGCCGAAGCCCGGGCCCGGGCGCACGCCCGTACGGACGGACACGAGCTGGAGCGGCGAGACCCTCGTCGAGAAGCCGGTGAGCCCCGCCCGCCCGGGCAGGACAATCAGCGGGGGCACGACCGACGGCACCGAGGAGACGAAGCACGCCGTCGCCACCGGTTCGGCTCGCCCGGACCCCAAGCCGCCGACCCCCACCCGCACCTCCGGCGACACCCCGCCGGCCCGCCACGAGGGCGGAGACGCCCCGCAGCCCGGCCCGGAACCCCGCATCCCACGGCCGGAGCGCGACCCCGCCTCCACCGACCAGCCGCAACGGCCCTCCCGCCGCCGCAGCCGCGACGTGTTCGAGAACGACCAGGACGGCGCCGGCCCGGACAGCACGAGCAGCCCGGACAGGACGAGCAGCCCGAGAAGTACGGACAGCACGAGCGGTACGGACAGCACGAACACGACGGGCAGCACGGGCATCCCGGAAACCCCGTCCACCCCGGAACCGGCCGCCAAGCGCCCCCGGCCCGACTGGGAGCCGGCCCCGGACGGCCGTCCGCCGTTCGACCCGGACGGGGGCACACCGCGCCCGCTGCGCGCGCTGGACTCCTTCCTGCGGGAGTTCTCCGACGGAGGCTACGGCACGCCCGACCCGGCCGGGTGGCACGCCCTGGAACAGGCGCTGGCCGGGCCCGACGGCCCCGAGAAGTTCGCCCACCCGAAGAAGTTCGTCGCCCTGGTCAACCCCGAGGGCGGCGAGGGCGGCCTGCTCGCGGACGTCAACTGCGTGGCGGCCACCATGGCCTTCCACGCCACCTTCCACGGGGATCCGCAGGTCGCCCTCACCCTGTCGGAGCGCCACCTCGGCGCGGTCTCCGACGTCCAGCACTGGACCGGCCACCCGGCCGAGTACGTCGGCCTGGGCGGCGCGGGCCTGGAGGAGGTGGCCCGCCGGGTCACCGAGGGCGGTCCCGGCTCGGCCGCGATGGTCTTCGCCTGGACGGAGGGCGGGACGGGCCACGCCTGGAACCTGGTGAACGTCCCCGGCGAGGGCCTGGTCTGGGTCGACGCCCAGCAGGGCCTGCACTCCCCGGGCAGCCGTCCGCTCCCGCAGGACGTCACCCGGGTCTGGGCGATCACGCTCGACCCGGAGAACCGGCCGATCCACGGCGACGGCGGATTCAACGCGGCCGCCCTGCACCCGGACGAGCAGTCGGCCCGGCCGACCCCGGTGGCAGCCTTCACCGGCCCGGACGGTCCCTCGTCCAGCACCGCCCACCCCGCCGAAACCCTCACCGAGCCCGTCACCGAGCCCGTCACCGAGCCGGCCTTCCCGCCGCCCGGGGACCGCGTCCGGGTCGACGGCGACGGCCTCTGCCTGCTCAACTCCGTTGCCGTCAGCCGCCCGGACGCCGTGCACCAGGCGCTCACCGAGCGCGGAGCGACGGGCTCCGGCTCGCGCGTGCCGCAGCCCGCCACGGCCGAGGCGATGAAGCGGGCCGTCCGCGACCACCTGACCGCTCAGGGCCCGGACAAGCTGCCACCCGAGGTCATCCACAACTACCGCAAGGCCGCCACCCGGGACCTCGCCGCACGCCTCGGCGGCCAGGACCGCACCCAACTGCTCAACGGTCTGCTGGACCTCGGAGTCGCCGGCGTCTCCACCCACGAGGTGGTCCCGACCCGGCTGCTGCGCGACCGCTACGTCACCGCGCTCGCCGACGAGTTGACGGCGGCGGGGGCCGACCCCGCGGCGGCCCGGCAGCAGGCCGAACAGAGCGCCACGTGGAAGTTCAAGAGCCCGGCCGAGCAGACGAAGGCCGAGGACTACCTGCGCGGGCTGGGCAAGGAGCCCGCGACCGACCCGCACGCACTGCGGCAGCAGTACATCGACGAGCGGGTCGCCCACGGCGAGGACCGGCCGACCGTCGAGGAGGAGGTCGGCTGGAACCTCGCGGACGGTGCCACCGGTCCGCGGGAGCAGTTCGAGCACCTGCTCGGCAAGCCCGGCCGGATCGAGCTGCACGACCTGGGCGACGCCCAGCTCGCCGACCTCCAGATCTGGCACCGCACCGCCTCGGACCTCCCGCTCTCGCCGGAGGAGTTCGCCGGTCTGAAGCACGCGGTGGAGTCCTGGGAGAGCTCCTGGTGGAAGGGGTTCGGCGACACCTTCCCGCCGCTGCTGGCCGACGCCCTCGGCCTGCGGCTGCGCATCCTCGGCCCGGACGGCCACGGCGGTTCCAGCGAGTACGCGCGCTACGGCCGCCCGGACGGCCACCAGGTGACGGTCTACTACAACGGCACCAACCATTACGACGCCAGCCGCCCGCCCGTCCCGGCACCCACGGCCGGCGCCCCCGATCCGAAGCACGCGGAGACGCACGACGGCCCGGTGCTGCCGCCCGCGCCGCACAGCGTGCCGACCGTCGGCCGCTCCGACCGGCCCGACCCGATGACGGAGGGTGCCAAGACCGACCCGAAGGCGGTACCGGAGCCCCCGAAGACGGACCCGACGTCCACGCTCACCGTGCCGAAGCCGGAGAGCCGGCCCAAGACCGGCACCGGCCCCTCCCCGGACCCGAGCTCCGAGCCCACCACGAAGCCCGTCACAGAGCCCACCACGAAGCCCGTCACGAAGTCCGAGCCCGCCACCGGCCCGAAGGCCCCCGAGGCCGCTCCCCACCGCCCGAACGTACCGAGCATCGTCATCACCGAGGCGGAGCACGACCCGCTGCTGCACCCCGCTCCGCCCTCCCCGCCCGCCTCGGTGCTCGCCATGTCCGTCTTCTCGACGGAATCCGGCGGCAGCCACGACCACCACGACGACCCCGCCTTCGCGTCCGAGAAGCCGCTCGGCCCGGACGAGCTGCGCCTGCCGCCGACCCGGGTCACCAACCACCGGCGCCTGGCCGCCTCCGACCTCGTGGTCGGCCTGCACGGCGGTGACACCGCCGTCCACCAGCAGATCGTCAAGCTGTTCGAGGCGGCGTTCCCCAAGGACCTCCCCGCCGCGACCACGCTCGCCAAGGACTTCTTCGACCCCGCGACACTGCGCCCCAAGCTGACCGCGCTCTCCCGCGGCGACGTCTGGGAGGCGCCGTTCGACACCAACGGCTGGTCGGGCAGGATCTCCGTCCGGGTGGACGTCGACGGCCTGGTGCACCAGGACACCGCCCCGAACGTCGAGTTCGAGAACGGCTCCGACCGCCACGGCTCCATCGGCCTCCAGAGCGACACCCTGAACCGCTTCAACGCCGCCCTCCAGGGCAAGTTCAAGGTCGGCCGGGCCGACATCACCGAGACCCTCGGCTACCAGCACGACTCGCTGAAGGGCGACACCTCGGTGGAGGTCGGCCGCTCCATCGCCCGCGGCAAGACCGTCGAACCCGGCGCCCTGTTCGCCGGCAAGCTGCACCTCGCCCTCGACTTCACCGAACTCACCCACCACGGCAAGCCCGTGGCCACCGAGCCCGGCGAGCGGGTGCAGCGGCTGGACATCGGCGCGACCGTCGGCATCCCGGTCCGCGAAACCCTGGACTCCCACGGCGCCCCGGTGCCGCTGCCGAAGGACAAGCTCTTCGCCCCGCCCCAGCGCGTGGTCGAGGGCAACCGCCTCGGCGGCTCCGACATCGTGGTCGATGTCTCCACCCACCGGCACGGCCGTCCGGACTCCGACCACCCGATCCAGGAGATCCTCGACGGCGTCGAGAAGACCGCCGAGGAGGTACTCGGCGGGCTGTGGCCGCAGCTGCGCGAGAAGATGTCCGCCGAGCTCGACCTCGCCCGGCTCCAGCAGGACCTCAAGAGCATGATGTCCGGCGAGCCGACCCGGATCGAGGTGGTCGACGAAACCGGCATGGTGACCGGGTCGGTGGAGATCACCGCCTCCGTCAAGGCGATGTGGCAGAGCGGGGTGACCCCGCAGACCGAGTTCAACGTCGGCACCGGTGTCCAGCGCGTCCGCTCCGTGCTGGAGAGCAGCGGCGACGGACTCCAACTGCCGCTTCCCGGCCTCTTCTCCGGCACCGGGACCGACAAGGCGCTCGGCTCCGGCGGCAGCGGCCTCCAGCTCATCAAGGACACGGTGCGGATCTCCGGTAGCAGCCAGGAGACCCTGCTCACCACGAAGACCAAGGGCCCCGGCGTGGTCTACGACGGCCGCAGCGAGCTCACCCTGACCTTCGAGCGGAAGACGCCGGTCGGAACGACCGTCGACACCGCGAAGACCACCGTGGACTTCAAGACCCTGATCGAGCAGAGCGAGGCCCGGGGCGTCAAGGACACCGGCGCCGGAGACCCCACCCTCTTCGTCGCGACGGGATCGCCGCAGCCCCACCAGCCCAGGACCTTCGAGCCCGGGAGTACCGTCCCCAGCCCGCCCGACACCGTCTGGCGGCGCCCCGACGGCACCGGGGGCGGCTTCGGGGACACCAGCACGGTCCGCGACCTGCCCACCGTCAAACCCCTGCACGACGAGCTCGACCGGATCGGCAGGGAGGCCCTCGGCGGAGCCTGGAAGGACGTCAAGGAGGAGATCCAGCAGCTCTTCAGCCACCCGATGGTCGCCTCCCACCTGACCTCGATGACCCGGCAGACCCCGCTGGAGGCGCCCGAGCGGACGGCCGCCAAGCTGCTCAAGCACGGCGTCAAGGTCTCCGCCACCGCCCACATCACCGAGCTGGAGTACAAGCGGCCCAACGCCAAGGCCGAGCTCAACCCGGTCGACGAGACGAGCTCCTTCAAGTCCGGCCGCCGCCTGCTGTCGGACACCAAGTCCGGCCAGGGCGCCGCCGGCGGCACCGTCCCGCTGCCCGGGAAGAACACGATGGAGGCCAGTGGCGGCTACGCCCGCCAGGTCCGCGACCGCGACGGCTGGCGGGACGGCAGCTCCCAGAAGGTCTACGCCAACGGCAAGTACGCCCGCCCGCAGGAGATCTACGACGCCGAGATCGGCGTCGAGATCAAACTGACGGTCGACGGCAAGGAGCACACCGTCACCGTCCCGATCCGGGCCGAGGTCAGCCTCGACGCCAAGGAGACCGGCCGCCACACCGTCGGCGCGGACGGGCGCGCCCTGTTCACAGGCCCGGGCAGCGGCACCCCGGTCACCCACGACGGGCCCTCCGAGCCCCACGACCCGCCCCGCCGGATCACCGAGCGCGGCGCGCTGAGCGCCTCCGACGTCGTGCACAGCTTCGGCAACGGCGACACCGCCGTCCTCGACGGTGTCCAGAAGACCCTGCAGCGGCAGTTCGGCTCCGTCCCCGACGACGTCCTGGTGAAGGTCAAGAGCCGGTTCGACCCCTTCGCCCTCAAGCCGCAGCTGTCCAAGCTCTCCCGCGGTGGCAAGCTCACCGAGCGCGTCTCCATCCACGGCTGGGACACCACCATCACCGTCAAGGCCGGCCTCCACAAGGACTTCAAGCACGCGGACACCGTCGAGAAGTTCGAGTTCGAGCTGGGCACCCAGACCCGGGTGTCGACCGGCTTCAGCAAGGACCGGCGCGTCCGCGACGTGTTCTCCGCCCCGTTCCGCTTCAAGCTGCCGCACGTCGACCTCGGCCTCAACTTCTCCCGCCGCAACGACTTCGTGCACGGCTCCACCGTCGACACCACCGGCGCCACCGTCTCCAAGGGCAAGACGGTCGAACCGGCGGGCCTGTTCAGCGGAACCGCCGAGTTCACCGTGCACATCGAGGCGAGGAAGCTCGGCGAGAAGGTCACCGCTCCCGACCTCACCGTGCCGGTCCACACCACCGTCGCCGTCCCGCTGCGCGACGCTCCGCTGCATGGCACCACCACGACCGCGCCGCTGAAGAAGCCGCTCGATCCGCCCGCGCGCATCGAGAGGACCCACCGGCTCGGCTCCTCCGACGTCGTCACCGACATCTACCCGCTGCGCTCCCGCGGCGGAGCCGGCGGCCCGCACCCGGCGGGCGAGGAGGGCCACCGCTCGGTCGGCGAGAGCGCCGTCGACGGAATCCAGCAGCGCGGCGCCAAGGTGCTCGGCTCGGACTGGGCCGGCATGAAGGAGAAGATCCTCGCCGAACTCGACGTCACCAAGCTGCAGCCGCAGCTGAAGTCGATGATGTCCGGCCACGAGATCGTCGTGAAGCACGGCCGCAGCACCGTCCGGATCACGGCGGGCGTCTCCCGCCTGGAGCACACCGGCGAGACCGCGCAGACCGAGTTCAACACCGGCACCCAGGTGCAGAGGTCCTTCGCCAGCTCCGACGGCGTCACCAGCTACGGCGCCGGGCACGGCAACACCGTGACCGTCTCCCTCCAGGGCACCAGCAACCCGCTGCCGGTCGGCCCGGCCGTCACCGCCGGCGGCTCCCTCACCCACTCCTGGGGGCACGACCAGCTCGACATCCAGGCGCAGCGCACCACCGCGGGCGCCGCGACCAAGACCAAGCTCGCCGGCAGCGTCTACAACGGCGAGGCCACCCTGTACTTCCGGATGGAACGCCGACCGCTGATCCAGCTCGGCGGCCCGGACCGGCTGGTCCGGCCGGGCGGCGGGAACACCCCCGGCACGGCCTTCGAGCACGTCAAGACGGCCACCGAGCAGGCCTGGCGGGGAATGCGGAAGCTCGGCAGGGTCGTGCACAGCATCGACACTGCGAAGATCGGGTTCGAGGCGGCGGTCGAGTTTCGGGACGGGCGCCCGTCGAAGGGCCCGACGCCGACGCCGTTCGAGGCACCGAAGGACCGCACCGGGGCCGCCCGCCCGTCGGCGCCCGCCGAACCGCCGGTCGAGACCGTGGTCAAGGCGCCGCCCGCCCGGGTCTGGACCGAGGGCCTGCGGGACATCGACGTCATGCGCTGGCTCGGCGACTCCGGCGGTGTGCAGGACCTCCTGCGGGTGAAGGGCCGCACGTTCTTCGGCGGCCGCACCTGGGACCGGATGGAGAGCCTCGCCCGCAACACCGGCGACCACGCCCAGCTCGCCAGCCACTTCGGCGCGGCCACCCGCGGCGAGCCGCTGAGCACGCCCTCCCCGGGGCGGCGGCTGTTCGTGTCGGACGGCGGCGTGCAGGTGAACCTGAAGGTCCTCCAACTGGAGTACGACCGCACCGACCGCGACGTCGAACTCAGCCCGTCCAACGCGACCTCGACCAGCGCCACCAGGACCAGGCTCGACTGGTCGCTCTGGGGCGGCCAGGTGCAGGGCGGCGTCAAGGCGGACCTCGGCGGGGCCGAAGGCACCTTCCAGGCCACCCTCGGCGGCTCGCACCGCACCCGCGAGGGCCTGGCCGTCGGCAACTCGGGCCAGGTCGTGTCACACGCGAAGTTCAAGACGCCGATGGCGCGGTACGACGGCTTCGCCGAGGTCGAAGTCGTCTTCTTCAAGGGGAAGGAGAAGCTGGTCGAGAAGGGCGTCATCCCGATCACG
This sequence comes from Kitasatospora sp. NPDC029312, assembly GCF_055569215.1. NCBI lineage: Bacteria > Bacillati > Actinomycetota > Actinomycetes > Kitasatosporales > Streptomycetaceae > Kitasatospora > Kitasatospora sp. NPDC029312. The sequence goes on along the minus strand of NZ_JBVHXY010000015.1, from coordinate 69,551 downwards.
GTCGACATCCCGGAACGGGAGACCGTCGACGCGAAGGTGATGAGCGACCACTACCTGACGTTCAGCGAGACCAACCCGGACGGTCTCGCGACGCCGAAGTACCCGCAGCCGCAGCCGCAGCCGCAGCCGCAGCCGGATCCGACGCCGGAGGCGAAGCCGGACGCGACGCCGAAGCCGGACGCGACGCCGAAGCCGGCCGCTGAGGTCCCGAAGCCGGACCCGTCCCCGAAGCCGAGCGACGAGTCCCACGACCCGGTGCCGTCCCCGGACGACCACCCGAAGCCCACGGCCGACGAGCGGACGGAGGCCGCGCCGTCGCACGCCCTGGGCGGGAGCCCCGAGTCCGAGCCGGGGCCGGACACCGAACCGGCACCGCCCGCGCACAGCGCGCCGAAGCTCTCGGACCTCATCCCCGAGTCCTCCTGGTGGCGGCTGTTCATCGACGCCAACGTCCACCAGGACGCTCTGACCAACTCGCCGTCCGACGCCGCGAACCACCTGGACCGGACGAAGTACCCCGGTTTCCGGGAGAGCATGACCGAGCTGTTCCGCGAGGTGCTGGACGGCGCGCCCGGGGGCCACGACTGGTCGCGGATCGACGTCCGCGCGTACGAGCGACTGCACGACCTCGCCACCCGGCACCTGGTCGAGGGGGCGGGCTCCAACGTCGCCACGGTCTGGTCGGGCACCAGCGGCGAGGGCCTGCGCACCACGATGCGCGGCACCGGCCGGACCACCATGGCGTCCGACCTCGCCGAGGACGTCATCAACGGCCGCCCGCTGCTCGCGGACTTCACGGCCAAGTCCGCGACCCCGAGGAACACCCAGCCCCCGCTGGTGGCGTTCTCGCGGGGCGGGCCCAACGGCGAGGGCATGATCTCGATCAACTACGCCCACGGTGAGGCGCCCGGGCACGTCCAGGCGGTGCTGGACCGCTACTACGGCGAGGCCGCGGCGGCCGCCGACGACCGTTCGAAGCTGGTCGCGATCGCCAAGGTGACCAGGGCCCTGCAGATGATGCAGCCGTTCACCGACGCCAACAGCCGGGTCAATGTCAGCGTGCTGATGCAGAAGTTCCTGCTGGAGCAGGGTTTCAAGCCGGCGGTCCTGACCAATTCCTTCGAGCTCTTCCTCGGTGGTTACACCACGCACGAGATCGCCGACCACCTGGTCGAGGGCATGGAGCGGTTCGACCGGTACGCCACCGGCTCGCTCGGCGACCAGTTCAACACGGCCGCCGGCCCCGCCGACCACACCCTGATCAGCCGGATCGGCGACGCGGTCGGCCTGCACGCCGGCACCGGCCCGGGCGACGCGGCGGTGCACCACCACCAGGTGCTCGACCTGGTCCGGCTGGGGCGTTCGCTGTACGGCGACGGCGTTCCGGCCCTGGACGAGGCCGGTGTGCAGCAGCTTCAGGCGGTCCGGCACCTGTCCGACCTCGCGCACGCGATGTTCCCCGGCCACCTGACGATGACCGCCGTGGCGAGCTACGCCAACCACCTGCACGGGGCGGGAACGGACGGTGTGACCATGGAGCACCTGCGCGCGACCGTTGACGCGGTCGGCCAGGTGAGCGTAGACGGTCTGCCGCTCACCGAGGAGAACATCCGGGCCCGGCTGCGCCCCGTCGAGGCGAAGGTGCTCGACGAGGCCGACCTGCGGAACATGATGGGGAAGTCCGCGGCGGAGCCGCCGCCCGCTCCGGTCCCCACCGAGTCCGGTGCCGGGAAGGTGGCGTGGGAGTCGGTGCGGTACGAGGCCCCGAACGACGAGCTGACCGCGACCCCGTTCGACGTGCGCGAGTTGTCCGGTGGTGTGCCGCTGGATCCGGCGGGGCTGGAGGAAGCCCTGATGCCGAAGCTGATGTCGCAGGACATGGGCTCGTTCCGGATCGTGCTGCGGGTGGAGGGCGGTCTGCTGGGCGACGACCCGATGGCCGCGGCCCGGCGGGTGACGGACACCTTCATGGCGCCGGTCGACCTGCTGCTCGGCGACCACGAGGGCGGGGTGCGGCTGGTCCGCTTCGACAACTCGGGCCGGCCCATCGAGCAGACGACCCTGGCGACGGACCACCTCTCGACCCACCCCTCGACCGCCGAACACCCGGGCACGGACACGCCGTCGCACCCGCAGCCGGAGCAGCCGGTCACGGAGCCGTCGGTCACGGAGCCGCCGTCGACCCCGCAGGCCGACCACCCGCTGCCCGACCACCCGCTGCCCGAGCACGCGCCTTCCGAGTACGTGCCGTCCGAGAACCCGCTGCCCGAGCACGCGCCTTCCGAGTACGTGCCGTCCGAGAACCCGCTGCCCGAGCACCCGTTCACCACCGAGCCCGGTCCGCCGCCCGGTCGGGTCCACGAGATGGTGGACGCCCTGGTCCACGCCCAAGCGGGCTCCGACGTCCGCTGGCTGGCCGATCCGGACAGCCCGGCCGCCCAGTTGCACGAGACCGGCGCGGCCGTCGGCCGCTTCCCCAAGGACCCGCGGTTCTTCTCCGTCGCGTTCCACACGGAGCACGCCGACGGTGCCCCGACCTGGCACGGCGAGCGGGTCGGCCCGGAGGAGTTGGCGGACGTCCTGGTGGAGCTGCGGGCGCGGGGGATCTGGGAGGCGGGCAAGCCGCTGCAGTTCCCGGCCTGTGACTTCGGCACGGGCGGGGCCTCCTCGTACGCGGGGGAGGTGCTGCGCGCGCTGCGGGGCAAGGTGGACGGGCCGCTGGAGGCGTACGTCCCCGAGGGCAGGCTCTGGTTCGTGCCGAAGCCCACCGGTGCCTTCACCGTCGAGTCGAACGGCCCGGGGCACCTCGTCGTGGCGAAGGCCGTCGGCTTCGACGCCAACGGCCTGCCGGTCGTGGTGCCGGGTGGCAGGTGGCTGAAGGTCTCCCTGCCGGAGGCCGCCGGCGAGCACCCGCAGCACGCCACCGACCGGCCGGAGGGACAGCCGGGACAGCCGGGACAGCATGAGCAGAAGCAGCCGGAGCAGCAGGAACAGCCGCAGGGTCCGCAGCACCCGGCCGAGCCGCGAGTCGAGGAGCTCGGGCCGCACCTGCCGGCGGACCTGTCCGCTCCGGCGCCCCACACCGGGCTGCCGGAGGGCCTCCACTGGTCCGACTCGCCGACGGTCCCGCACGAGATGCCGGGCGCGACCCCGTTCGGGAAGCGCGCGGTCTACGACGCGCCGGAGTACGCCACGGCGACCCGGGACTTCGAGGCGAAGCTCGGGGCGTACTGCCACAACCTGCCGGAGGCGGAGGACGCCGCCCGCAGGGCGGTGGCGAAGCTGCTGTACGTGATCCAGCAGGCCAACCCCGAGGTGTCGGCCCTGGACCGCGTCAAGACCATCCTCAAGGACGATCCGACGTCCGCCGGGCAGGTCGGCACCCAGCTCACCCCGCAGCAGATCGGCGACCTCATCAAGCGGGGCAACACCCGTGAGCTGATGACCGCGTTCTTCAACGGCGCCTACTTCAACGACGGCGAGTTCAACCTCAAGAAGCTGTTCAACACCATCATCGAGAAGCAGGACTGGGCCCGCGCGGAGCAACTGGGCCTGAACGTGGCAGCGCTCAAGGAGCACCACGCCTTCCTGGAGGGCACGGTCCGCAAGGGGCTCCACGAGGTCCTGAGCACCGTCAGTCCCAAGCACGCGACCATGTTCGAGCGGGACGTGTTCGCGACGGGCAACGTGCTGGCCCAGTCGGAGACCTGGCTCTCCGACGGCAAGAGCTACCTGGCCAGCCTGCAGGCCCGCCGCCCGCGGCCGGCGAACGAAGTGCCGGGGCCCTCGGCCGTGCAGCTGGACGTCGCCGGCGTCAAGCTCAGCGAGCGCGAGGTGGCCTTCCTCAAGGTCAACCCGCTGGCCTGGGACGTCTTCGGAGTGCGCCTCGAGGAGGTGCCGTGGGAGGACGTCCCGCGGAAGGCGGACGGTTCGCACGACCTCGACGCGCTCAGGGCGCTGCCCGGCGTCCACGACGTGTTCGTCGACCGGGGGCCAGGCGGCCAGGTCGTCTACAAGCTGGTCGAGCACCGCGTCAACCCCGAGGCCGCGCCCGGTGAGATCGGGCCCGACGCGCCGCTCAGCTGGCGCACCGGGGAGTCGGTCCACAAGCTCAGCCCGGACTCCTCCTGGTACAAGGAGGCCAACGGCGGGATGGGCATGCGGCTGGTCGCGGGTGTCTCGGCCACCGCGGCCAAGATGATGACGGCGTTCAAGCTGCTCAACGTCGCGGGGGTCGATCCCGACCACATGGTCAAGGCGCTCTTCGGCTGGATGCTGCCCACCAACGACCACTCGGTCTACGAGATCCTCAAGGGCGTCGAGCTGACGGGCGTGACGAAGCCGCTCGGCGAGGACACCCTGAAGTCCGCCGAGGACATGTACCGCAACCTGCCCGGCATCTCGCTCGACGAGGTGCGCCGGAACGCGGGCGGGGACCGGATGCTGCCGCACGAGCAGGTCTACGTGTCGAAGGTCAAGGAGAAGGACGGGGGCTTCGGGGAGCCGGCCGGTCCCCACCGGGACATGATCGAGCAGCGGATGTCGGTCTTCAAGGAGATGGCCGAGGGCACGCTCGACGACGACGACATCAACGCGCCCGAGGAGGTGGTCGAGGGCGTCCGGAACTGGTTGAACACCAATCACATGACCCCCCAGGAGGTCCTGAGCAAGCTCACTCCGGCCCACTTCTACGCCCTGGCGGTCTACACCGGACCGGCCTTCCCGCTGATCAACGTGATGATGAGGTTCGGCGACTCGGTCGACCACGCCATGCTCGTCCAGATCAAGCACCTGCTCTGGGGCTCGGGTACGACGCCCACGTCGCTGTCCTTCCACCCCGCCATCAAGGACCTGCTCCGGCAGCACCACGGCATCAAGGCCGAGGAGATGGCGCACCGGGCGAAGATCATGGAGATCGTGAAGAAGGACGTCCTGCCGGGGCTCAAGGCGGAGATGCGCGAGCACATCCGGATGCTGGAATCGGCGCTGGAACAGCTGCCGGCGGCCGAGGGCAAGGTCTACCGCGGCGGCGCCGCGATCTCGATCAAGGGCTTCACCGGGCTGTCCCCGGCCTACGGCGGCTCGCACGTCAAGCACAGCGACTTCGCCAGCACCAGCCGCCGGGAGTCCGTCGCCGTCACGTTCCGGGACGGCCGCAGGAAGGTCTTCGGCACCGAGCCGCTGCTGGTCACCATGGAGTTGACCGGTGGCGGGGCGGCCAAGGACATCTCGGCCTTCTCGGTCGAGATGCAGGAGCACGAGGTGCTGGGCAAGCCGGGGAGCACCTACACCGTTCTCGAGCGGCGGAAGGCCGGCGGCAAGCTCTTCATCAACGTGAAGGAGGCCAACTCGCGCTCGTCCTTCCCGACGCTGGGCACGCCGGGAACGCCGGCTTCGGCGACCGTCCGCCGGGCCAAGGAGGAACTGCAGGCCCACCTGGCCGGGTTGTCCGGCTTCCGGGGTGTCAAGGAGCACGCGGACCTGTGGGCCCTGGGCAAGGAGATCGGCGTCACCAACGCGGACGGTCTCGGCGGCTGGTCCGCCACGCACGCCTTCCCCAACGCCAAGACCAAGGAGGCCATGGGGCTGAAGACCTGGTACGTCGGCAACCTCGCGGCGGAGCTCCACGGCGGTCCCGGCCACGTCGACGTCGACCGGCTGCGGAGCGTGCGGCGGATGACGGACGTGGTGCGGGAGGGCCTCAAGCTGTCCCACGAGGTCCCCGTGACCAAGGCGGAGCTGGACACCTACCTGAGGCGTCTGAACAAGGCCGAGGACGCCACGCTGCCGGTCGTCCCGCTGGACCGCCACCGGCTGCTGAAACTCGTCAACTCGCTCAAGACGCCGGGCTCGCACGTCTCCGCGGCCGAGATCGAGAAGAACTGGACGACGCTCCAGGCGCCCGGCACCCCCCGCACCCCGCGCACCCCCGGGACGCCGGGCGGCGGCCACCTGACGCCGGCCAGCCCGAACACGCCGAACACCCCGCTGACGCCGACCGGCCACCAGGCCGTCCAGCCCGGCGGCCACAACCCGCCCGGGGACCACCGGCGCCAGCCCGTGACGGTCATCGGCGCGGCGCCGAACCTGGAGGCGCACATCCAGAAGCAGGCGGCGATGGAGCGGTTCCCGCTCGACGACCGCTTCTTCACCGTGGCGATGCACACCGACTCCGGATACCCCGTCCACGTGGACCGGCTCATCGCGCCCGACCAGGTGGCGATGGGGCTGCACCAGGCGTGGACGGCCGGGACCTGGGACGGCGAGAAGCCGCTCCAGTTCGTGGCCTGCGGCCTGGGATCCGGGATCGAGTCGAGCTACGTGGCGCAGGTGATGACCAGGCTGTGGGCGCTCGACCCCGCGATCACCGGCTCGGCCTACGCCGGTGACGGGCCGGTCTGGTTCGTGCCGAAGGTCGACGAGAACGGCGTGCCGGACTTCGGCCGGCGCGGGGACCTGGTGGTGGCGCACCGGGTGGGCATGACCAAGACCGGCCGACCCGGCATCTCCGCAGGCGGGAACTGGTACCGCTTCGACCGTCCGGCCGACGGTACGCTCGTCCCGGTCGTCGAGAAGCTCGGCGCCCACCTCCCGCCCGACGGGGACTCGGCGCCCCGGCCCGAGAACTTCCTCGGAGTCGACCGCGACGACCAGTTCGGCGTTCCGATCACGGGCGCCATCCCGTTCGACACCGACCAGCCGGACATGCTGGCCGACCAGATTTTCCAGGAGCTGATGAAGTGACCGCGGAGTTCACCCTTGCCGCCGTCTTCGACCTGGTCGACCCGCTGACCGGGCCGGACTTCCACGAGGACCACCCCGTGATCGAGGACGGCGACGAACGGGAGGCGCTGGTCGGGTACCTGGGCTCGGCGACCACCGTGCTGATGACCCCCAGCCTGATGGCGGACGTCCTCGACCCGGAGCGCCCGGGCGGTGTGCCGATGGACTACCGCTGCGACGGTCGGTGGATCTGGACGGACACCGTGACGTACTACCTCGACCGGTACGGGCTGGCCCCGGAGCCGGGCCTGCTCGCGCACCTGCGCGAGCGGACGGCGGCGGGCGCTTCGCCCGAGGAGCTCGCCCCGGACGTGCAGGAGCGGGCCGTGGCCTTCCTGCTGGCCCCGCCGGCGGCGGGTCAGGAGACCGTCTGGGAGGTCGCGGAAGGCCTCTGAGCGCACCGCGACCACGACGGCGCGCGGCTGCGACGGCGAAGGATCCCCACGCAAGCTGGGGTTCCCCCCCCCCGCGGGCCATCCGGCCATTGG
>NZ_JBVHXY010000015.1:42203-62270 GCF_055569215.1 Kitasatospora sp. NPDC029312 | reverse complement strand
TCTTTCCCCCCCCCCCCCCCCCCCCCCCCCGCCCCCCCCCCCCCCTCCCCCCCTCCCCCCCCCCCCCCCCCCCCCCCCCCCCGCGCTGGGGGAAGGTCAGTCCGCGGCCCGGCCGCGACGGCGCTCGCGGGCCAGCCCGAGGGCCATGGCACCGACGACCATGGTGCCGCCGGCCACCGTCAGGACGGTGGACAGGTCTCCGGCGCCGGTCGAGGCCAGGCTGCTGCCGGGCGGTGCCGTCGCGGCGGCCACGGCGGCGGCCGCGCTGCTGTGGCTCGCGGACGGCGCGGCCGCGGCCGGGCCGGTGCTGTGGGCCGTGGAGGGCGCGGTCGTCGGTGTCGACGTGCCGGCGGTACGACTGGCCGTCGGGCTGCCGGCCGGGGTCGTCGCCGGGCTCGTGGGCGGCACGGCCGCCGGCTCGGGGGCCGGGGCGGTGCCCCCGCGCTCGGCGAGCTGCTGGGCGTACAGACTCTTGGGCTGCACCGGAGTGCCGGTGGAGACCTGCACCCCGCTCTGCTGGCCCTCCACGGGCTTGCCGACGGTGCCGAACGCCCAGTTGTGCGCGGTGGGCGGGTTCTCCACGCCGTAGTAGCCGACCTCGGCGTTCCACATCACCTGGTTGGCGCCGGCCCAGCCCTGACCCGTGCCCGCGCTCGAGCGGTTGGTCAGCGCGAGGTCGTCGCTGGGGCCACGGGAGTGGAGCATGGTGATGTCGTCGTACAGGGTGCCGGTGGCCCACCGCTGGTGCGGGCCCGCGTCCAGCCGGAAACCGCCGACGTTGTCCGAGGTGCAGTGCGAGAAGACGTTCGGCCCGGGCACCCGGGGCCCGGTCAGCCAGGCGTGCACGTTGCTGCCGCTCACCTTGCAGTTGACGACCAGGCTCAGCTGGCCGTCGATGCTGTACGCGCCGGGCTGGGCGAACGGTGCGCGCTGGGGGATCGCCTTCTCCATGCCGGTGGCGGAGGTGTCGGTGATGGTGACCCGGGAGGCGGTGCTGCCGATCGAGCCGACGCCCGAACCGAACCGGTCGGCGGCGATGTCGCGGGCCCAGGCGTCCTGGACGGCGGCGAAGCGCACGAAGCTGCTTTCGAAGTAGCCGTGCTCCTCGTACCCGGCGGCCGAGGTGAAGGCCGAGCCGTCGGCGCTGAAGCCTTCGACGCCCGCCTGGCTGATCCGGCCGGGGAAGTCGTACGCCCACACCTTGGCGTGGGTGAACTCCTTCTCCAGGGCGTTGGTCAGCGGGACGTCCAGGGTGATCCGGTTGCCGTCGACCGCCGTGACGGTGCGCTGGAACTCCAGGCCGTCGTTGGGGGTCCAGGGCTTCGAGGCCGCGCCGTTGTCGCGGTCGGGGATGTGGTCCATGCCGATGGCCTTGATCCAGGGGTCCTCCTGCGGCCGCTGGACGATGACGCTCTGGCCGACCTTCAGTCCGGCGGCCGAGTCGAGGGTCAGCGTGGTCGCGCCGACCGGGACGTAGGCGTCGGTGACGGCGTGGTCGGCGCCGCTCTTCTTCGGCTCGCCGTCGCCGGAGACCTCCACCAGCGCGCGGGGGTCGCCGGAGGCCACCAGGTGGGTGCCGCCCGAGCCGCTGCCGGCTCCGCGCAGCACCACCCCGGAGGCCTTGATCCGCAGCGGCTTGCCGAGCCGGTAGGTGCCGGCTTTCAGCAGCACGGCTCCGCGCAGGCCGTCCGACCCCTGCGGCAGGGCGGCGACCTTGTCGAGGGCCTGCTGGATGCGGTCGGTGTCATCGCCGTTGGCGGCCGGGTCCAGGGTGACGGCGACCTTCGCGGTGGGCAGCGGCTGGGTGCCGTTGCGGTAGCCGGCGTAGCTGAAGTCGGGGATCCGGTTGCCCTGGGCGTCCTTGCCGTAGACCAGGCGCCCGTTGGCGAACTTCAGCCAGTCCGTCGAGTCGGGCGCGGCCTGGCCGGGGTTCGGCCGGGGATCGGCGGCGAGGGCCGCCGGTGCGGCCCAGGCGGCGCCGAGTCCGGCCAGTGCGGACACGGCGACGGCGGCTCGTAGGGCGGTGCGCCGACCGGCGCGGGGATGGGACATGGACTCTCCTCGGTCGGGACCTGAAAAAGTTCGACAGTGTGAACGCCCCGGCAGGCTCAGGCGGTTCACCGTCGACGGCGAACCGCCGCAGCGGTGCCGGAGTGCCGTCCTCCGAGGAATCGGCCGGACCGGTGAACCCCGCGCCGGTGCCCGTCCGTGCTCTGTGCGGGGCGGATCGTCGGAATTCGTCGGCCGCCCCGTGGAAGCGGAGAACTCAACGGACCAGGAGCTGCGGTGGGCACGGGCCAGAACGTGAGCGGCGGCGAATCGACCGGGTACCAACTGCCGGCGATCGCCTGGTTGGTGGAGGAGGGCGACGAGGTCGGCGCGGCGGAGCCTGCCGTGGGCCCCGAGCCGGGTCCGGTGGCGCCCGTGGGGCGCACCAGGTTCCCGTCCGCTCCGGTCGGCGCCCCGGTCGGCGCTCCGGTGGAGCCGGTCCTCGCCCAGCCCTTCGCCGCCCGGGCCGGGAGGACCGCACCCGCCCAACCCGAACCTGCCCAACCCGAACCCGCCCGGCTCGGGCCCGTCCAGCCTCAGCCCGCGAAGCCCGAGCCCGCCGGGGCCGCGGAGGCGGCCGCATTCGGCGTGACCGGGCTCGGTCCGGCGCCCGTCGCCGCGCCCACCGGCCCGGCGGCCCGGCCCGGCGCCGCCGGCGCCCGGCTCACCGCAGCCCGGCCCACCGCCGCAGGGCCCCAGGCGGCCCCGCCCGGCACCGGGCGGCCGGGCGCCGCCCAGGCCGCTGCGGGAGCGGCCGCCCAGCCCGGCACCCCCGAGGCCGAGCCCGCGGCCGGCCGTCCCGGCGCGCTCGGCACCGCCCGGTTGGGCGCCCTGCGGCAGGCCTTCGTCCGGGCCCCCGCCCGGGCCGCGCGCACCCTCGCCTCGGTCACGCCCGCCCGCGCCGCCGCCACGCCCGAGGCCGCCGCCCCCGAGGCGGACGGGCTCGGCCCCGCCCAGCCCGCCGGTGAGGGGTGGGGCGGCCGGCTGCGCGGCCTGCCCCGCCCGGCGGTCGCGGCGGCCGCCGTGGGCGTGGTGCTGATGGGCCTGCCGCTGGTGCTCGGCCGGGGCGAGGGCGGGGCCGACCCGGTCGAGGCGACCGGTGCCACCGGGATGAGCCGCGCCGACACGCCGGTCCCGGAGCCCGAGGCGTCCGGCACGCCCGCCGGAACCCCCGGCGGGACGCCGTCGGCCGGTGCCGCCCCGACCGCCGCTCCCACCGGGACCCCGACCGATCCGGCCACCGCCGGGGCGCCGGCCCCCGGCACGCCCGACCAGCCCGCGGCCCCCGCCCCGGCCGGAGCGGCGCCCCTCGCCCAGCCCGCCGGCGCGGTGTTCGCCGCGCCCGCCGGGGCGGCGACGGCGGCCCGCTCCGCCACCGGCAGCGCGCCGCGCGACTCCGGCCAGCCCGCCGCCCCCGGCCCGGCCCAGCCGCCGGCTCCCCAGCCGGTTCCGCAGCCACCGGCTCCCCAGCCGCCCGCGGTCGTCCCGCCGCCGGCCAAGCCGTCCTACGCCGGTACCGCCGGGCCGGGTTGTTCCTCGTCCGGCACCGGTTACGCCGAGAAGGGCCGGTCCTCCGGGTCGAAGGACTGGGTCACCCGCTCCGACGGCGGCGGGGGCTGCGGCGGGCAGTACACCTCGGTGCCGATGTCCGGGGACCGCACCAAGGACGACGAGAACTCGGTGGTGTGGACCTTCACCACCGGCCAGGTCTCCTCCGGCAGCTGCCGGCTGTCCGTCTACGTCCCCGACAACGGGGACATCAAGGCGGTCGGCGGCGCCCCCGCCTACTACACCGTGCAGAACGGCGGCGGCACCGTCGGCTCGTTCTCGGTCAACCAGCCGCAGAACCTCGGGCAGTGGGTGAGCGCCGGCACCTACCCGGTGAGCGGCGGCCGGATCGCGGTCGTGCTCCACACCCGCGGCATCGACTGGGGCAGCACCGCCGGCGCGCACCTGGCCGCCTCGACCGTCAAGGCCGACTGCACCGGATGACCCGCCCCACGGCGGGCCGGACCGGGTGGCACGCAAGCAGAGTGACACGCACAGCAGAACGAAGGGAACACGAGCCATGTCGCGCCACGTGCTGACGGTGTGCCAGGAAGAGAAGGCCGGCGGCACCTACCGCACCATCGGCGAGGCCCTGGAGGCGGCCCGCACCGGGGCGGTGATCTCCGTGCGCCCGGGCCGGTACGAGGAGAACCTGGTGATCACCAAGATGGTCACCATCGCCGCCGAGGACGCCCGTGGCACCGTGCAGATCACCCCGCGCCGCGGCTGCGTGGTCCAGGTGGTCGCCGAGGCCGTCCAGCTCACCGGCCTGGTCCTGCACGGACAGGACGAGGAACTGCCCGCCGTGGACGTTCCCCGCGGCCAGGCCGCCCTCCAGGACTGCGAGGTGGTTGGCAACTCCTGGACGGCCGTGCTGACCCGGCAGCAGGGCGCGCTGGCGATGCGCGGCTGCCGCGTCGTCAACTCCGCCGGCGCGGGCATCGTGGAGACCTCCACCGGGGCCAGCGTCATCGAGGACTGCCTCATCGAGCACCTCGGCACCTCCGCGCTGGTGATCGGCGAGGGCGCCAACCCCGTCGTGCGCAACTGCGTCATGCGCGACGCGCGCGGCAACGGCGTGTGCGCCAACGGCGAGGCCCGGGGCACCATCGAGGGCTGCGAGATCTCCACCACCGACAAGCCCGCGATAGCCCTGGAGGAGCACAGCACCACCCGGGTGCTGCGCACCGCCGTCCGCGACTCGCCCGTCGGCGTCTACGTCAGCTCCGCCGCCCGGGTGCTGCTGGAGGACTGCACGTTCACCGCCACCGCCGGCCACGGCATCGTGCTGGGCGGCGGCACCGACCCGCTGCTGCGCCGCTGCCGCACCGTGCGCACCCGCGGCCACGGCATCCACGTCACCGCGCGCTCCCGCGGCACCTTCGAGGAGTGCGAGGTCAGCGGCGCCGAGACGGTCGGCGTGCACGTCGCCGACTCCGCCGGCCCGGTCATGACCAGGCTCGCCGTCCGCGACTGCGGTGACACCGGGGTCGAGCTCACCGGGGAGAGCACCGCCGAGCTCGACCGGCTGGAGGTCCGCGACGTCGGCGGCGCCGGGGTGCGGATCAGCGAGGGCGCCAACCCGCTGCTGCGCCGGATCACCGTCACCGACGCGCGGGGCAACGGCGTCGAGGCCGTCCGGGACGGCCGCGGACGGCTGGAGAACTCCGAGATCCTGGCGGCCGGCCGGGCCGGGGTGGTGATCGCGGACGGCGCCAACACCTTCGTCGGCGGCACCACGGTGCGCGACGCCCAGGGCTCGGGCATCCACGTGGGCGCCGCCGGGGTGGCCTCGCTGCGGGACTGCGAGGTGATCGACTCGGCCGAGGACGGCCTGGCCGTCGACGACGGCGGCGACCTGACCTGCACCCGGGTCCGGGCCCGCGGCAACCGCCGCCACGGCACCCGGATCGGGGCCGGCGCCCGCGCCGTGCTGACCCAGCTGGAGGCGCTGGACAACACCGGCGACGGGATCCGGGTCGACTCGACCGACGCGGTCCGCGTCACCGGCTGCACCGTCACCGGCAACCGCGGCTCCGGCCTGCGCCAGACCGCCCCCAGCACCCGGCTCTCGGTGGAGGACCTGCACAGCCAGGACAACCGCAACCCCGACGCCCACGGCTCGGCCGCCGCCGACGCCGGAGTCCGGGGCACGGCCGCCGCCGCGGTGCGGTCCGGCGAGTCCGCCGACTCCGAGGAACCGGCCGACTCCGGCGAGCCCGCCGCGCCGGCCGAGCCCGCGGTGCAGGGGCCGCTGGAGGTGCTGGAGTCGCTGGTCGGCCTCGCCGCAGTCAAGGAGCAGGTCGCCACCCTGGTCAACCTCAACAAGCTGGCCCGGCGCCGCGAACTCGCCGGCATGCCCGCCCTCCCGATGAGCCGCCACCTGATCTTCGCCGGACCGCCCGGCACCGGCAAGACCACCGTCGCCCGGCTCTACGGCAGCATCCTGGCCGAGCTGGGGGTGCTGCGCAGCGGCCACCTCACCGAGGTGGCCCGGGCCGATCTGGTCGCCTCGATCATCGGCGGTACCGCGATCAAGACCACCGAGGTGTTCACCGAGGCGCTCGGCGGCGTGCTGTTCATCGACGAGGCCTACACACTGTCCGCCGGCTCCGGGGGCAACGGCCCCGACTTCGGCCGGGAGGCGATCGACACCCTGGTCAAGCTGATGGAGGACCACCGCGACGACGTGGTCGTCATCGTGGCCGGGTACTCCGCCGAGATGACCGACTTCCTGGCCAGCAATCCCGGCCTGGCCTCCCGCTTCAGCCGGACCGTCGAGTTCGCCAACTACGAGGTGGCGGAGCTGGTCACCATCGTGGAGCGCGCGGCCGCCGGCCACGGCTACGAACTCGCCGACGGCACCCGGGAGGCGCTGACCGCGCTCTTCGAGCGGATGCCCAAGGGCCCGGACTTCGGCAACGGCCGCGCGGCCCGCAAGGTCTTCGAGGAGATGGTCGACCGCCAGGCCACCCGGCTCGCCCAGCTGTCCGAGATCACCGACGCCGACCTGGCGCTGCTGGTCGCCGAGGACACCGGGCTGGAGGCGGACGGGCCGCGGCAGGCCTCGGACAGCACCGTCATCCTGGAGGAGCTGCGCGCCATGGTCGGCCTGCCGGCCGCCAAGGAGCAGGTCGAGGACCTGGTCAACCTGATCACCCAGGTGCGCCGCCGGGAGGAGGCCGGGCTGCCGACCGCCGCGATCAGCCACCACCTGGTCTTCGCCGGGCCGCCCGGCACCGGCAAGACCACCGTCGCCCGGCTGTACGGGAGGCTGCTCGCGGAGCTCGGCGTGCTGCCCAAGGGTCAGCTGGTCGAGACCGCCCGCGCCGACCTGGTCGGCCGGTACGTCGGCCACACCGCCCAGCTCACCAAGGAGGCCTTCGACCGGGCCCGGGGCGGCGTGCTCTTCGTCGACGAGGCCTACACCCTCACCCCGCGCGGCGGGGCCGGCAACGACTTCGGCCAGGAGGCCGTCGACACCCTGATGAAGCTGATGGAGGACCACCGCGACGAAGTCGTGGTGATCGTGGCCGGCTACGAGGACGAGATGCGCGGCTTCCTCGCCTCCAACCCCGGTCTGGCCTCCCGCTTCTCCCGGCAGATCGAGTTCGAGCACTACACGGACGAGGAACTGGTCACCATCGTCGGCCTGCACGCCGAGAAGGCCGGCTACGTGCTGGCCCCGCAGACCGTCGACGCGCTCGCCGAGGCCTTCGCCACCATGCCGCGCGACCGCACCTTCGGCAACGGCCGCACCGCCCGGCAGACCCTGGAGGGCATGATCACCCGTCAGGCGGGCCGGCTCAGCCGGCTCGACGTCTCCGACCTGGCCGAACTCAGCCTGCTGCTGCCCCAGGACGTCGCCCCGGTGCGGTCGGGCAGCGCGGTATGACCGGGCGTCGTTGGGCGGGCGCCGCGATCGCCGGTGCGCTGCTGGCTGCCGCCGCTCCACCGGCCGGGGCGGCGCCCCCGGCGCCCACCGCCTCGGCCACGGCGGAACCGCCGCCGCCGCTCGCGCAGACCAGGCAGGACGTGCAGAAGGACGGTTGCCTGAAGCCCTCCGCGCGCCCGGCCGACACGGCGGGCTGGGCCCAGGCCGCCCTGCGCCCCGAGGACGCCTGGCCGCTGAGCCGGGGCGCCGGGGTCACCGTCGCGGTGGTCGGCTCCGGCGTGGACGCGGCACTGCCGGCCCTGGCCGGGCGGCTGCAGCTCGGGCCCAGGGTCTACGGCACGGGGGACGCGGGCCGCGACTGCGTCGGGTACGGCACCTTCACGGCCGCCCTGGTGGCCGGCCGCCGCACCGCCGACGGCGGCCCCGCCGGCCTCGCCCCCGAGGCCCGCGTGCTGTCGGTCGCGGTCACCGACGACGCCGGCGCCACCACCCCCGACCTGCTGGGCAGCGGAATCCGCTCCGCCGTCGACAAGGGCGCCCGGGTGATCGCGGTCGAGGTGCCCGTCCCCGGACCGAGCGACGCCCTGAGCGACGCGGTGAAGTACGCGGCGGCGCGCGGAGCACTGGTCGTCGCCCCGGCGGCCCCGGACGGCCGGGGCACCAGCTCGCCGGTGTTCCCCGCCTCCTATCCGGGGGTGCTCGCGGTCTCCTCCACCGGGCCGAACGGCACGTCCGCCGGCGGCTTGGACGGGCGGGTGGACCTGGTCGCCCCGGGCGAGGGCGTGACGGGCACCGGGCCCGGCGGCGGCCTGTTCACCGCCTCCGGACCGGGCTGCGCCACCGCCTACGTGGCCGGGGCCGCGGCCCTGGTGCTCGCGCTGCGGCCCGAGCTGACACCGGAGCAACTGATCCGGCGGCTGGAGGCGACCGCCTACCACCCCGGCACCCGGCTGCCGGACGCCGCGGTGGGGTTCGGGGTCGTCGACCCGGTCGCCGCCGTCACCGTCTCCTGGTCCACCGCCTCCCCGGCGTCCGTTCCGGGCGTCCCGGTCCGGATCGACCCGGGGCCGGACCGTTCGAAGGCCTGGCGGGCCCTCGCGGTGGCGGGCGGCAGCGCCGGACTGGTCGTGCTGGTCGGCTTCGGCGGGCTGGCCGCGCGGCTCGGCCGCCACAGGGCGGGACGCGCCGCCGGCTGACGGCCCGGCTCGGGACCGGGGCGGGGCGGGGCGGTCTGCGGACCTGTGCGCCGCCGCTCTCCCGAAACGGTCGCTTCCGCGCCGAACGGTTGCCGCCACGGTGAACAGCTGCGGGCATGTTCTCCGTTCAACTACACGACAGTGCCGAGGCACGGCAGGCGAGCGGCTCGCGTCCAGGGCCGGGCAGACGGGTGAGGTGGACTCCGATGGCGATCACGGCAGTGGACCGCGACGGTGACAGGGCGACGGTCATGACGGACGGCCCGGGCGGCGGCGGACCGCTCGAGGAGGCGACGGCGCGGCGGCTGATCGCCGCCTGGCTGGCCGGTGACGCGGAACCGGCGCCCGCCCCGTCCACCGGCGCGACGAGGACTGCCGGGGCCCTCCCGGCCGGGTGGGGCGTGCCCCCGGCCACCGCCCGGGAGGTCGTCGGCACGGCCCGACGGACGGCCCTCCACGGGCTGGCGGGGCGGGTCCGGCCCACCCCCGGCGCCGACCACCTGGTGCTGGCCCGCGTCCTGCTGGTCGACGAGCATCCCTCGGCCCCGACCTGGACCCAGCGCGAGCGCGCCGACCTGGCCGGCTGGATCGCCGTCCTGGTGCTGCGGTTCGGCGAGGACGGCGTCCAGCGGCTCACCGCCGCACTCGCGCCCCGGACCTGAGCGCCCGTCCGGCACGGCTCAACGTCCACCAACGCCCGCCAACGCCCGCCAACGCCCGCCAACGCCCGCCAACGACCGCCAACGCGGCGGCCGCCGCGGCCGTTGGGCGGACGTTGGCGACGGCTGGGACGGTTTTCCCGTCAGGGCGAGACACCGGGGCTCACCACGAAGACACCCCCGCGGTCGCCCGCCGATGCCGTTGTACCGGAGCGAAGGACAGAGCAGTGACCGAGGAAGCCGCCGCTTCACCACGATCCGCCGAGCAGCGGGCCGAACACCCCCGTTCGGGCCGCGCGACCCTGGACCAGGACACCTTGGCCGAGCTGTACCGGGTGCACGGTCCGGGCCTCCTGCGCGCCATGCTCCGGGTCACCAGCGGTGACCGGGGCAAGGCCGAGGACATCCTCCAGGAGACTTTCCTGCGGGCCTGGCAGAACCCGGCCGCCATCGAGCGCGGGATCGAGGAGAGCCGCCCGTGGCTGTTCACGGTGGCCCGCCGGATCGCCATCGACCACTTCCGGACGGCCTCCTCCCGGGCCCGGGAGGTCCCCGACGACGCGCACGAGCACCACGCCGCGACCCACGACCCCTACGACGAGGTGCTCACCGCCCAGGACCTGGCGACGGCCATGGCGGAGCTCCAGCCGCACCACCGCGACGTACTGGTGGAACTGCACCTGAAGGGCCGTTCGACGGCCGATGCCGCGTCGGCGCTCGGCGTACCGGTCGGGACGGTGAAGTCCCGCAACTTCTACGCGGTGCGGGCGCTGCGCCCGATCCTGGTGGCCCGGGGGATACCGGTCGCGGTCTGAGCCGAGAGCGCCCCGTCGATCGTGGCGATCCGCGCCGTGAGCTCGGCGACGGCGCCGGTGTCGCCGAGGTCCCGGGACAGCTCGACCGCCGTGCGCAGCCGCGCGGCGGCCGCCACCGGCCGGCCGGTGGCCAGCAGGAAGTCGGCGTAGCGCTGCTCGACGGCCGCTTCGAGGTGGCGCGCGGCGCTGGCCCGGCAGCGCGCCACCGCCTCCTCCCAGGTCCGCTCCGACTCCTCCACCAGGCCGAGGAGCCGCAGTGCCTGGGCCTCCTCGGCGAGGGCGAACAGGTGGAAGGTGGCGTGCGGGTGCGGGGCCAGCAGCCGGCGGGCCTCGCGGGCGTGGCGCAGGGCCGTCGGCCCGTCGCCGCTCAGGTTCGCCAGGGTCGCCGCGTTGCTCAGCACCGTCGCGCCCGCCTGGTGGAGGCCGAGTTCGTCCAGCCGGCGTACGGTCGCGTCGGAGAGCCGCCTGGCCTCGGCGAGGTCGCCGTGGTCGGCGAGCGCCACCGCCAGCACGGCCATGGTGTAGATCTGCGCGGGCCCGTCGTGGTCGCGCGTGCGGCCGTCGGCCCGGCGGGCGAGGACCAGCGCCTCCGCCGGGCGGCGCTTGCCGCTGAGGGCCCGCGCGGTGGAGGCCTCCAGCAGGGCCGTGGCCACCGGATCGCCGGTGCGGGTGGCCGCGGCGAGGCCGTGCCGCAGGCAGTCGAGCCGGTCGGTGAGCCGCCCGGCGCCGAAGTAGAGGCAGTTGGCGAGGAAGGCCAGCCGCCAGGACCGGTCGTCCTCGCCGGCCTCGGTACCGGCGGCCACCAGGGCGCGCACGGTGGGCTCCTCGGCGCGGAACCAGTCCAACGCGGATCGCACGTCCGGCAGCTCGGGCAGTACGGGCGGCGGGAACTCCACCGGCCGCTCGAACTCGGTCAGGTGCGGCTGGAGCAGCCGGGCGCCCGCCATGACGGCCCTGAGGTGGTAGTCGAGCAGGCGGACCAGCGCCTGGTGCCGCTCCTGCGGCGGATCGGCGTCGAGCAACTCCCGGCCGTAGAGCCGGATCAGGTCGTGGCGGCCGTACCGGCCCGGGGCCGTTTCGGTGAGCAGGTGGTGGGCGGTCAGCGCGCCGAGCGCCCGCCGGGCCTCGGCCGGGGGCGCTTCGAGCAGGGCGGCCGCGGTCGGTACGTCGATCTCCGGCCCCGGCGGCACCGCCAGCAGGGCGACCAGCCGGACGGCGGCCGGCGGCAGCCGGCGCAGCGTCAGGTTGAGGGCCGAGCGCACGCTCACGCCGCCGTGGGCGTCCAGCGCGGGCAGCCGGGTGCGCTCGTCCTCGGCCTCGGCGACCAGGTCGCCGACGGTCCAGGCCGGTTGGGCGGCGAGCCGGGCGGCGGCGATCCGCAGGGCGAGCGGGAGGTGGCCGCACAGCTCGGCCAGCCGCCGGGCGGCGGCCGGCTCGGCGGCGAGCCGTTCCTCGCCGAGGACCTGGGCGAGCACACCGAGCGCGTCGGTCTCGGGCAGCGGTTCCAGCCGCAGCAGCGCGGCTCCCTCGGAGACGACCAGGTCCTCCAGGGTGTTGCGGCTCGTCACCACCGTGGCACTGCGCGGTCCGGCGGGCAGCAGTTCGGTGACGTCGGCGGCGCTGCGCGCGTTGTCGAGCAGCACCAGCAGCTCGCGCTCGGCGGTGAGCGCCCGGTAGAGCGCTCCGCGCCGGGCGCGGTCCTCGGGGATCTCGGCCTCGGCGAGCCCGAGCGCCCGCAGGAAGCAGGCCAGCACCTCGGCCGGGTCGCTGGGCCGGGCCGGGTCGAAGCCCCGCAGGTCGTGGTGGAGGTGCCCGTCGCGGAAGCCGGCGGCCGCGCTGTGGGCCCAGCGCACCACGGTCGCGGTCTTGCCGGCGCCGGCCGCGCCCACCACCACGGCCAGCGCGTGGTCGGGGCGGTCGGGGCCGCAGGCGTGGTCGAGCCAGTCGAGTTCGGCGCTCCGGCCGACGAAGCCGGGCGTGCGGCGGGGCAGCGGGCCGGTGACGGGCCGGGCCGGAACTGCGGCGGGGTGGCGCAGGGCGGCCGGCCGGTCCCGCACCTCGGGGGGCTCGATCCGGTCGCGGGTGTCGCCGTGGGCCGGAGTGGCGGGCTCGTCGGCGAGCACCGCGGCCAGCGCGGCCTGCAGCGCCGGGCCCGGGTGCAGGCCCAGCTCCGTGGCGAGTCCGGTGCGCGCGCGGTGATAGAGCCTCAGGGCCTCGGCCGGGCGCCCCGCCTGGTGCAGGCAGCGCACCAGGAGCGCGGTGACCGGCTCCTGGAGCCATTCGGTGTGCAGGCGCTGTTCGAGTACGGGCAGGGCGGTGCTGCCCTGACCGGTGCGCAGCAGCCGTTCGGTCCAGTCGTGCACGGCCTGCTCGTACGCGCGGTCCAGCCGGCCCGCCAGTTCGCGCCGCTGTTCGGTGTCGGGCAGGTCGGCGAGTGCGTCGCCCTCCCAGAGCCGCAGGGCCTCGCCGAACAGGGCGGCGGCCGTCCCGTCGTGCGGTTCGTCGCCGGCACGGGCGGTGAGCGTGTGGAAGCGGTGGACGTCGACCGACTCCGGGTCCCCGTTGAGGAGGTAGCCCGAGGGGTGGGTTTCCAGCGTGAGGGCGGTGCCGTTCAGGTGCTTGCGCAGCGCGGCGACGTGCCCCTGGAGCACGGCCTTGGCCTGTACGGGGGGTGCTTCGTCCCACAGCAGGTCGTAGAAGCGCTCGACGCGTACCCGGCGTCCGAACTCCAGGGCCAGCAGGGCCAGTACGGCCCGGCGTTTGGCTCCCGACACCGGAACGGTCGGTCCGTCGTCGGCCCTGAGCTCGGTCGGCCCGAGCAGCCGGATGCGCATGTACTCCCCAGGGGTTCGGCGACCGGCAGAGCTGCCGGGAAGCCATTTAATCATCCTTTATGTGCGGTGCTTCTACGCGCGTCGACCGAGGTGGCCGGAGGCCTTCCCGAGACGGAGATGCCGTGTCCACGATGAGCGGAAGGTGAACTCCGGGCGAAGCTTGGGAGCCGACGATCACCGATTTCGGTAGGCAAGTACCAAGCGGCAAAGGATAGTTGGGTTTCCTTACCAATCGCGGGGTGGGCTTGGACGAAGATCAGCAACTTCATATCCTCGGGCCGTCCCGTTCCTCCGTCCAAGGCGCCAGGAGAAAGTGTGCGCGTCCGGCTGCTCGGCCGAGTCGAAGTCCGCTGCGAGCAAGGGCACCCCGTCGTCGTGGCCGGCGCCCGTCGCCGGGCCGTGCTCGCGCTGCTCGCAAGTGAGTTGAACCGCCCGGTCCCGGTCGAGCGGCTACTCGACACGGTGTGGGACGGCGCGCCGCCGCCCACCGCCCGGGCCGCCCTCCACGGTCACCTCTCCGCCGTCCGGCGCGGACTCGGCGACGGGCTCAACCTGCTCACCAGGCCCGAGGGGTACCTGCTGGTCGGTGACCCGGAACTGGTCGACGCCGAGCGCTTCGAACGCCTGACGGCCGCCGCCGAGGAGGCCGCCGACACCGAGCACGCCATCGCCCTGCTGCGCGAGGCCCTCGCCCTCTGGACCGGGCCCGCCCTGACGGACTGCGGCTCGCGGACCCTCGCCGAGACCACCGGCCGGCGGCTGGACACCGCGCGCGCCGTCGCCGCCGAAGGGCTCGCGGAGCGACTGCTGGCGCTGGGCCGTGGCGCCGAGGCGCTCACCGAGCTGCGCGCCGCCGTCGCCGCCGACCCCCTGCGCGAGCAGACGGCCGTCCTGCTGACCCGCTGCCTCCAGCAGGCCGGCCGGGCCGCCGACGCGAAGCTCCTCCACGAGCGGGCCCGCTCCAGGCTCGCCGCCCACGGCCGCACGTCGGGCCGGCTGCTGCGCGAGGCGGGCGAGGCCCTCGGCTGCTCGGACGGAGCCGCTGCCACCGCCCCGGCCGGCCACGCGCTGCCGCGGAGCACGGACCACGCGCTGTCGCGCATCGCCGACCACGCCCTGCCGCGGATGGCCGGACAACTCGTCGGCCGCGCAGCCGAACTGCGCCGGCTGGACGAGGCGACGCTGCGCGCCGAAGGCCGTCCCGTGCTGGTCACCGGCGTCGCCGGCGCCGGCAAGAGCAGCCTGGTGCTGCAGTGGGCGCACGCCCACGCCGACCGCTTCCCCGACGGCCGGATCCACCTCGACCTGCGGGGATTCGGCGAGGAGGAGCCGCTCACCCCCGCGGAGGCGGTCGCCGCGGTGCTCGGGCGACTGGGCGTCCCGGCCGACGAGGTGCCGCCCGACCCCGGCCAGGCCGCCGAGCGCCTCCGCACCCTGACCGAGGGCCGCAGGCTGCTGCTCGTCCTCGACGGCGCGCGCTCCGCCGCACAGGTCGAGCCCCTGCTGCCCGCCTCACCCGAGCCGGTGGTCGTCATCGCCAGCCGCTCCCGGCTGACCGACCTCGTCGTGCGCGAGGCCGCCATCCCCCTGCCCCTCGGCGGCTTGGCGGAGCAGGAGGCCGTCGACCTGCTCGCCCGGGTGGCCGGAGCGGAGCGCGTCGCGGCCGAGCCGTGCGCGGCCCGGCGGCTGGCGGCGCTGTGCGACTGGCTGCCGCTGGCACTCCGGGTGGCCGGCGCGCGGCTGGCCTCCCGGCCCGCCTGGTCCCTGAACGACCTCGCCGAGGAGATGGCCGACCGGCGCACCGGCCTCGCCGCCCTCGCCACCGGAGGCATGCTCGGGATGGCGACGGCGCTCGACCGGAGCGTGCGGGTCCTGCCCGAGGAGGCGCGACGCCTGTTCACCCTGTCCGGACTGCACCCCGGCGAGACCCTCGACACCGGGGACGCCGCGGCGCTGACGGGCGTCTCACTGGTGCGGGCCCGCCAGCTCCTCGCCGAGCTGGACGCGGCGCACCTCGTGCTGGAGGCCCTGCCGGGGCTGTTCCAGGTCGACCGTCTCGCCCGCCTCTACGCCGTCGAGCTGGCCGCCGAACTACCCTGCCCGGAACGGGTGGCAGCCACCCGACGACTGCTCGACCACGTGGTGCGGGCGGCGGGCGCGGCACTGGAGTGCGTGACCGGAGCCGTTCCCCCGCAGGGCGCTTCCGCCCGGGCGCTGGAGACCGCGGAGCAGGCGCTCGAGCTGGCCCGTCGGCTCATCGGTGAGCTGGCGCGCGAGACGCCCGAGCCGACCGTCCCGCAGCGCGTCGCCGACTCGGTGCCGGCCGCGGACGCCGAGCAGGTCGCCGACTCCGGGCGGGTGCTCCTGGTGGACCGGTTGAGCCGGATGCTCGAGGGCGTCCTGGGGAGGACCACGAGCGCGAGGCGGAGCGACGGTACGGCGCTTCCCCGCCGCGCCCTTGCGGCGGACCGGGGCGGCGCGAGCCCGGTGGGGGAGCCACCGGCTCCCGCACCCCGGGCCCCGGGCGCGACCCCGGCGGGCGTGGCCACCGCGGGCGTGGCCGCGGACGGCGCCGCGCCGGAGGTCCTGGAACGGCTGCTGGACGAACTGCTGCGCGGCGTTCCGGTGCAGCGGCGGGCGGGGCGGCCTGACGGGCCCCGGCGGGCGGCGGACGCGCGGGCCGCTCCGTCGGCCGCCGGACCGGACGGGCCGTCAGGGCCGCGACCGGCGGCGCCCCCATGACCGGGCGCCTGAGCCGCTCCGCAGGGGAGGTCGACCGCCCGGCGGGCCGGTCCCGCGGACAGTGAACCGGACGCGGGGGCTGTTCCGTGTCCCTCGCTGAGGACCCCTCCGTACGGCGGTGACCGCGAGGGCCGTGCACCCGCCACCGTGCGCGTCGGCACCGTGCGCGTCGGCACCCCCGAACGGGCTCCCGCCCCCCGGCGGCTCGGCCGGACCGGCGCCGAGCCCCGGTCCGCCCGCCGTTCCAGGACGAGCGATGCCGTGGCCGCGGGGTCCCCCCGTCCCCTTCCAGCCAGGAGGTCCCCTGCCATGTCCAAACACCGGCTCAGCCGTCGACGGCGGATCGCCGCCGCTGCCACCGCGCTCGCGGCCGGCGGCGTCCTCATCGTCGCGCAGAACGAGGCCCCGGCCGCCGCCACCGACCCGATCGGCCTCAACGCCGTCTACGAGTACTTCGGTTGGGGCGAGTCGGGCGACGCCCAGGACCCGGTCGAGGTGATGAAGGCGACCGGCATCCGGCAGTTCACCCTGGCCTTCCTCCTCGCGGGCCACGGCTGCGAGCCGGCCTGGGACGGCGAGCGCGCGCTGACCGGAAGCGACGAGGAGGCCAGGATCAAGGCCATCCGCGCCGCCGGAGGCGACGTGGTGGCCTCGTTCGGCGGCTGGGACGGCGACAAGCTCGGGGAGAAGTGCGCCGACGCCACCCACCTCGCCGCCGCCTACCAGAAGGTGATCGACGCCTACCAGTTGAAGGCGATCGACATCGACATCGAGAACACCGAGCTGTCCGGCGCCGAGTCCCGTCAGCGGGTGGTCGACGCGCTCAAGACGGTCACGACGAAGAACCCCGGCCTGCGGGTCTACGTCACCCTCAGCACCGAGGAGAACGGCCCCGACGCCGCCGGCACCGACCTCATCACCAGGGCGGCCAAGGCCGGCCTGGCGGTGGACGGCTGGGTGGCCATGCCCTTCGACTTCGACCGCCACAGCGGCACCGTGGTGGACGCCACCGAAGCCGCCCTCGCCGGCGTCCAGCAGAGTCTCGTCAAGTCCTACGGCTACGACGCGGACACCGCCTGGCGCCACACGGGCCTGTCGTCCATCAACGGGCACAGCGACTCCCCGGACGAAGTGGTCTCCCCGGCGGACTTCCAGGCCATGCGGGACTTCGCCGCCGCCCACCACCTCGCCCGCTTCACCTTCTGGGCCGTCAACCGGGACCGCTCCTGCGCCGGGGCGTTCTCCAAGGACACCGCGTCGAAGTGCGGCGGAATCCAGCAGAGTCCGTACGAGTTCACCAAGATCGTGGCCGGCTACCACACCGACTCCACGCCCTCGGACGGCGCCGCGCACTGCCCCGGCCCGGCCGTCACCACGAATCCGAAGCCCTCGACGACCGCCCGGCCCGCGGACGACGGGAAGACCCCCTCGCCGTCGGCCACCGCCGCCCGGCACGACGACGAGACCCGAAAGCCGAGCTCGGAGGCGCCCCACTCCCCGGAGGCGAGCGCCTCGCAGAGCCGGCGCCTGGTGAGGACGGAGACCGAGCAGGCCAGGAAGGCGAAGTCGACGAAGGGATCCGACGATTCCGACGGTTCCGACGGTTCTGACGACTCCGGCGCCTCCGGCGACGACTCGCCGAAGCCGAAGGCCACCACCGAGCCCGCCGAGCCCACCGGCAGCCCGGCGTCCCCCAAGCCGAAGAAGACCGAAACCGCGAAGCCCACCAGCCCGCCCGCCTCCCCGGATCCGACTTCACCGTCCGTCTCGCCCACCAAGCGCCACGCCTCGCCGACGGCCACCACGACCCCTCCGCCCGTGCCGGGCACCCGGACCCCCACGGCGGACTGCGGTCCGACGGCCACTCCGGTGGTCACCCCCAGCGCCACAACGAGCGCCACGACGAGCGCCACGAGCGCGGTGCCGAGCGGCCAACCCACCACCACACGACCGACGCAGCAGCCGACCCCGACCCGCACCACCGCGCCCGGCACCACCACCCAGGCCCCCTCGCCGTCGGCCACCCCCACCACGACGCCGACCACGAGCCCCGCCGCCACGGCGACCACCCCCGCCGCCGCGCCCCCGCCCACCCCCACCGGGGACACCCGCAACCGGCCCCTCGCCTCCACCGGCGGCGGTGACGCCACCGGCGTCATCGTCGCCGGAGCCGGCGCGCTGCTGCTGATCGGCGGCGCCTTCGGCATGGTCGGTACCCGCCGCCGTCGCCCCACCGGGGACCCGCAGTAACCCCCGGCCATACGCACGGCACTTGACCGGCCCCGTCCCGCCCACGGCAGGACGGGGCCGATGCCTCCCCGTGCCGCTATCGGGCGTCGTCGGAGACGGAGCGGACGAAGGCATCGGCGGCAGCCCGGCTGTAGAAGCGCCTGATCCTGCCCGAACTGCCGTGCACCCGCACGTATCGGTGCCGGTCGCGGTCCCACAGGGCCCAGCACTCCAGCATCAGGAAGTGGGGGCTCCGGGAGTCGATCAACCGGATCTCGTGGCGCTCACCGTGGCCGACCGGCTCGTCGGACCGTTCGGCGGTCATCCGGTGACCCCGTCGTCCGGAGCGGGCCGGTCGTTGACACTCACCCATCGGGCGGCCTGGTGGTACGAGTAGAACCGCAGCGGTTCGGGCGCGGGCGGCAGCGCCTTCACCAGATTCCCGGTCCTGTGGTCCCGGATGACCCAGACCGGGTACCAGGCTCCGTCCGTGATGTCGGCGGGAACGATCCCGTAGCGCGGGCTCATCGACGGATCACCTGGACGAACCCGCCGGCCCTCTCCACCTGTCCGGCGAAGTCGTCGTACTCGCCGTCGATGGGCGACACGGCCGCCTTGGACGGGATCAGGATCGCACCGGAGGTCCTGTCCTTGACCGCCTGCAGCGCGGCGAGGAGCAGGGGACGCTGCTCAGGGCACTTGTCGGTCTCGTCGTCCACGACGGTCAGGGACACCTCCCACCCGAAGGCCAGTGCGTACTCCTCGCAGCTCCGCATCTCCAGCTCGGGAAAGCCGGGGCCCGTTCTGGCGAGGTAGATCACCACCTGGAAACGCTCGATGCCCTCGTGCTGGACAGATGGGGGCGACTGCAGCCTCAACGTCCGCTCCTCTCCGTAGTGAAACGACTACCGGGAGCGCCAACTGTCCTCTAGGCTTGAGCAGCCTTCAACCTGTCAGATGTGCTTGGAGAGGCCTGGATGAACAAGGCTGAGCTGAACCCTGACTCTGGTCCTTCGGCCAAGTTCGGCATGTTTCTCCGCAGCTTGCGAGAGGAGCGAGGGTGGACCCAGGAAGACTTGGCACTGTCGATCGGCTACTCGCCAACGCACGTGTCAGCCGTCGAAACTGGTCGCCGCCCCCCAACGGCACGGCTGTCGCGCGAACTTGACAAATCATTTGGGCTGGACCGGGTCTTCGCCCGTAAGGCGCTCGACCTCAAGCATTCGGCGCTGCTGGAGGGCTTCCCGGAGTATGTCGCGCAGGAGGCCAAAGCCACCGAGGTGCGGTTGTTCACCCTCGGGATCGTGCCGGGGTTGCTCCAGACCATGGCCTACGCGCGCGCGATCGCGACGGCCGCCGTGGACCGGGACAACATCACCCAGGACCAGGCCGACGAGCGGGTGGCCTACCTGGCCCGCCGACAGGCAAACCTTCGCCGCGAACCGGCGCCCGTGATCCATGCAGTACTGGACGAAAGCAGCATCCGCCGGCCAGTCGGCGGTCCTGAGGTGATGGCCGATCAGCTAGACCACCTGACGGAGTTCGCCAGGATGCCGCACACCGTGCTTCAGGTTGCCCCGTACGCGATAGGTGAAGCCCGGCCGTTCGACCTTCCGGTGAACATCCTCACCCTCGCCAACCGGTCGTTGATGTCCTACGCGGAATCCGCACAACAGGGGCACCTGGAGCGGGACAGTGACGCGGTCCGGCCTACGCTCACGGCCTACTATCAGCTGCAGGCCCTCGCACTCTCGCAGGCGGAGTCTGTGGCCTTGATCAGCCAGCTAAGGGAGGAACTGCCGTGACCGCCGAACCTCATTGGTTCACATCCTCGTACAGCAGCAACGGCGGCGACTGCGTAGAGGTCGCGGGTAACTTGGCCGCCTCTGCCGATACCGTCCCCGTCCGTGACTCCAAGGACCCCGAGGGGCCGGCCCTGAGCTTTCCGGTCGAGGCCTGGGCCTCGTTCGTCTCGGCCGTCCGGGCCGGGGAGTTCGGCGCGGTCTGAGCACGTGGGGGACCCGGACCCCGGGGGGGGGGGGGAGGGGGGGGGGGGGGGGGGGGGGGGGGGGGGGGGGGGGGGGGGGGGGGGGTTGGGGT